>CAUZKB010000047.1:0-2642 GCA_963580575.1 Bacteroidia bacterium | reverse complement strand
TTTTACCAGAAAAAAGTTCAGATATAAAAAGTGTAAATACTGGCCTGACCCTTTTACCTCCATTTTGTAAAATATACTTAACTGGGTCATATAAATTCTTGGGATCATCAAATGATAAATTTTTATCGATATATTCATTTAAATGGTTGATATAATTCTTGAATTTGCCCATGTTACTATTTAGTAAAAATACATTATTTTTCAATTGATGTTAAGGCTTTCTTTAATACTACTCCTGTTGACTGAGACAACTTTCAGTCATAATGATTTGATTAGTTTATCTATTGACGAGGCTGCAGAAGCAGGAAGAGCATTAATTATGTTTTCTGTAAAAAGATCTGAAACAAACAATGTTATAAGAGGTCTTAGTCTTTTACCTCCTGAATCCAATATATATTTTACTGGATCATACAGGTTTTTTGGATTATTGTAATCTATTTCTTTTTTTAGAAATTCATTAAAGATTTTTATATAGTTTGTCATTCCCATTAATTCAAAAATAATCATACTATTTAATTTATTGTTAATTTTTTATTAATCATTTGTTTAATTCATCTGTTTAACTTTACTTTGCACTATAAACACAAGGGTTGGAAGCTAAATATTCAAATACCGGAATAAAAATCAAAGATGCAGCTAAATGTCTTTTCTTAAAAAAAGGATATAGTGCAACTACAACTAGAGAGATTGCAAAAGAATCAAGTATAAATCTGGCCCTACTAAATTATTACTTCACGAGTAAAAGAAAGCTTTTTGAAATCATAATGCTTGAAACGATTCGTGATTTTATGAGTAAAATGGTTGAAGTTTATAATGATGAAAAAACTACACTTGAGGAAAAACTTAAGTTAACAAGCTCAAAATATATTGATATGATAATTGCAGAGCCTCACCTGCCAATGTTTGTTGTAAATGAATTAAAAAACAACCCTTCTTCTGTCCTAAAAATTATAAGAGGAAAGATGATTATGGAATCTAAACTAGTTGATCAATATAATGATGGTGTGAAAAAAGGACTTTATAAAAAAGGAGATCCCATTCATTTTGTAACAAATATTTTAAGCTTAATTGTCTTTCCATTTATAAGTAGTCCAATAATAATTAAAATGAAAAAATTTAGTAGAAAAGAATTTAATGAAATGATGAATGAGCGTAAAAAATTAATTCCAAAATGGGTAATACAAATGATTAAAAAATGAAAAAAATATTATTATTTATTGCATTCACAAGTTATGGTTTTTCACAAGGCGAAATAACTAGCTTAAGCATAGATGAGGCTATTGAGTATGGTATAAAAAATAATCGAAATCTCTTGAATGCTGAACGAGAAATTTTAATGGCGTATAATCAGAAATGGGCAACAATTGCAACTGGATTACCTCAAATAACAGCAAAATTAGATTATACAAATTATATTGAATTACCCACTTCTCTTATCCCTTTAGAAAAATTTGGAGGGCCCCCTGGGGAGTTTTCAGAAGTTCAATTTGGGCTTGAGAAAACGGCTTTTGGGGCAATGAAAATGGAACAGCAAATTTTTGACGGTTCATGGATAGTTGGTCTTCAAGCAACTCAAGTTTATCTTGAAACTTCAAAAAACTTTTATGAAAAAACACTTCTAGAGGTTAAAGAAGGGGTGATTAAATTATACAGCCTTGTTTCAATTTTAAAAGAAGGTGTTAGTTTGTTAAAAAATAATGTTGAAAATTTCAAAAAAGATTATTATGAAATCTCGGAACTTTATAATAATGGATTTGAAGAAATTGAAAACGTTGAACAAATTAAAATCACTTTAGCACAATCTGAATTTTTACTAAAGCAAACAGAGAAAACATATGATAACCAAAAAGACTTATTAAAATTAATTCTGGGAATAAAAATTGAAGATCAATTAGTACTGACAACAGACGTCGAAAAATTTATATCTGGTGATATTGTCTTTAATAAATCTATAGTTGACTTTATACCAGATAATAATATTGAAATAAAAATTTCAAAAAATACCTATGATACAAAGAAACTTGAATATAAGTTTGAGCAATCAAAAAGATTACCTAAGATTACAGGGTTTTATAGTAATTCTTTTACAGGATATAATGACGATTTTAAATTTTTGCAAAGTGACCAAAAATGGTTTGGCTCATCTGTATTTGGGATTAATCTTGAAGTTCCAATATTTTCATCTCTAGGATTAAGAGCTTCCTCTCAAAAGGCTAAGTATGCAATGGATAATGCTGAGACAAGTTACGTTGATCATAAAGAACGTGTACGTGCCCTTGTTAAACAAAAACTCAATGATTTTCTACTAGCTTTAGATTCATATAATATTGATAGAGAAAACATGATGTTGTCAATTTCTATAGAAGAAAAAAATTCTATAAAATTTTTTGAAGGAATGGTGTCTTCATTTGAATTAAGGCAAGCTCAAAATCAGCTTTTAAATGCTCAACAAAAATATTTAAACTCAGTAATCAATATAATTTCTATATATGCTGAGTTAGAAACTCTATTTAACTAACATATTACAGTAAAATGAAAAAATTAATAATAACTCTTTCTCTAATCTTCCTTCTTGGATGTAACTCTTCTCGAAACTCTTCAATTGATGATCTTATTAATAAAGGGGATCTTGAAACCTTAAG
>CAUZKB010000046.1:0-2879 GCA_963580575.1 Bacteroidia bacterium | reverse complement strand
CAAGACCAAAAAGAGAACTTGCACTTCCAACTGATTCAGGATTACTTTTATAAATAGCTAATTCAAGATGACCAGCTGAATTAAATAAAGCAAGTTTCTTTCCATCTTCTTCTCTTCTTTCTTTATTAACTGAAAAATCAATTGCTTGACTATAACTTGAGAAAATTTCTTTGAACTTAACTCTTCTTGCCTCTATTGTGAATGAACGAGATTTTCCAACTTCATTAAAAACTTTTTTTGTTATGTTAGTAATTACATTCCCGTAATTATCAATATAAATTACACTACCTAAAATTTGATCTTTTTTTTGATTAATTACTGGCTTTATTTCAGTCAGTTCCTTAATATCTTTAATTTTCTTACCAATTACATCAAGAGAACCTTTAGAAGATAAATGTTGAGCAACTTTAACAAAAACATCAATTACTGGAAAGTTACTTATTATATTTTTATGAATATTTATTTCTACTATTTTATCTGGTTTTATATTTTCAGTGATCAAAGAAAAAATTCCATTATTAGCACCAATAAAATAGTGGTTATCAAAATGCATTGCCAAATGTGAGTTTTCAGGTGTAAGTTCAGACTCAATTCCTATAATATGAATAGTTCCTGGAGGAAAAGACTTATAAGAGTTTTTTAATATGTATGCTGCCTGTGTCTTATTATAAGGGCTAATTTGATGCGAGATATCAATTACAATTACACCAGGAATATTTTTATAAATAGCTGCTTTTGTAACAGCTATTGAGAAGTCTTTATAACCAAAATCTGTAGTTAATGTTATAAAATTCATAAACTATTTGATCATTTTTAAAATAAGTTAAAATTTATATATTTTTACTAAAATTCATTAATCCAAGTTAAAATTAATTTTTTTTTAATTCATTGACCTTTGAATGATATCAAAATTGAACTAAAAGATATAAATCCACAAGATTTTTTTGGAGATCAAGATATACATTTAAATAAGTTAAGATCTTATTTTCCTAAATTAAAAATTATTGCCAGAGGAAATTTATTAAAAGCTTATGGTGAACCTCAAATTTTAGAAGACTTTAAAAGATGTTCAGAATTATTAATTGATTATTTGAGGATTTATAATTCATTAGAGACGAAGTTTATAGAACAGATTGTTTTTTCTAATGATAATGAAATTCCAAATTTTAAGGAAGCTATAGAAACATTAATAATTCATGATGTAAATGGAAAAGTTATTAAAGCTAATACTACTAATCAAATTGATTTAGTAAAAAACATCAATAATAATCATATAATTTTTGCTATAGGACCTGCTGGTACTGGAAAGACTTATACGGCAATAGCTATGGCTGTTAAAGCATTAAAAGAGAAACAAGTTAAAAGAATAGTTTTAATTAGACCTGCTGTAGAGGCTGGTGAAAGTTTAGGGTTTTTACCTGGAGATTTAAAGGAGAAATTAGATCCATATATGCAGCCTCTTTATGATTCTCTAAAAGATATGATTCCTCATAGCAAATTAATTAATTACATTGAAAAGGGAATAATTCAAATTGCACCTCTTGCCTTTATGAGAGGTAGAACTTTAGACAATGCTTTTGTTGTTTTAGATGAAGCTCAAAATACAACTCATGCACAAATGAAGATGTTTTTAACTAGAATGGGAAAAAATGCAAAATTTATGTTAACTGGCGATCCAGGTCAAATTGATTTGCCAAAAAAAGTAATTTCTGGTCTTAAAGAAGCGCTTTTGATTTTGAAAGATGTAAAAGGAATAGGAATAACATATTTAGATGAAAAGGATATTATAAGACATGATCTTGTTGAAAAAATAATTAAAGCATATAAAAATATTGATCGTGAAGAATAATAAATTTAAGACTTTAATGGAAACAAATTTTAATTTTCCAGGTCAGATTTCCAAGTATAGAGGCAAAGTTAGAGATGTTTATTTTCTTGAAAATTGTATAATTATTATTTCAACTGATAGGTTATCAGCTTTTGATGTTGTAATGCCAAAAGGAATACCTTACAAAGGTCAAATTTTAAATCAAATTGCTACAAAAATGTTAATAAAATCTTCTGATATTGTTCCAAATTGGTTAACCTTATCACCAGATGAAAATTTGGCAATTGGTCAATTTTGTAAACCTTTTAAAATTGAAATGGTAATCAGGGGCTATTTATCTGGTCATGCAGCTAGACAATATAAAAAAGGTTATAGGGAAATAAGTGGTGTTAGTATGCCAAATGGTATGATTGAAAATGATAGATTTAACTTGCCAATAATTACTCCAGCAACTAAAGCTGAAGTTGGTCATGATGAGGATATTTCAAAAGAAGAAATAATTGAAAAAGGAATAGTCAGTGAATCGGATTATAACGTTATTGAAAAATATACTTATCAGTTGTTTGAAAGAGGAAGTGAATTAGCTGAAAAGCAAGGTTTAATTTTAGTTGATACAAAGTATGAATTTGGCAAATCAAATAATGGTGAAATTAAGTTAATTGATGAAATTCACACACCTGATTCATCTAGGTTTTTCTATAAAGATGGATATGAAGACCTACAAGAAAAGGGTCAATCTCAAAAGCAACTATCTAAAGAATTTGTAAGACAATGGTTAATTGAAAGAAATTTTCAAGGTTTAGAAGGAGATGTTTTACCTAATATGGATGGTAATTTTATAAAATCTATTTCCGAAAGGTATATAGAGTTATATGAAAACATAACAGGGCAAAATTTTATAAAAGGAAATGTTGAGAATATTTTAAGTAGAATAAAAGAAAATTTAAATAATTCTTTGTTCAAATAATTAAATTTAGAATTTTATTCGTTGGCATTTCGGGAGAGATTTTAATTGCATCGTAATATTTTTTGTTCCATGTGATTTGTTTTT
>CAUZKB010000045.1:0-2883 GCA_963580575.1 Bacteroidia bacterium | reverse complement strand
TTGTCCCCATCTATTTGTTTCTGCTAACGACTTATATACTCGTATTTCTCTAATATTTTGTAATGGTAGAGTTTCTGGAGGATTGTCAAATATTTGACCATCTATCACCCACAAAGGATATATTTTGCCTCCTTTAAAGGATAATGCTTCCCTTAAAATTACAGTACCTTTTTCTGAGTCTATCCTTGCTACACCAAGATGTTCGCGAATAGCTGAAACAATATTTAGAGCATATTCATTAACTCCCCAAGCATTTAAACCTCTTTTTTCGTACTTAATTTTTTGCTTTTCAAAGGCTTTTTGTTTTTTTAGTAATCTTATTTCTTTCCTAGTTAACTCTTTAGCTTCAACAGTCTTTTGCGCTTGAAGAGACAAACTAAAAAGACACACTAAAATTAGAAAGATATTTTTCATTCTATTTATTATAATAGGTTTTATAATTCAAAAAACCATTTAATTATTAAAACTATAATCATAAACAAATAAAAGGACAAAGTAAAAACTTTTGCAACCATAAAAATTGAATGCTTATTGATTATCTAAGAATAAAGATAGAAATAATCTTTCTAGAGGATTAATTTTCTGTATCAATTTATTAACTATTTTAATTTATTAATTTTCTTTTTTATTGCTTTATAAATTCCCGCACAGGCATCGTAATCTTCAAGTTTTTCATATTTATATAAAGCTCTATATAAATCATTAATTGATGCGCCTTTTTCTATTGCAGACAAGGTTTTTTTATAAAATTTATTAGTTAGATCCATAATTTATATCAATCTTTTTTAAACAGAATTTCAAATATCATACCAAAAATAAAAAACGGACAAAAAGTCAATAAATATTATGTCATTTATCCAATTATTCATTTTTTATTATATATTAAATTTAAAAAAAGTATTTTAATGACAAAAGACAAACTTATTGAATGCCATAATAGGATTAAGCCTTTTATTCATGATACGCCAATTATTAAATCGGACTTAGTTAATGAAATGATAGGTTCAAAGATTTATTTTAAATGTGATAATTTTCAAAAAATGGGTGCATTTAAAATGAGAGGGGCCACTAATGCTATAATGCAGCTTTCTAATATTCAAAAAAAGAAAGGTGTTGTTACTCATTCATCTGGTAATTTTGCTCAAGCTTTATCTTTGGGAGCAAAAGGACTTAATGTTCCAGCATATATAGTTATGCCTGAATCAGCAGCAAAGGTTAAAAAAGAAGCTGTAAAAAGTTATAAAGGAATTCTTTTTGAATGCAAATCTTCCCTAGAAGACAGAGAAATTAAAGCTAGTGAAATAATTAGAGAGAAAGGAGCTACATTTATTCACCCATCTAATGACATTAATGTTATTCTTGGTCAAGGCACGGCATGTAAAGAATTATTAGAAAAACATCCCAATTTAGATTTTGTTTTTGTTCCAGTTGGAGGAGGAGGATTAATTGCAGGAACAGCTTTGGCTACTAAATATTTTGGAAAAAATTGTAAAGTTATTGGAGGAGAACCTTTTGAAGTAGATGATGCTTACAGATCTTTAAAATCAGGAAAAATTGAAATCAATTTGACTACAAATACTATAGCTGATGGGCTAAAAACACAATTAGGAGACGTAAATTTTCCAATTATAAAAAACAATGTAGAAAAAATAATTAGAGTGACAGAAAAAGAAATAATTTCATCAATGAGACTTATATGGGAAAGATTAAAAATTGTTTGTGAACCATCTTGTGCAGTTGCTTTAGCTGCCTTAATTAGGGAAAAAGAAAATTTTGAAAACAAAAATATTGGGATTATAATTTCAGGAGGAAATGTGGATTTATCAAAACTTCCTTTTTAACTTGAATGAAATATTTTTATTTTAAGGATTGTTATGTATAAAATTTATTTTTTTATTTTTTCGTTGATAGTTGTTTGTTCTTCTTCTAAAGACGAAAAATCTTCAAGTGAGGATATGTTGAATCAAGATAATGATGATATAGTCTTAGCTTTAAAAGTTCATAATGATGCTAGAAATGAAGTTGGGGTTAATTTAATTGAATGGTCGAATGATCTTTCAAATGATGCGAAAGATTACGCAAATATTCTTGCAAAAAACAATAAGGGATTGGTTCATTCAGAATCAAATACTAGACCTGGTCAAGGCGAGAATTTATATTATGCTTGGAATTCATCTGGAGTTACAGAAACACCATTTAAGGATGGATCAATTTCTTGGTATAATGAAATTATAGACTATATATATGCCGTTATAGGATCTCCTTTAAATGAAGGTGTTATGATAGGTCATTATACACAAATGATATGGGAGTCAACAAAATATATTGGAATGGGATATGCAATTACCTCAGATGGAAAAGTGTATATTGTTGCAAGATATAATCCTCAAGGTAATATAATTGGACAATTTCCTTATTAATGTTTTAAATCTATTACAATTTTTTAATTTTAAAAGATTAGAGTTAATATTTTATGAGAAAAACCATAATTAGTGGGATAGCTGTTTTTATATCAATTCTTGGCTCTTTGGGTGTTGAAAGAGATATTCAAAATTATAGCGAAAAAAAAGATAAAGAAACTTTGATTTTGAATATAAGAGATGAAATTGAGCAAAACCATTTTTCTTTATTAAAACATAGAACTTATTTAAAGGAAATTGTTGATGTTACGGATTCTATTATGATAAATTGGAAAAAAATAAAGTCTATTACGGTTAAGAAATTTTATTATGATAATCAGTATACACTAAGGGATGACATGAAAACTATTTTGACTTATTTACTTAGTTATGCTTTAAAAATTTTATATTTTTAGTCACTTATAAATTCAGGATTAGTTCTAGAAATAAAAAATAAAAAGCTTAGAGAAAATTTAGAAAATGT
>CAUZKB010000044.1:0-3070 GCA_963580575.1 Bacteroidia bacterium | reverse complement strand
AAAAATTTCTTGTTTAGACTACTCGAGCTATGAAGTTCATATATGCTTAATAATTTTTTTTTATATTGATTTTTTACTGCATTAATAGTGGATTTAAGTTTTGATGGGGAATGTGCAAAGTCTTTAAATATTTTTTTATTAGATTCATCGTGTAAAATCTCAAGTCTTTGATGGGGTAATTTGAACGTTTTTATAGCTTTATAGAAAAGCTTGTTCTCAATTCCTAATTGATTTAAAACTTTTTGAGCTCCTGCTAAATTTTGCATGTTATGTTTACCAAATATTTTAATTGGAATTTTTTTATTTTTATTTATTAACAATGTTTTTCCATATTTTTTAATAAATAGCAATTCACTATATGGTATTTTATTTATGTTTTCATCGATATCATTTTCTAAAATGTTTTTTATATTTTCATCATTTTCATTATAAATTATTTCACCAGCTTTTGGTGTTATTTTTACTAGATTTTTAAATTGTTTTAAATATTTTTTAAACGTATTAAATACGTTAAAGTGATCCCATTCAATTCCACTTATTAGAACTATATGATGGTCATAGTTTAAGAATTTTGGTTTTTTATCAAGTGGACTAGTTAAGTACTCGTCGCCCTCTATAATTATAATTGGACTATTAGATAATTTAACATTTTTATTAAAACCATTAACTTTGGCACCTACTAAGTAATCAAAATCTTTTTTATAAAATTTAAGGACATGCATTATTATCGAAGTAATTGTTGTTTTACCATGGCTTCCGGCTATTACAATTCTTTGTTTATTTTGTGATAATTTTTTTATGTATTCTGGATAAGAAAAAATAGGTATGTTTAATTTTTTAGCTTTTTTTAATTCAATGTTATTATTTTTTGTATGCATACCTATTATAACAAAGTCCAGATTATTTTTTATGTTATTTTTATAGTACCCAAGTTTTTCAGGTAGAATATTATGAATTCTAAGATTTTTTCTTGCAGGATCATAGATTTTATCATCACTACCAGTTATAAAATTTCCATTTGATTTTAGATTTATAGCTAAATCATGCATTATGCTACCTCCAATAGAAATTATATGAATTTTTTTTGGTTTTATTTTTTTCATCTATTTCAAAATTATATATAATTAATAGTCACACAAATTATTATGAATACTTTCTCTTTGTTGATAATATATGGATAATTATAAATTTTATTTTCTTTGGAATTTATATTTTTAAGTAGGTTTGTTTAAATATTAAATAATTGAAAAATAACCCTAGAATAATTTCAAAAATAAGCAGAGAAAATTTAGGTTTATCTAATAAGGTAAACCTAGGAAAACTTCCTCCTCAAGCATTGGATTTGGAACAATCTGTTTTAGGTGCACTTATGATTGAGAGGCAAGCATTAACTGATGTAATAGATATTCTTAAACCTAATAATTTTTATAAAGATTCTCACAAAGAAATTTATCAAGCAATTATTGATTTATTTAATAATTCAGAACCAGTTGATTTATTAACCGTAACAAATCAATTAAAGAAAAATGGAAAGTTAGATTTTGTAGGTGGTTCTTATTATGTTTCCCAACTTACTACTCGTGTAAATTCATCATCAAATATTGAATTTCATTCTAGAATTATTTTAGAACAATCTATTAAAAGACAACTAATTGAAGTTTCTGGAGAAGTACAAAAAGAAGCTTATGAGGATACTACTGATGTTTTTGATTTATTGGACAATGCAGAACAATCTTTATTTGATATATCAGAATCTCATGTAAGAAAAAATTATGATCAAGTAAAAAATTTAATGAAAGAAGCAATTGATGAACTTGAATCTAAGAAAACAAAAAAAGATGGTATTACAGGTGTTCATTCTGGATTTATTGATTTAGATAATATTACTTCAGGTTGGCAAAAGTCTGATTTAATTATAATAGCTGGTAGACCATCTATGGGAAAAACTGCTCTTGTATTATCAATGATAAGAAATGCTGCTATTGATCATGATATGCCAATGGCACTTTTTTCTTTAGAGATGTCTTCTTTGCAAATTGTTAACAGATTAATATCTGCGGAGGCAGAGTTAGATAGTGATAAAATTAGAAAGGGCAATTTAAAAGATTATGAATGGCAACAACTTTTACATAAAACTGATCAGTTAAATAATGCTAAAATATTTATAGATGATTCACCAGCATTAAGTATTTTAGAGTTAAGGGCAAAATCTAGAAGATTAAAATCTCAGCATGGCATTCAATGTATTATAGTAGATTATTTGCAATTAATGTCTGGTGAATATGGTAAAACTTCTGGAAATAGAGAACAAGAGATAGCATCAATTTCAAGATCTTTAAAAGCAGTAGCAAAGGAATTAAATATACCTGTGATAGCACTTTCTCAATTGAGCAGAGCAGTTGAAACAAGGGGGGGAGATAAAAGACCTGTTTTATCTGATTTGAGAGAATCTGGTTCAATTGAACAAGATGCAGACATGGTATTATTTGTATATAGGGCAGATAGATATGATATAACTGAAGATGAAGATGGAAATTTGACTGCTGGTATTGCAGAGTTGTTACTTAGAAAAAATAGAAATGGACCAACTGGTAAAATCAAATTAAAGTTTATCGAAAGATATGCTAAATTTGCTGACTTTTCTACTTTGGATAATAGAGAAGTTAGTAAGTTTAAGAGTAAGGCAAATAATGATCAAGAAACAAATGATGATCCTTTTTAAAATATTATGAATATTTTAATATGTATTTCGTGTGTTCCAGATACAACTTCTACCATATCATTTGTAAATGATGATAAAAAATTTAATTCAGATGGTGTTCAGTATATTATAGGACCATATGAGGATTATGCTTTAGCCAGAGCTGTTGAACTTAAAGAAAAAGATAATAGTATACATATTTCTGTTTTAAATGTTGGTCTTGAAAGGAATGATCCTCTTTTAAGAAAAGCTTTAGCTATAGGTGCAGATGATGCTTATAGAATTGATGTTTTTCCTAATGATTCATTATTTGTTGCTCATCAGATATCTAGTTTTATTAATGAGAATCCTTTTGATATAATTTTGATG
>CAUZKB010000043.1:0-3153 GCA_963580575.1 Bacteroidia bacterium | reverse complement strand
ATATGTTAATTAAAAAAGAATTAAACAATTATTTTTATTCTCCTATTGCTTATATACTAATTAGCTTCTATTTATTATTTAATAGTTAAATTTATTTTTTTTTGAAACAAATTATAATATAATAAAATCAGATTTTATAGATGTAAATACCTTTTTTAAATTATCTCCTTGGTTACTTATTCTTTTAATACCAGCCCTTAATATGAGGGCTCTTTCAGAGGAAATATCAAATAGAACACTAGAAAAACTAATAACAAAACCAATATCATTAACAATAATCCTAATAAGCAAATATTTATCAATTCAATTAATTATAATTTTTTGTTTTTTATTAAGCATTCCTTATTTCTTAGTCTTAATTAATTTAATGGAATCTCAAAATGGATAATTATTAATGATGGAAATATTGCTGAAAATCAAATTGATAAAATAAATCTCTAAAATCAGGATATGATAAATGGACTAATAACACTTATTCTAATAAGAAATTTCTCATGAACAAGATCCATGAATTTACAAACAATGTGAATTTTCTAAGCGCAAAGAATAAAAAATAAACAAAATTTTAGTCGACAAAATTAAGGTAATTGAAAATTTCAATTTTTGGAGATTTTCATCTTTATTTTATCCTTTCATTTTCCTAATGTTTTTTATTTATTAATTACATTCTATAGAAAAAATAAAATAAAAATAAGTGTTAATAAGTTTATTTTTCTAATAAGCTCCTTTAAAATATTTTTGAGTTAAATTACATCTATGAAATTTATAGTCTCAAGTTCCTCTTTATTAAAACAACTTCAAATTATTGGTGGGGTAATAAATAATAATAACACTCTACCTATTCTTGATAATTTTTTATTTGACATAGAAAACAATAAATTAAATGTAACTGCCTCCGACTTAGAAACTATGTTTTCTTCAACCTTAGAAATAGAATCTAAAGAAAAGGGTAAAATAGGATTACCAGCAAAATTACTTTTAGAAACCTTAAAAACTTTTCCTGAACAACCGCTTACATTTATTAAAACTGATAAAAATACATTTGAGATTATTACAAATAATGGTAAATATTCTCTAGCATATGTAAATGGAGAAGATTTTCCAAATCAAGTATTATTAACAGATTCAAATCTAATAACTATAAATTCCAATATTTTATCTAATGCTATAAATTCAACTATTTTTGCTAGTGGAAATGATGATTTAAGACCAGTAATGAGTGGTGTTTTTTTTCAATTTAACACAAACGCTATAAATTTTGTTGCTACAGATGCTCATAAACTTGTAAAATATACAAGAAATGATCTTACCTCAAAAAATAATGCTGAATTTATAATGCCAAAAAAACCTTTACAGTTATTAAAAAATGTTTTACAAAATTATCAAAATAGTGATGTTAAAATTGAATATAATGAAACAAATGCTCGGTTTAGTTTCGTTGATTCAATTCTTGTCTGCAGACTGATTGATGGTAAATATCCAAATTATGAAGCAGTTATTCCAAAAGAAAATCCTAACGAGTTAGTTATTGAAAAAGATCTTTTTCTAAATTCATTAAAAAGAGTAAGTATTTTCTCTAACAAAACTACACATCAAATAAAACTTAAAATTACTGGATCTATTCTTAATATTTCAGCCGAAGATTTTGATTATAATAATAGTGCCGAAGAAACTTTAAATTGTGATTATAAAGGAGATGATATTCAAATTGGTTTCAATTCAAGATTTATAATTGAAATGTTGAACAACCTGGATGAAGATGAAATTAAACTATGTATGTCTCTTCCAAATAGAGCTGGAATAATTAAACCCACTAAAGAAAACACAAATGAAGAAATAACTATGTTAGTTATGCCTGTAATGATAAATGACTAATTTAGAATTTCTTCTCTTTTACTGTTGATTCTAATTTATATACACCTTGATTTAATTTTTCTCTAATTTCAGAAAAAGCATCTAGTGTTTCATTAATATCTTTTAATGTATGAGACGCTGTTGGAATTAATCTTAACAAAATCAATCCTTTTGGAATTACCGGATATACTACAATTGAACAAAAAACCCCATAATTCTCTCTTAAATCCTTAACTAATCCCATTGCCTCAGGGATACTACCTTCCAAATAAACTGGAGTAACACAACTTTGAGTATTACCTATATTAAATCCCTTTTCCTTTAAACCATTTTGCAACCTTAAGACATTGTTCCATAACTTATCTTTTAATTCAGGTTTATTCTTAAGAATATTTAATCTTTTTAAAATCCCAGCAACTAACTGCATTTGTAAAGATTTTGCAAAAATTTGAGATCTCATATTATATTTTAAATAATCAATAATTTCTTTTTCTGCAGCAATAAAAGCTCCAGTTGAAGCCATTGATTTTGCAAATGTTGCAAAATATACATCAATATCTTTTTGAACACCTTGCTCAAATCCAGTCCCTGCACCATTTTTACCCAAAGTTCCAAAACCATGAGCATCATCAAGCAAAAACCTAAAATTATATTTTTTCTTTAAAGCACAAATTTGTTTTAAACATCCTTGCTCGCCTCTCATTCCAAAAACTCCTTCAGAAATGACAAGTACGCCCCCTCCAGTTTGTTCTACAATTTTATTAGCTCTTAATAAATTTTTCTCAAGACTTAATATATCATTATGCCTGTATGTAAATCTTTTTCCAATATGTAAACGAACTCCATCAACAATACAAGCGTGAGAATCAACATCGTAAACGATAACATCATTTTTTCCAACTAATGTGTCAATTGTTGAAAGAATTCCTTGATATCCAAAATTTAATAAATATGAAGATTCCTTATTAACGAAAGAGGCTAACTCCTTTTCTAATTTTTCATGAAGCTCAGTATGGCCTGACATCATTCTAGCACCCATAGGATAAGCGGCTCCATAATCAATAGCAGCTTTAGCATCTACTTCTCTAATTTCTTGTAGATTTGCAAGTCCCAAATAATCATTAATACTCCAAGTAATAACTTCTTTTCCTTTAAAAATCATTCTATTACTTATAGGACCTTCTAATTTTGGGAATACAAAATAACCTTCAGCTTGAGAAGCCCACATTCCAAGAGGCCCCTTGTTTTTATAGATTCTATCAAATAAATCTCTCATTTATCTTTTGATATACTATTAAT
>CAUZKB010000042.1:0-3186 GCA_963580575.1 Bacteroidia bacterium | reverse complement strand
ATTTACGTTTTTTAAAAAAGTAGGAATGTTTTTGGTTTAATTTTTTGTGATATTCACAAAAGCTACAAGATTCAGTATATTTTGGGATTTCGTCTTGATTAAGAAGATTATAAATATTTTTAAGTTCATTTTCAATAGCATTTGAGGAATCATTATTTAT
This sequence comes from Bacteroidia bacterium, assembly GCA_963580575.1. Lineage (GTDB taxonomy): Bacteria > Bacteroidota > Bacteroidia > Flavobacteriales > Flavobacteriaceae. The sequence continues at coordinate 3,026 of CAUZKB010000042.1, read as the reverse complement.
TAATGAAACTTTAGAAATTTGGATAATTAATATTCCTTTTAGATTGTTTTCAATATTTGGTCTTATAGCAAGTATAAAATTATATAAGTACAAATTGAAAAATTAATTATAAGCCTCTTTTATTTTTTCTAGAAGCCAAATTTCAGACAAAAACTGCCAATCAAAATTTAAGGTCTGATTAGCTGGATGATGATGATGATCTTGATCTAAAATGTAATCTGATGGTTTATTTATCATTCTAGTTATTGAATATGTTTTTTCAAAACCAATCCTTAAAGAATCAAATTTATTTTGAAGATCGTTAATCTCCTTTAAAGCTAATTTTTCATAATCCACTTCATCTAAAGTGTCTGAAAGATCTAATTTTTCTAATGCAACTATACAATTTGAAGAAAATTTCACCAATTCATTAACTTGTTTATAAATTTGTATCGTGTAATTGTTTTTTGAATTATTATCTATATAATAATTGATAATTTTATATACTTTATTACTTATTAGCAATGATTCTTTAGCCTTTTTAATTTTTTTAGAATATTTAACCGACCACTTTCCTTTATTTTTTAAATCTGGTAAATCAATAATATCAAATTCTTTTGGATTTTCTTTCTTTGATAATCCTGGTCTCCATGATTTTTCAGATAACAGCATGTTCAACCATAACTCTACAGGTTTTTCAAGTTTATCAATAAAGGCATATTCCTGATTTGAAAATTCATAACCAAAAATTCTGTGTCTGTAGATTGATTTAAACTCATCTATAGTTTTTTTATTTCCAGACCAAGTATATTCAGAAAAAGCAGAAATTCCTCTTTTATACAACTCAAAATGAGGTGAATCATCATCCCATAAAGTTAGAAGCAATCCATCCATTTTTTTTTCAATTGAACTTAATGCAAATGATCTTATTTGAGAAATATTACTTTGACTTTGAGGCATTAAAGTCCATCTAGTTTGTCCAGCAGTAGCTCCCATAACGTTTAGCCCATTTCTAACATACCAATCAATTGCTTTTTGATTTCCATATGTATCTGATTTTTGGTAATTCCATCTCATGTAAACTGCATTTTTTGGGAACTTTTCTATAAACTTCATTAAAATCCATTCATTTTTTTTCCAAATTTGATCAACTTTATTTTTACTCATTTTATCATCAAACATTGGATTGTATAACCCCGCATGTTTTAAAAGCATATCATCCCAAAAAATAGGAATTCTATTTTGTGTTTTAGCAAAATCACATACTTTATTAAGCCAAATTAAATTAAGCTCTAATTCACTTTTCCCATCTCTTTCAACCAAATAAACTTCATCTCCACCAACATGAAGATATTTACTATATGGAGTTGCTTTTATAGCATCTAAATAAAGGTCAAATTGAAGTTCATAAGTTTCTGGTTTTAAAGGGTTAAAAGCCCAATCACTAGTAGGAACATCTCTTAAATGTTTATTTTTTTCATGTTTTAATATAAAAGAGGCATGTCCAAGACCCTGGACTAAAGGATTAATTATTATATTTCTTTTTATAGCATACTCACTTAAAGCAATCCATTGATTAATTGTATAAGCATCTGAAGATCCTATTTCAGGACGTCTTTCGTATTTAATTTTATCTTCTATTTCTAAAATTACCCCATTAATTTTTAGTCTTGCAAGTTGATCCATTAATTCATAATAATAAGATTCTTTCTCCATATGATGTTTTACATCTATATGAATAGGTCTAAAAGGTAAGGATGGATAATCTGTGAGTTTTACAATTGGTAAATTTAAATTCTGATTTTTGGAATCTTCTAATAATTGATCCAACGTAACAAAAGCATAAAACAGACCACTTTTATCTTTTGCTTTTATTACTATTTTGTTAATACTAATATCAATCTTATATCCTTCTTTTTTTATATCAAGACCATCATCAATTAAATAACTAACTTGAGATTTATTTAATGAAGCCTTTTCAATATGTTGAGTATAATTAAATCTTAAAGGCAGATCATTTTTATTTGGAGAAAAAGCAAATTTTATATTATCAAAATTCAAATTTGACAATCCGTTAAATTCAATTACTTCTTGAACACTAGGTAATATTTTAAAATAATTGTAATTATTATTTTTAGATTTAAAACTAAAAATTAAAAAAACGATAAGTATATATACTATTTTCCTCATTTTAAAATTTGACAACTTTTTGAATTTCCTCTGACTGTAATAATTTATAGAAACCCATTACTTGTATTAGAATAGAAATTGTAAAAGTTAATACGATACTTTTTTGCGCAATTACTTGAAGCATAAGTTCTTGTTCATTGAAAATTTTACCTGGTCCAATTTGAGGACCAAAAAATATAATTAAAAGATAACTAAATAATAATACACAAAATAATAAATATCCTAAGGAGTAAAAGTTGTTTATATGCTTAGAAAAAAAGACAGTAATACTATGAAAAATAGATAGAACAAATAAAATTAGAAAGGCTCCATTAGCAAAAAACACATGAGTTTCAAAATGTAAATCATGGGGAACTAAACCAATCCCAGAGAAAAGGATCCCAGCTATTAATCCAAAGGGTCTGGTAATGTTTGCATAAAACATTGCTTTTGGATGATCTTTAATGATTTTGAAAATTTTTTTAAAATGATTGTAAAATAAAATTAATGTACAACCAATTATTATCAAACTTCCATTGAAAAGAATCATTGAAGGCGTATTACTCTTTTGGATAATATTGGGATTTTCCTCATCTGTATTAGTTTTAATAGTTCCTAGTTCACTTAGAAAGTTGTGTGTAAAGGAATACTTGTCTGATTTATAATTAATAATTTCTTTTTCTGATCCTGGATGAAGAAAAGCTGCAATAAAATAAAAGACAAAGAAAAGGGTTATAGAAATTAAGGGAAGCTTTACAAGGTGAAATTTAATTTTTCTTATAGTAGAACTTATAGAGTTCATGATTTATTCAATTAATTTTCCATGGCTTCAAATGTAATAAATCTTTGAATTTTTTAAGGACTATAAACTTTTAATT
>CAUZKB010000041.1:0-4332 GCA_963580575.1 Bacteroidia bacterium | reverse complement strand
TATATGAGATTAGTGTATCTGTCATCTCAGGTTTTATTCCAACATCATCAATAATTGAGTCAACCATTTCAGAAAGCATTTCATTATTATCTAGTAAAACTTCAAAAGTTGATGGCAATTTAAAGTCTTTAGCAAATGTTCTAACAATTCTATAAGTAAATGAATCAATTGTAATTATATCAAATGAGCCGTAGTCAAAAATTATTTTTTTTAATATTAAGCTAGATCTACTTTTAATTTCTTCATCAGTTAATTTTAATTCATTTTTTAAATGATTAAGAATAACTATTTCTTTAGCAGGATTTGTTTTTAAAACAAAAAGTTTATTAAGCACTCTACTTTTTAATTCATTTACAGCTTTATTAGTAAAAGTTAATGCCAATAATAGCCTATGGTTTAATTCTAATTTGGGATTCAGTAATCTTGTTAAATATTCTAAAACTAAACTAAAAGTTTTTCCAGAGCCAGCCCCAGCATTTATTATTTTAAAATTAGACTTAGTCAAGAAATAAAATTATACGTATAAATTTAATGATTTACTTATCAAAGCATAAAATGTAAAAAGAAATTTTATTTTTGTAGAAATAAAAAATAAAATTATGACTTTTAAATTACCAAAACTAAACTATTCATATGATGCTCTTGAGCCCCATATTGATGCTCGTACTATGGAAATTCATCATAATAAACACCATGCTGGATATACAAATAATTTAAACAATATAATCACTGGATCAGAACTAAAAAATCAATCCATAGAACAAATATTAAAAAATTTAAATATGGATAACTCCGCTCTAAGAAATAATGGAGGAGGTTATTATAATCACAATCTTTTTTGGAACATATTAAGTCCTAATGGTGGGCACATTCCTAAAGGTAAATTATTAGAATCTATTAACCAAAGTTTTGAAAATTTCGATAATTTTAAAAACGAATTATCTAAAGCTGCAGCCACAAGATTTGGCTCTGGTTGGGCATGGCTATGTGTTCATGAAAATAGAACTCTAGAGATTTGTTCAACTGCTAACCAGGATAACCCTCTTATGCCTGGAATAGGGTGTGATGGCACTCCAATACTAGCAATAGACGTTTGGGAGCATGCTTACTACCTAAATTATCAAAATAGAAGACCAGATTATATTAATGCTTTTTTTAATCTAGTAAATTGGGAGGAAGTTAGTAATAGTTATAATTCTAACTTATAAATAATCTCTATTCTAATAAGCTCTCTGAGATTTTCCTTCATAAAAATTTATAAAAGCTCTGTTAACTACCCTATTCCCGCCAGGAGTGGGGTAATTTCCAGTAAAATACCAATCTCCAAGGTTATCTGGGCATGCTCTGTGAAGTCCATCAATTTCTTGAAAAATAACATCTAACTCCGCCTTTATTTTATCACTTTTTAAAATTTCTGCAATTTTTTTTGATATTGTTTTATTAGAGAAGGGTTTATAAAAATCTATAACATAATTTTTTTTCTCCAAATCATTATTTTTCACACTATTAATACATCTATCATAAATTTCTTTAACAACTGAATCATATGTGCCTTTCTCTTTATGTAACTTAATACATGCTTTAAAAGCAATAAACTGATCTAATTTTGCCATATCAATTCCATAACAATCTGGATAACGAATCTGAGGTGCACTTGAAACTATAATAATTTTTTTAGGTTCTAACCTGTCAAGCATTATAAGAATACTTTTTTCTAGAGTTGTTCCCCTTACAATACTATCATCAATTATTACAAGATTGTCAGTTTTTTTTACAACTCCATAAGTTATATCATAAACATGAGTCACCAGATCATCTCTAGAACTATCCTGAGTAATAAAGGTTCTTAACTTTACATCTTTTATTGCTATTTTTTCTATTCTAGGTCTAAGCTGCAACATTTTTCTTAAAGCATTAGTGTTATTAGAATCTTTAATTTTTTCAAGTCCCTCAGTGAGTTCTTTTCTTATATAATCTTGAACCGCTCCAATCATACCGTAAAAAGATATTTCTGCTGTATTTGGAATAAATGAAAAGACTGTATTTTCAATATCTCCATTTATAGAATCATATACAGAAGGAAATAATATTCTACCTAATTTTTTTCTTTCTTTATAAATTTCAGCATCACCTCCTCTAGAAAAGTATATTCTCTCAAAAGAACATGCTTTTCTTTCTAAAGGAGATAATATTTCCTTTATTTCAATTTTCCCAGATTTTTTATTAATAATTGCATGCCCTGGAGGAATTTCTTTTATTTTACTAAAATTGAGATTAAAAACTGTCTGAATTGCAGGTCTTTCAGATGCAACAACCAAAATTTCATTATCATCATAATAAAAAGCAGGTCTTATCCCTGAAGGATCCCTTAAAATAAATGAATCACCATGCCCTAATAAACCAGCAATAGCATAACCTCCATCCCAATTTCTTGAAGCTTTTTTTAAAACTTTTGCCATATCTAACCTCTCAGCAATTAAAGGTGACGCTTCTAATTTTGAATACCCTTCTTTTTTTAAAGTTTTATAAATTTTTCCAACTGCAGAGTCTAAAAAATGTCCAATCGCTTCCATAACTGTAACAGTATCTGCTTTCTCTTTAGGGTGCTGACCAATATCAATAAGATTTTCAAAAAGTTCTTGAACATTTGTCATATTAAAATTTCCAGCTAAAATTAGATTTCTATGCATCCAATTATTTTGTCTAAGAAAAGGATGAACACTTTCTATACTATTTTTTCCAAAAGTTCCATATCTAACATGTCCCAACATTAACTCTCCTACATATGGTATTTCTTTTTTTAAATTCTCGGTATCCTTAAAGATATCCGGATATTCTTTTTTTACAACCCTAATTTTATCATTGATAATTTGAAATATTTTCTGAATTGGTTGAGATTTAGCCGACCTAACTCTGCTAATATATCTTTGTCCTGGAGACATATCAAATTTAATACTTGCAAAACCTGCACCGTCTTGACCTCTATTATGTTGTTTTTCCATTAATAAACACATCTTATTAATTCCATATAAGGGAGTTCCATATTTTTTTCTATAATACTCTAAAGGATTTTTTAAGTGCAATAATGATAATCCGCATTCGTGATTTATTTGATCACTCATAATATTAAAAATTTAATTTTAATTCAAATTCAGAAAGATTTTTTAATTCATTCATTCTAATAGATAATTCTTCATGAGTTAAATTAATTAAATGTTCTGGTCCAAACTTTTGAACTGCAAAAGATGCTACCACAACACCAAAAGCCATTGCCGATTTTAAAACACTAAAGGAAAGTGTTTTTACTTGACTTAAATAACCAGCAACAGCACCGATAAAAGAGTCTCCAGCACCAGTGGGATCATTGACTTCTTCAATAGGAATAGCAGGAATACTAAATATTTTTTCTTCATGGAATAACATTACTCCATGATCTCCCTTTTTAATTATAATAAATTTTGGACCAAGCTTAGATATTTTTTTAGCTGCTTTAACCAAAGAATATTCATTTGTAATTTGACGAGCCTCATCATCATTTATTGATATTACATCTGTTTTTTTGATTAACTCAAAAAGTTGTTTCTCAAATCTTTCAATCCAGAAATTCATAGTATCAAGAATAATTATCTTTGGTCTAGAACTCATTTGATTTAAAACGTCAAATTGAATATTAGGATCTATATTTCCTAAAACTAAAGTATCTGAATCTTTTAAATGATCAGGCACTCTAGGTTTAAATTTTTCCAAAACATTAAGTTGTGTTTCAAGTGTAGTTCTTGAATTTAAATTATCATCATATTTACATCTCCAATAAAATGTTTTTGAATTCTGAACAATTTCAATCCCTGAACAATCTAATCCTTTATCCTTAATTATTTTAAAGTCTTCCTTTTCAAAATCAGATCCTATAATAGAAATTATACCACAATAATTATTAAATAATGATGCTGATAGACCAATATAAGAAGCACAACCTCCTAAAATTTTATCTCTACTACCAAGTGGAGTTTCAATTCCGTCATAGGCTATAGTGCCTAAAACAAGAAGTTTGTTATTCATTTGACAAAAATATAAAGCTCTTTTTGGCTAAACTAACAAAAAAACTATTTATCATTTAAAACCATAATCAATAGACAATTTACTTGACTTTGCTGCTTCTACAGCCAAAAAATCACAACGTTCGTTCTGTTGATGATAATTATGACCTTTAATCCAAACAAATTTAACTATATTTTTTCTATAAACATTCAGAAATCTTTTCCAAAGATCAATATTTTTCTTTTTTTTAAATTTTTTTTTCTCCCAATCAAAAAGCCATTTTTTTTCTACTGC
>CAUZKB010000040.1:0-6040 GCA_963580575.1 Bacteroidia bacterium | reverse complement strand
ATCAGTATACACTAAGGGATGGCATGAAAACTATTTTGACTTATTTACTTAGTTATGCTTTAAAAATTTTATATTTTTAGTCACTTATAAATTCAGGATTAGTTCTAGAAATAAAAAATAAAAAGCTTAGAGAAAATTTAGAAAATGTTTATAAAACGATTGAGAGTTATTCAAATGATTATAATTTCAACAATAGTGATGAAACATATAAATGGTTTGACAATTTTTCATTAAACAATCGGAGTTTAAACTATGAAAACATATTTGATAAGAATAAAAACTTTGAATTATATAAATTGCTTAGTGAAAGAAGGAGACAAAATGCAGGGACCTTGTATATGGTAGAAAATTCAATTGAATATTTTAAGGAAATTTTGATTGAATTAAATAATCCAGAGATCATAATTAATTAAAAAAGAATATAATCATTAAATAATTATTATTTTTAGAGAGATATAACCCATTACTTTTTTAAATGAGAAAATTTTTATTTCTCAATTTTTTAGCAGTTTTTTTTTCTAGTTGTACTAAGGAATATGTTTTAAATGTAACGGTTTCTCCTCCTTTATCAGGAAGTGTTTCTCCTGAATCGGGATCTTATAAAGAAGGTTCTACAATATCAATAGTTGCTGTTCCAAATCTAGAATATGATTTTGTTGGTTGGACGGGTGATGAAAGGGGAAGTAATAACCTTTTAATATTTGAAATGAATTCTAATAAAAATATTGTTGCCGAGTTTGTTAAAAAAAAATATTCTTTAACCATAAATACCCAGGGAGAAGGAACTGTTTCCGAGCAGCTTATATTCAGTGGAAAAAGCACTGATTATTCATCAGGAAGTGTTGTAAGACTTACTGCTAATCCTTCAACGGGATATTACTTTTCTGAATGGAGTGGAGATGTAACTGGAGATACTAACCCAGTAGAGGTTAATATTGATAGACCAAAAACCATGACCGCAAAATTTGAAAAACTATCCTATGCTTTAGAGGTAAAAATTGAAGGAGAGGGAACTGTAAGTGAAGAAATAGTGGTTACAGGAAAGTCTACAGATTATCTTTATGGAACTACAGTAAGACTAACTCCAACAGCTGCAGAAGGATGGGACTTTATTAGATGGGAAGAGGATCATACTGGAGAAGAAAACCCTTTAGAAATTACAATCAGCGGACTTACAAATATTACTGCAAAATTTGAATATGGAGTTCTTCTTGAAAGTGTGGGAAGATGGAAATTAAAAAAGAAAAAAGGATCAGAATTACCTCCGATAATTGATGAAAAATCTATGTTGTTGAGTACTGAATATGATGTTTATAATATTTTATTTAATAGAGATTATAGTTTTATTTTGAACACTAATACTGGACAAATTAGTGGAGCATTTGATGTTATATCCAATACTGAAATTAAACTTATTGATACTGGCACGATTTCTAATATTTATATTAATGGTGATCAAATAGGATTTACCATCAATGTTTCAGGTAAATTTAGATTCGATGTAACAGGAGAAAGAGATCCGGATTATGAGGAGGGAAAAATATATATCCCTGATACAAATTTTGAGTTAGCCTTAATCGATTTGGGATATGACGATAGTCCTGATAACTATATTGATTATGATAAAGTTACACAAATAACCCAGCTCGATCTAAGTAATAAGCAAATAACAGATTTAACTGGACTAGAGAATTTTACCAGTCTTGCAAACCTTAATTTAAGTGAAAACTTATTAACACAGGTTCCTGTTGTAAATTTGAAAAATTTGACAGCACTTAATCTTAGTAATAATTTATTTTCCGTATTAGATTTGTCATATAACGATATAATTGAATTTTTTAATGCAACTGGAAATTCAGATCTTTCTTGCATAAAGGTAAGTTCTTCAATATATAATAATATTCCAGCTGGATTAATAGGAGGTCAGGCTAGTTTTGAATTAGAATGTAATTGTCCTTCACTCACTTTAACTTCAGGGGCTAATATGAAAAGTCAAACACTCTGTAGCGGAGAACTGATGCAGACAATTACTTTTCAACTTGGGGGAGAAAATGTTTCAGCTTCAGTTATAGATTCGAACACATTACCTTTAGGAATTAGTTCCAATATAACAGATAAAACCATTACTATTTCAGGAACTCCATTTTTTACTAGCCCTCAGGAAGTTTTTAATATTGTGATAAGTACTTCTGGCGGAAACACTGATTGCTCACAGGCTTCTCAAACAGTTGCCATTATTGAAAATGGAGGTAGTCCAATATTAACTCTTGATTCTGGATCTCCTGGACAAACGGCTGGATCTCTTTTGAATTTAAATCAAGTTTCGCAATCTTTGTGTATAGGAACTCTTATTGTTCCTATTGTTTATAGGTTTTCGGGAGCAACAACTAATGTTAATGTTACTGGCCTTCCTAATGGTGTTAGTGCAACTGTTGCCAATGGAGTGGTTACTATTCAGGGAGCTCATGATTTAGTAGGAAGTCATAATTTTACTGTTACAACTATTGGCTCAAATGGATGTAATGAGCTTACTGCTCAGGGGACTTTAGTTTTTACTGCATGCACTACAAATGATTGAAAAACTTTTTCTACAGACTTAATTAACTTATTTTGTGTTTCCCTTAGAGTTATCTACACTAATTTCTATAATCATTTCTTCTTCAAAATTTAATTTGCGATATTTAGTATATTTCATTAAATCAAAAAATTTAGAGTGGATTATCCTTTAAAAATTTTATCTGCTAATCAAATTAGGCAAACTGATAGTTTTACAATTAAAAAAGAATCTATTAAATCAATTGCTTTAATGGAAAGAGCGTCTAAAGAGTGTTTTAAATGGATAGTGAATAAATATGATTCATCGATTAAATTTTATGTTTTTTGTGGCACAGGAAATAATGGGGGAGATGGTTTAGCTATTGCTCGAATGCTCAATTTTTCAAAACATGAATGTGAGTGTTACGAAATAAAATTAGGCAAAAATTTTTCAGAAGATTTTCTTATAAATAGAAAAAGAGTAGGCTTTTTAATTAAATCAATAAAAAATATTAATCAGTTTCCAAAAATTGACAATAATTCGAAAACAATTATTATTGATTCAATATTGGGGACAGGAATAAATAAAAACACCTCTGGGCTAATAAAAGATATTATTTCAAAAATTAATGAATCAGGTGTTGAAGTTGTATCAATTGACATTCCTTCAGGGCTGTTTTCAGAAGACAATTCCTTAAATAAATTTGATGGAGTTATTAAATCAACTCATACATTATGTTTTGAATCTCCAAAATTATCTTTTGTTTTACCTGAAAATGCAGAAAGTATTGGACAATTTCATATTCTTAAAATAGGTTTAAATAAAAATTTTATTAACTCATTAGTTACGCCATTTTATTATATAACAAAGGAGTATCTAAAAAACAGATTAAAACATAGAAAAAAATTTGATCATAAAGGAAGTTTTGGTCATTTATTGTTGGTTTCAGGCTCTAAAGGAATGATGGGAGCAACAGTTCTTGCTGCAAGAGCTGCATTAAATTCAGGGGTTGGAAGATTAAGTGTTTTATCTCCTAAATGTGGAGAGCATATTCTTCAAACTACTGTTATTGAAGCAACTTTGGAAGAAAATGGTGGAAGAAATTATTTAAATGATATTTATAATTTAAAATATGATTGGGTTGCTGTTGGACCAGGAATTGGAACAAAGATTAAAACTAAAGAATTCTTAGTTTCTTTATTAAAGAAAGTTAAAAATCCATTAGTTATAGATGCAGATGCAATAAATATAATAAGTGACGATAAAAAATTGTTAGATCTAATACCATCTAATTCAATTTTGACTCCACATCTGAAAGAATTTGAGAGATTAGCAGGAAAATGGAAAACAGATTTAACAAAATTAGATTTACTCTGTAGTTTTTCAAAAAAATATAAATTGATTTGTGTTTTAAAAGGGGCAAATACTTCAATTGCTTTTCCAAATGGAAATATATATTTTAATAGTTCAGGAAACCCAGGTATGGCCTCAGCCGGAAGTGGTGATGTGTTAACTGGAATTTTAGGAAGTTTATTAGCTCAAGGATATAGTCCAGAGACATCTTCAAAATTAGCTGTATTTATTCATGGATTAGCAGGAGATTTTGCTAAAAGTCAATTTGGTGAAATATCAATGACAGCATCTAATATACAGGAGTCTCTATCATATGCCATTAAAGAGTTGTTATAATTAGAATTTTAACAAAACCAATTATTTAAATTATATAATTGACAAAAAATCAATAAAATTTAATAAAAAATGCCTTAAAATAATAAAAAATGATCAATTATGATCAAAAAAATATAAAAATTAAATAAAAACTATCAAATAATCATTAAAAATCAATATAAAACAACGAATTGAATAAAATTAACAAAAATTAATACAAAAATTACCAATAATAAGTAAAAAAATGATTAATATTTTTTATTTTCAGCTTTATTAATTATTAAATAAATTAAAATGAAAAAATGTTTAATTAAAAGAGAAATTAATGATATTTAAAAAGCTCCTAAAAATAAATTGGATAAATCGGGAAAAGCTTCTGAAGAAGTTTTATCAGAAATGAGATCTGAGGGAAAAGAAATTCAGCAGGAACTAATTTTTGTTGTGGAAAATACTATTTACTGCTTATATAAAGCTCAATCAGAAGATTTGATTCATGAACATGCAAAAAGTTCTAAGGTAGTTGTAACTGAAATTAGCGAAATTTCAACTGTAATAAAGCATAATACTTCTCTTGTAAGTTAATTGTTATTTTTTTGATTGCAATTGTTTGCACTATTTTACAACTATTACCATTAATTATTTCTTTTTTTTCACCAGAGTTTAAATTAATGCTTGTAACTGATGCTTTTGACCAACAACCTTCGTAAGATGCTATAACAATGTTTGATCAATTTATTCTTGTTTTAGGTTTTGCTGCAGTTGGTTTTATTACTATGATTTTTGGTTCACTTTCATTTAAAGACCTAGAAATTTTGAAAAGATTATCATTTTTGTTTTTTGTTTTTTCAGGGTTTTGGGCTCTTCCTGATTTAGTAAGTGTCATTAAAGGAGATCCAACGGCTCCTCTTCCTGTTATTATACTTGGGCTTATTCAAATGGGATTGTTTTATTATGGTTCTCAAAAAGGTGTCGTCTAAATTTTTATGAAAAGAATTTTAATTGAAGATGATTATGGAAAAGGATTTGAAATAAAAGATCTCGATCTTTTTAAAAAACATTTAATTAATTTTCATTCATATAACGGAAAGGGAAATAATAGTCTTCATGAAGAAGAGGATTATTATTTTACGGTTACTGATGATTTCTATGAAATGATTATGAAACTTTAAAGTTTGAAATTATAATGATAAAATATTTTTTGTTTTTTTTATATTAATTTCATGCTCAAATTCAGAAGATAATCCAAAAGCAGAATTTTCAGGAAGAGAATTATGGGATTCTTTAAAAATTGAAAACTATTCAATGATTCAAACAATGTCATGTTATTGTTTTCCTGAAGAAATTACTTATCCAAAAAAAATTATTGTAAAAAACAAAAAAATACAGACGATTGATGGAGAAATAATAAATAAATTTGATTGGCATAGTTCCTTTAAAACTGTAGATGAATTATTTGATTTTATAGAACATAAAATTGATCAAAAACCTGAAAAACATTTAGTTATTTATAATGAAGATTATGGCTATCCTGAAACAATTTCTTTTGATATGTCTTTTCAAATAGCTGATGAAGAAACAGGGTATTATATAACTGATTTTAATCTTAATTAATGAAAAATTATTTAAAAGGCATTGGAATTTCATTTATTATCCTTGGAATAGTACTTTATTTGATTTTCTTATTGAAAATAAGAGTGTTATTTTTATTTCAGGACTTATCTGTATTATAGTTTCATATTTTTTAAGAAAAAACTGATTTAAACATAGTATATTTAGTTTTTAATCTTAAAATCATTTCAAATGAAAAAATTAATTACACTTGTTATTATTGTTTTA
>CAUZKB010000039.1:0-6251 GCA_963580575.1 Bacteroidia bacterium | reverse complement strand
TGAGTTTTATTATTCATTACATTACTAATCCCGCCAAAAATAGAATCTACACTTGTCAACATTCCTTCAATTTTATCCTGAATAGGTGCTATTTGCTGATTTATTAGCTCTGTAAAGCCTGGTTTTATAGATGATTCTAAAAAATCTCCATCTGAAACAATTAAAGAATTGCTGAAAATTGGTTCAATCGAAATTGCCTTACCTCCAATTACTCCAACTTCATATAATATCGCCCTGCTTTTTTTTGATAAATTTATTTTTTTAGGTATTGTATAAGTTACTTTAATTCCTTGAAAATCATCACTAAAATTTATTTCAATAACTTTTCCAATTATCATTCCGTTCATAGTTACATTAGCACCTTTAGCTAAACCTTCGACTTCATCATAAATAGAATACAAAGTTTTTTCATTTTTAAAAATAGAAACCCCTTTCAAATAAGTGTATCCGAAAATTATCAAAATAGTACAAAATATAACAAATATTGCTGTTTTAACTTCTCTAGAAATTTTCAATTCAAATCTTTTATAAGCTTAACAAAATTAACAATTATTTACAGACTCTTCATTTAATTATTTTAAAGCTTCTTTTAAGGGTATTTTTTTTTCAAATCTATAAGCTACTATGAAGGCTTTTTTAAATCCTTTTCTTTTCGCTCTTTTTTTTAATTTCAAGGCTTCTTTATAATTAGCTGTATTACCATAATAATATCTATAAACATTCCTTCTTTTTTCTCTTGAAATTAATTTTAGACCCTTAAAATTATATGATTTCGTAGATAAAAAGTTTTTACTTGCAGCTATCTGAATTTTGAAAGTTATCTTATCCTTTTTTGGAAGGTTATTACTATTAAAGTTATTATTATTAACCAAGGTATTCTCAAGGTTATAAAAGTAAGTTTTTATAGCATTAGCTATAGTAACAGACATTTCATTTTGACCCTTTTTTGAATCAAGATATGCACCTTCTTTTTTGTTTGTTAAAAATCCAGTTTCTACTAAAATACTAGGCATATAAGAATATTTTAAAACTATAAAGCCTGCTTGTTTAACTGTTCTATTTTTTCTATTCAATTTATCAACAAAACTATTCTGAATTGTATTTGCCGCAACTATACTTTGATCTAAATAAGTTTCTTGCATTAACGTTAATCCTATAACTGACTCAAGACTATTTGGATCAAAACCATCATAATTTTGAAGAAAATTATCTTCTAAAAAAATTACTGAATTTTCCTTTTTTGCAATTTCAAAATTTCTCTCATTAACATGAAGACCCATTACAAAAGTTCCTGCACCATAAACCAAAGTATTTCTTTCAAAAGAATCGCAATGAATTGAAATAAAAAGATCTGCATCTGCCCTATTTGCAATATTTGCTCTCTCAATTAAATTAACAAAAACATCACTTTTTCTAGTATAAATAACTTTAATTTTGCTTTGTTTTTCTAATATTTTACCAATTTTTAAGGCAATATTCAATACAATTTTTTTTTCATAATAATTATTCCCTCTATTTCCTGAATCCTTTCCCCCATGACCAGCATCCAAAACAACTGTAAATGAATTATATGAAGAACTTTTTCCTTGTGAAAACAAATAAAAAGGAAAAAAAAGAGTTAATAATATGAAGAAAAATAATTTAAAAAAAATATTTGCTTTCAATCCTAATAATAATAAGGTTTAAAATTATGATTAATTTTGAATACTTTTTTAATTTAATTAACAATTTTAGTTATAATAATTTGCAATCAAAATTTAATTTTTTTTTAATCCTATTCTTTTCTCTAAGCTCAATTTCATTATTCTCTCAAAAAAAATTAGATTCAATTAATAAAGATTCTAAAAAACCACTATTATTAGATAAAGTTATATATAGTGCTAAAAATTATGTTAGAATAAATAAAGCTGAGAATAAGCTTTATTTATATGATGAAGCAGAATTATACTATCAAGATATAGAATTAAGAGCTGGTATAATAATTCTTGACTATTCTAAAAATGAAGTTTACGCTGGAAGAATTCCTGACGACAAAGATTCATTAGTTCAATTCCCTTTTTTTAAACAAGCAAATAATGAAGTAAATCCTGATTCAATTAGATTCAATTTCAATACTCAAAAAGCCTTGATATGGAATTCTAAATCTGGTGAAAATGGAATGGATATTTTTTCAGCAATAACCAAAAAAGAAAATGATTCCATTTATTACATAAAAGATGCCCGAGTCACTACAGCAGGTAAACTTAAAGGATTAGAAGCCGAAGGAATAGACTATTATTTCAAAGTAAGAAAAGGAAAATTAGTTCCTGGAGGCAAAATCATAACTGGTTTTACTAACATGTTTATAGCTGATATACCAACTCCAATAGCCTTGCCTTTTGCATATTTTCCATCAACTCAAACAAAAGAGTCTGGGTTTATTTTCCCGTCAATTGGAGAAAGTAACAATAGAGGATACTATGTACAGAATGGTGGTTATTATCTTGCATTATCTGATTATTTTGACCTTTCTTTAACTGGGGATTATTATACTAATGGAAGCTATGGAATACACGCAAATACTCAATACTATCTTAAGTATAAATTTAAAGGAAGGTTTAACTTTAGATATGAAAACCTTTTAAACAGTGAACGAGGACTTCCTGAATATGG
This sequence comes from Bacteroidia bacterium, assembly GCA_963580575.1. GTDB lineage: Bacteria > Bacteroidota > Bacteroidia > Flavobacteriales > Flavobacteriaceae. Next base: position 3,599 of record CAUZKB010000039.1, on the reverse strand, counting down.
AAAATCAACAGTATTTAATGTAACTTGGAATCATACTAAAGATTCAAAATCCAGTCCAAACTCAAGTTTTACAGCATCTGTAAACTTTGGATCAAGTGAATATTATCAAAAATCAATTAACCAACTTAATTCTCCAAATTTTTTAAACAACAGTTTAAGTTCATCAATATCCTACTCTAAAACATTTCCTGAATATCCTAGAGTAAGTATGAGTTTAACAACTGCAATGTCTCAAAATTCAAGGTCAAACTCGGTCAACTTGACCCTGCCTACTTTTACTGCAAATTTGGAGAGAATATTTCCTTTTGTACCAAAAAATGGATCAAAAAAAGGAATAATTCAAAACATAAATCTTCAGTACAGTACTAGGGCTGAAAATAGGATAATAACTAACTCGGATAACTTATTTTCAGGTGAAATGTTTGAAAATGCTCAGAATGGAATGATTCATAATATTCCTTTAAGCACAAACTTTAAAATCATGAAATACTTAAGTTTTTCTGCTAGTGCTAACTATAGTGAAGTTTGGACTCCTCGAACAATCAAATTTAAAGATTTTGATCCTGAAATTGAGACAGCAGTAAAAGAAACCATAAGTGGTTTTGGTGCTTTTAGACAATACAATTATAGTGTAGGTATGGGGACAACTATTTACGGTACAGTGAATTTTGGTGATGATAAAAAAATTCAATCTATAAGACATGTAATAACACCATCAGTAAGTTACAGTACTAAACCTAGTTTTGAAAAATATTATGACACATATATAATTGATGCTGAAGGTAACACTGCGGAATACACAAGATTTCAAGGAGGACTTTATGGAGCACCCTCAAGAAATTATTCAAATAGTATGGGGATTTCTATAGGAAATCAATTTGAAGCTAAAATAAAAGACAGAGACTCAACAAAAACAGAACCAAAAAGAATAAGTTTATTAAATAATCTAAATATATCAACTTCGCATAATTTTGCAGCTGACTCTTTAAAATGGAGTCCCGTTAGAATTACAACAGGTTTAGACCTTTTCAAAAAACTCAAAGTTAATCTTGGAGGAACATTTGATCCTTATGCTCTAAATGAAAATAATGTTAGATACAATAAATATAGTATTGAAAAAGGAGGTCCTATTTTAAGATTAACAAGTGCAAATATAAATATGAATTTTTCCATATCTAGTGATGATTTTATAAAGAAAAAAGATGAAGAAAAAGAAAAAGATGAAGAAAAAGATGAAGACATAGACATAGACAACATAACTACAGCTAGTGGAGGTAGAGATGATGATTTATTCGGAAAAAGTATTGATCCATCAAATAGAAAATTTAATAGAGACGATGGTAAACCTGCATCTTTATATCCTAGTTACAAATCAAAAATTCCTTGGAACCTAACATTTGCTCATTCATTCACATATAAAAATTCAATTGGAGAAAAACAAATTTCAAATAATTCACTTATGGTTTCAGGAAATATATCGCTTACACCAAAATGGGAAATAGGAATCTCAAGTGGATACGATTTCAAACTTAAAGGGGTAACTTACACTCAATTAAGATTTGATAGAGATTTAGATAGTTGGAATCTAAATTTTTCTTGGACACCTTTTGGTCCAAGAAAATCTTGGAATTTTTTCATTGGAATTAAATCTCCATTACTTAGTGATATTAAATATGATAAAACTAGACAACCAGATCTTAGATAAAAGAATCATTTTTTTTATATTGTAAATGTTTATGAAAAAAAAAATAATAACAACACTTAATGCTCCAGCACCTATTGGACCTTATAATCAAGCTGTATTGGTAGATAAAACTCTTTATATTTCAGGACAAATTCCATTAATTCCTAACAAAATGGAAATCCTTAGTTCTACTATCGAAGATGAAACTAACCTAGTGATGAACAACCTTAAAGCAATTCTAGAAGCAGCTCAAATGAATTTTAACCATGTAGTAAAAACGTCAATTTTTCTTAGTGAAATAAATGATTTTGCTAAAGTTAATGATATCTATAGTCGGTATTTTGACAATGATACAGCACCTGCTAGAGAGACTATTGCAGTTAAGACCTTGCCTAAATCTGTTAGAGTTGAAATTTCAATGATTGCTGTAAAATAGATTAATTCAACTGCCTAATATGATAATCAACTAGATTATCTATTGGCTTTTGAAGAACCTTTCCCATTTTTAGACCTTTTAAATTCAAAGCCTCATTAATTTCTTCTTTTAAATAATGAGAAATTGAACCTACAAAATGAATTGGTATATTATGGGAATCATCAAACTGTAAAATTTGATGTTTAATGAAACGATTTAAACCATCAAAAATAATTTTTTTAAAACTTGGATAATTTTTGTTTTCAATTAAAAATTTTGAAAATTTAGCTAAATAAGCATTAGGATTTTCTTTTCTATAAAGATTATCTTTTATTACATCAGGGTTTAAATCATACTCTTTTTCAAAAACTTTTGAAATATCAAGTGACATTTCGTTAAAATAGTAACTTCTTATTAATTCTTTTCCATAAAAATTTCCACTAGCTTCATCCATTAACGTATATCCTAATGAAACAATTTTTTGCTCTATATCTTCTCCATTATAATAAGTACAATTTGATCCTGTTCCGAGTATGCAAACAATAGCTTTTTCACCAATATCAATTGTAGAATATACTGCAGCGTAAGTGTCTTCTTTTACAATTAGTTGACTATTTTTAAAAATTTCTTCAAAAACTTTTTTTATTCTTTCTTGTGAAGAATATACTCCACAGCCAGCTCCATAAAAAAATAATTTTTTTACAGAAGTCCTATTTTGATAGAGCTCAAAATTATTAATTATTCTCTCAGACAAAATTGAACTAGACAAAACCTGAGGATTTAAACCTAAAGTTTTAGTTGAAAATAAAACTTTACCAGTTTCATTAATTGCAATCCAATCAGTCTTAGTTGAACCACTATCTACTATCAAAATCATAAAAAAAATAATTTAAATTTTAATAATATGATTTGCAAGATCAATAAGTTTGTTAGAATACCCGCATTCGTTATCATACCATGAAATAATCTTGTAAAACTTTGAATTTAATTGCATTCCTGCTTGCGCGTCAAAAATTGATGACCTTTCATCACCAATAAAATCCTGAGAAACTAAAGGTTGATCACAGTAACCTAGTATATTTTGCAAATCTCCCTCTGAAGCTCTCTTCATAATCATTTTTATTTCATCATAAGATGTCTCTCTTTTCAACTTAACAGTCAAGTCAACAACTGATACATTAGCTGTAGGAACTCTAAATGCCATCCCTGTTAATTTACCTTTAAGACTAGGAATAACTTTTGTGACAGCTTTTGCAGCACCAGTGGACGCTGGCATTATATTCAAAAGAGAACTTCTACCACCCCTAAAATCTTTCTTTGAAGGACCATCAACGGTAAATTGTGTAGCAGTAGTTGCATGGACAGTTGTCATCAACCCTTCTTCAATGCCGTATTCATCATTAAGAACTTTTGCTATAGGAGCCAAACAATTAGTTGTACAAGAAGCATTTGATACAATAAATTGGTCACTTTTAACTTCCAAATGATTTACACCCATAA
>CAUZKB010000038.1:0-6353 GCA_963580575.1 Bacteroidia bacterium | reverse complement strand
ATTCTGTTTGTGATAGATTATTTATGATAATTCATGTTAATAAAGAATTTTCTTTTGAAAATAAATCTAAATTAGATATTAAAAATAAAGTAGTCCAAAAATGGGAAGTATTAATGTCAAAATATCAAAAAAAACTTCCTGATACTAAAAAAAATGAAAAGTGGAAATTAATGGATAAAATTTATGAATTAGAATTTTAATTAAATGGATAAATTTTACAGGAAATACCCTTCAGTAAGTTATTTAAGAGAAAAGGCAAAAAAGAGAATTCCAAAATTTGCATTTGAATATTTAGATGGAGGATGTAATAATGAGCAAAGTTTATATAAAAACACAAATGATATAAGGAATATTGAAATTAAACCAAAATATATTGTTGACAAGAAACAAGTTTCTATTAAAACAGAATTATTTGGGATTGAATATGATGCCCCTTTTGGAATTGCACCTATTGGACTTCAAGGATTAATTTGGCCAAAATCTCCAGAAATTCTAGCTAAATCAGCATTTGAAAATAATATTCCTTTCATTTTAAGCACTGTTTCAACATCAAATATTGAAAAAATTTCTGAAATAACTGAAGGAAAAGCATGGTTTCAACTTTACCATCCAACTGATGATTCAATTACTGAAAATATTTTAATGAGAGCAGAGAATTCTGGAGTAAAGAATCTAATAATACTGGCAGATGTTCCAACTTTTGGATATCGAGATAAAGAAATTATAAATGGTCTTTCACTACCACCAAAAATCACTTTATCAAATTTAAAAAGTATGTTATCTAAACCAAAATGGTTAATTAATACAATTTTAAATGGCAGGCCAACATTTGAAACTTTAAAACCTTATATGTCAAATAATATGAGTTTGAAACAATTGGGAAAATTTATGGATGCTACTTTTTCAGGAAGACTTAATAAAGATAAAATTGCCAGATTAAGAGACTTATGGAAAGGAAATATTATAATTAAAGGACTTGAATCATTAGATGATATTAAAGTCTCTGAAAAATTAGGTCTTGATGGAGTTATAATTTCAAATCATGGAGGTAGACAAATAGATATTGGTGAATCAACAATAAATTCATTAAGAAAAATTAAACTTAATTATAAGGGTAAATTGAAAATTATGATGGATAGTGGGATAAGGGATGGATCAGATGTTGCTAGAGTAATGGCCTGTGGTGCAGAATTTACTTTTTTAGGGAGAACATTTATGTATAGTGTTGCTGCGCTTGGAAAAAGGGGAGGAGATCATTGTGTATATATGTTGAAAAAACAATTAAATCAAATTATGGAACAGCTTTCTTGTGAAAAAGTTTTAGATCTTAAAAATTATTTAATTTAAATTAATTTCATTAAAATATATTATGGATATTGAATGGAAAGGTATTATGCCAGCAGTAACAACAAAATTTTTAGACAACGATGAGCTTGATATAGAAAGTTTTAAAATTAATATAGAAGCACAATTAGATGCTGGTGTTCATGGGGTTATTTTAGGTGGGTCTCTTGGTGAATCAAGCACATTGGATGATTATGAAAAAATCGTATTACTTAAAAAAACTATTGAAATAGTTTCAGGAAAAGTTCCTGTTATAATGAATATTGCAGAAAGTTCTACTAAAAAAGCAATTGAATCTGCAATTCTGGCAAAAGAAAATGGAGCTTCAGGCTTAATGATACTTCCTCCAATGAAATACAAAGCTGATATGAGGGAGACTCTTGAATTTTTCAAAAAAATTGCTGTAAACACTAATTTGCCGATTATGATATATAATAACCCTGTTGATTATGGTAATGAAGTTACATTATCTATGTTTGAAGAATTAGCTTCAATTAAAAATATTAAATCTGTAAAAGAATCTACACGAAATATTTCTAATATTTCTAAAATGAAATCAAAATTTGGTGATAGATTTAAAATTTTAGCAGGTGTTGATACCTTGGCATTAGAATCATTATTAATGGGAGCAGATGGTTGGGTTGCTGGGTTAGTCTGTGCATTTCCAAAAGAAACTGTTGCAATTTATGAATTACAAAGAGCTGGAAAGATTAAAGATGCTATTGAAATTTATAGGTGGTTTTTACCATTATTAGAGTTGGATACAAATTCAAAATTAGTTCAGAATATCAAACTTGCTGAAGTGGCAACTGGAATTGGAACTGAAAACGTACGTGAGCCACGCTTACCATTAATTGGAAAAGAAAGGGATCATGTTATTAATATAATTGAAAAGAGTTTAAAATGCCGACCTAAATTACCTGATTATAAAAAATTATAGTTATTTAGCATTAAGTTAACTTAGTTATAAGATTAAATTTTTAGAAATGATTACAGGAAAAAATTATATAGGGAATAATTTAATAGGAGTTGGAGATAAATTTCATAGAACAATTAATGCTAAACTAAACATTGAGAATCCTTCAAATTTTATTGAAGCAACTTCTAAAGAACTTAATCAAGCCATTTCACTAGCTGATAAAGCATTTAAAATTTATAAAAATATTGCTGGTAAAGAAAGAGCTTCTTTTTTGAATTCTATTTCAGATGAAATTATGGCTTTAGGTAATGAACTAATAGAGATGTTTACCCTCGAATCTGGATTACCTGAAGCTAGAGCAATAGGTGAAATAAGTAGAACAGTTTCCCAACTTCAAGCTTTTGCAAAAATGATTGAAACTGAAGATTGGAAAAAGAATATTATAGAAATGGGAATTCATGATAGAAAACCATTTCCAAAACCAGATCTAAGAAAAACATATATTCCTATAGGACCAGTTGTAGTTTTTGCTGCTAGTAATTTCCCATTAGCATTTTCAACTGCTGGTGGAGACACTGCAAGTGCATTGGCATCAGGATGTCCTGTAATAGTTAAATCTCATTCAATGCATTCAGGAACAGGAGAATTAGTTGCATCTGCAATAATTAAATCAGTTAAAAAAATCGGAATGCCGAATGGAGTTTTTTCTAATATAAATGGTAGGGGAATGTCTGTTGGTCAGGCATTGGTGAAACATCCTAAAATTAAGGCTGTTGGTTTTACTGGAAGTTTATCTGGCGGAAAAGCCCTTTATAATATTGGATCTCAAAGAGAGGAACCGATTCCTGTTTTTGCGGAAATGGGAAGTGTTAATCCAGTTGTTATAAGCTCAAAGTCAATTGTTTCAAGGTGTGAGGAAATAGCTAATAATATTTCTGAATCAATTATGCTTGGAACAGGACAATTTTGTACTAACCCTGGGTTACTCATAGTAATAGACAATGAAAAAACAATAAGTTTTATTAAAAGCCTTGCTGATAAGATGATTAAAAAGGGTTCTCAATGTATGTTACATCCAAATATAAAAAAGAATTATTTAACTAATTCTGAAATTATTTCTAATCAAGAAGGAGTTACTATAAGAGGTAAAATTAAAGGGAAGTTCGATGCTAATTTTGTTTCATCTCAATTAAATACAGTTTCAGGAAAAGATTTTTTATCTAATTCAATTTTACATAAAGAGGTTTTTGGACCATTTTCTCTAGTAGTTAAATGTAAAGATGAAGCTGAATTAATAAAAGTAATTAATAGTTTAGAAGGGCAATTGACAGGAACTCTTTTTGCAGAAAAGGAAGAGTTGAAGGGGCTTGAAGAGATTATAGAAGTATTTAAATGCAAAGTTGGTAGGATTATTTTTAATGGAGTTCCTACTGGTGTAGAAGTTTCAGAGGCAATGACTCATGGAGGGCCTTATCCTGCTTCATCTGATTCTAGATTCACCTCTGTAGGCTTAGATGCTATTAAACGTTGGGTTAGACCATTTACATATCAAGATTGGCCAACAGATTTTTTACCGTCTGGACTTAGGTTATAATATAAAAAATATAATGATTATTAATAAGAGAATTATTTTTTTATTAATTCTAGTAAATTAATATCTATATGAGTAGTAAAAGTCCCATAATTTACAATTGCTTTATTCTTTTTAATTGAATCTATACTACCAATAGATCTGCTATCATAAAGTCTAACATGATCACCTACTTTTAATATTTGTATATTCTCTTTTTTAGATTTTATTGAGTTTATTTTTAAATCTTTTTTTTCTTTTCGAATTTTTACTAGTTCAGATTCAATTTCTTTTTGAGCTTTTTTCTTTTTGCTATTGTTAGATTTGATTTGATGTACTTTTTTCTTTTTTCTTTTTGAATTTTCAATCTCTATAATTTTAATTAATTCAGAAACAAGAATTCTTTTTCTATTATTAATAAAATAATTTTCAGCCATATCATTTATTTTATTTCCTAAAACAATCATTTTTTGATTATGATTATAAAGTTCTTGATAGTCAACTAACTTCTTTTTTAATTTTGAATTAAGAGTTTCTAGAATTTCATTTTCGTTTTGAGCTTTAACTTCTTTTTTCTTTAAATTACTCTCTGTTTTAGACATTTTTATTCTTTCTCTTTGAAGTTTGGATATTGTTTCGTCAAATCTAATTTTCCCTTTTTCTATTTTTTTCTTTGCTTTATTAATTAAACTATAAGGTATTCCGTTTTTCTGAGCAACTTCAAAAGTAAATGAACCGCCAGCTTCTCCCATTATCAACTTAAAAGTAGGATTAAGTGTTTTATTATCAAATTGCATATTAGCATTAGTCATTTCTGAAAGTTCATTTGCCAATGCCTTTAAATTTGAATAGTGTGTTGTAATTACACCATGAGATTTCTTTTCATAAAAACTCTCTAATAATGATTCTGCTAAAGCTCCTCCCAACTCTGGATCTGAACCTGTGCCAAATTCATCAATTAAAAACAATGTTTCTTTATTACATTTATTTAGAAAAAACTTCATCTTATTAAGTCTATATGAATACGTGCTTAAATGATTTTCTATAGACTGATTGTCTCCAATATCTGTTAATATTTGATCGTAATAAAATAAACTGCTTTTTTCATCAGCAGAAATTAAAATTCCACTTTGAAACATTAATTGTAGTAATCCAATTGTTTTTAAAGTTATGCTCTTTCCTCCAGCATTAGGGCCAGAAATAATAATAATTCTGTTTTTATCATTAATGTAAAGATCTTGAGGGTATGTTTCTTTTTTTTTAATTTTGTTAGTGGCATAGAGTAGGGGGTGAAATGCTTTTTTTAAATTTAAAGTATTACTGCTATTTAATTCGGGAATAATTCCATTTATTTCTTCAGCATATTTTGCACGAGCATATATACAGTCTAAATCAAGAAGAAATTTTTGCTGTTTGATTATTAAATTAAGATTGGGTCTTAAATACAATGTTAATTCAGTTAATATTTTTTTTATTTCTTCCCCTTCTTCATAAATTAAATTTCTTAATTCTTGCAAGTGTATATTTACGCTTTCAGGTTCAATAAAAACAATACTTCCAGTTTTAGAGGCCCCTAGTATGTATCCTTTTATTTTTTTTCTATGCATTGCTTTAACTCCAAGAACTCTTCTGTTTTCATAGACTGATTCTTTAATATCATCTAAGTAACCAAGGTTAGAATAATTTGATAAAGCTTTATTAAAATTTGAGGTTATTTTATTTTTAAGCTGTTTAATTTTGATTCTAATTTCATAAAGCTTTGGAGAAGCATTGTCTCTAATTTCATCAAAACGGTCAATTATAGAATTAATTTTTGTAATTATTTGTTTATTTATTTCAATCTCTTTTGATAGAATAAATAAATTTGGATAATATGTTTTTAACTTTAAAAAAAACGCAATAAGTTGATTAGAAGATTTTGTATTAGAAGAGATTTTATTAAAAGCATTAATTTCTAAAAGACTATTCTCAATCTCTAGTGTTTTGAAATAAGAATTACAATCAAAAAAATTATGATTAGGTATTTCATTTTTATTTTGAAAAGAAGCATTAAATTCACTTACTAGCTCTAGGTTAAACTTTATTAGATTTATATTTTCTAAAGGCTTTAATTTTAAACATATTTCTTTACCTAAATTATTTAAGGCATATTGAGAAATATGATTTAGAACTTGATTAAATTCAAGGTCTTCTAAAGTTTTATCAGGAATTAGAGACATTACATTTTTTATAAATTAGCATACAAAAATAATAAAATAGTGAGGCGTAAATTAAGTGAAGGTTGGGAAAATATTCTTTTTGAACAATTTAATAAGAATTATTTTAAAAGACTTGAATATAAGATAAGTATGGATTATCAAAGTTCAAAATGTTATCCTGATAAAAATAATATTTTTAAAGCATTTAATTTATGTCAATTTGATAAACTAAAAGTCGTTATAATTGGTCAAGATCCTTATCATGGATTCAATGAAGCAAACGGACTGGCATTTTCTGTTAATAAAGAAATTAAAACACCTC
>CAUZKB010000037.1:0-7361 GCA_963580575.1 Bacteroidia bacterium | reverse complement strand
ACATGTAATCCTCCTCTAGTAAATTGATTAGCATGCACTGTAACATCAAAATCATTTTCTTTTGCAAATTTTAAATAACTTTTTGACTCTTCCTTTTGAAAAGCATTATTTTCAATAAAAACATCTATTCTATTAGTAAGATTTTCTTTTCTCAAAATTGGAAATAACTCCTTTACAATTAATGTCAAATATTCTGCTGTTGAAGTTTTACTATCATTAGGTGGTACATGAGCAGCCAAGCATGTTGGAATCACATCAGAAGGATGATTAAGATTAATCTCATTGATGATTTTTAATAATCTAATTTCCTGATCAAAATCTATACCATAACCACTCTTAATTTCACAAGTTAAAACTCCTTCAAAAAAATGTCTTTCTAATCTAGAAATAGTATTTTTTATTAATTCTTCATCTGATGCCAATCGTGTTTTTTCCATGGTATCATAAATACCTCCCCCGTCTGCTAATATTTTTTGATATGAAACACCTGCATTTTTTTTTGAATATTCTATTGATCTGGAACCTGCATAACAAATATGAGTATGGCAATCAATAAAGCCAGGAAGCAATACACATGGAAAATCTATTTCATTAATATTATTGCATTCTTTTTTTATTTCATGAAATTTTCCTACACCTATTATTGTTTCATTTTCTATCATTACCCCTCCATCATAAATGATAATAAGATCTTCATCTGAGATAGATCCCATAGGAGGTAAGTTTGACATTGTCAAAATTTGACTAAATGGTCCAAATAATGTTTTCAATTATTATATATCTAGATTAAACTTTTTTAAATTATTATTCGCTTTATCATAACCAGCATCACTATGTCTTATAACTCCCAAAGCAGGATCATTGTGGAGAACCCTTTTAATACAAGATTCAGCACGTTTTGTACCATCAACTAGTATTACCATTCCAGCATGTTGAGAATAACCCATTCCAACTCCCCCTCCATGATGGAAGGATACCCACGTAGCTCCAGCAGCAGTATTTGACATTAAATTTAATAATGGCCAGTCAGAAACAGCATCAGATCCATCAAGCATCCCTTCTGTTTCTCTATAAGGAGAAGCCACTGATCCACAGTCTAAATGATCTCTTCCAATAACAATTGGTGCAGATATTTTTCCACTTTTAACTAAATCATTAAATATTAAACCAGCTTTTTCTCTTTCTCCCATTCCTAACCAACAAATACGAGATGGTAAACCTTGAAATTTAACTTTTTTCCTAGCTTTTTCTAACCATCTAATCATATTTTTATTTTCAGGAAAAGCATCTATCAAAGCCTTATCGGTCACATAAATATCATCAGAATTTCCTGATAAAGCCACCCATCTAAAAGGCCCTTTTCCCTCACAGAATAAAGGCCTTATGTATTCAGGAACAAAACCATTAAAATGAAATGCGTTTTTTTCACCTCCCTGTTTTGCAAATTCTCTTAAATTATTGCCATAATCAAAAGTTATTGATCCCAAAGATTTCATTTTTAACATAAAAGAAACGTGTCTAGCCATACTCTTAAGTGACAATTCCTTATATTTAACCGAATCTTTTATTCTTAAATTACTTGCCTCACTTAAACTTAATCCATTAGGAATGTATCCATGAACTGGATCATGAGCAGAAGTTTGATCAGTTAAAATATCTGGAATTATATTATCTTCTAATAATTTTTCTAAGAGATCTCCAATATCACTAACTAAACCAACAGAAATATTTTTTTTCTTTTTCTTTGCATCTAAAATCCAATCTCTAGCCTCATCATAGGAAAAAGTCATTTTATCAATATATTTAGTTGCTAACCTCTTTTCTATTCTAGAAGGATCAATATCCGCACCTAAAAAAGTTGCTCCAGACATTGTAGCTGCAAGTGGCTGTGCACCACCCATACCGCCTAAACCTCCAGAAACTAATAATTTACCATATAAAGAATTATTAAAATGTCTTTTAGCACAAGAAACAAAAGTCTCATAAGTTCCCTGTAAAATGCCTTGAGTACCAATGTATATCCAACTTCCTGCTGTCATTTGTCCAAACATCATCAAACCATCACTTTTTAGTTTTTCAAAATGCTCCCAAGTTGACCATGCTGGAACTAAATTAGAATTTGCAATCAAGACTCTAGGAGCCTGTTCTTGTGTCCTTACCTTTCCTACTGGTTTTCCAGACTGAACTAGTAAACTCTCATTATTATCAAGTTCAAGTAATAATTCAATAATCTTTTTTACAGAGTCAGTATCTCTAGCTGCTTGGCCAGAACCGCCATATACTACTAAATTACTGGGATCTTCAGCAACCTCTTCATTTAAATTATTTAATAACATTCTAAGTGGTGCTTCAGTTTGCCAACTCTTAGCATTTAATTTAGAACCTACTGGAGCAAAATAATTTGGATGATTAGCATATTTTTTAATAAATGATGATGCATCCATTACATTTAAGAGGTTAATTCAACTAATTTTTTTGATATAATAATTTCTATAGCATTATCTATATCCAAAGTAAAAATTTTATCTTTTTTACAATGATTAATCTTAGAACGAATATAATCATGACATTTATTAATTTTTATGCCCGATTTTAAAGGTTTATGAAAATCGAATGCTTGAGCAGAACAAAGAAGTTCAATAGCTAATATTTTTTCTAAATTATCTAGAACTCTTAATAATTTAACAGCACCTATTGATCCCATACTAACATGATCTTCTTGTCCAAGCGAAGTAGTTATAGAATCTGCACTTGAAGGAAAACATAAATTTTTATTTTCACTTACCAATGCTGCTGTAGTATATTGTAAAATCATAAAACCAGAATTAATTCCTGTATCATTAACCAATAATTCAGGAACCACAGCATTTCCTTTAAGTAATAGATAAGTACGTCTATCTGAAATATTACCTAGTTCGGATGCAGCTATAACATTATAATCAATAGGTATTGCAATAGGCTGACCATGAAAATTACCTCCACTAACAATATTATTTTTATCAACAACAATGGGATTATCAGTAACAGAATTCAATTCTATATTTAAAATATTTTCTAAGTATAAATATGCATCCAAACTCGCACCATGAACCTGCGGTATACATCTAATAGAATATGGATCTTGAACTTTATCACAATCTTTATGTGATTCTAAAATTTGTGAATTATCTAACAATTCTCTCATTTTATTTGATACAATCAAAGATCCTCTATGTGGTCTCAAATTATTAATATCTTTATTAAAAGGAGATATTGAACTCAATGTGCTCTCTAAAGTTAGGGCAGAAATAATATTAGCATTTTCAAGACAATTTCTAAATTTATCTAACGCCAAACAGGTATATGCAGAAATAAATTGAGTTCCATTTATTAGAGCAAGTCCTTCTTTATCTTTAAGAGAAAATGGTAATTTTTTCTCTTTTTTCAAAACTTTATTGGTCTCTAATTCCTTTCCTTTATACAAAATTTTTCCTTCTCCAATCAAAGGGAGAAATAAATGAGCTAATGGTGCCAAATCTCCAGATGCACCAACAGATCCTTGAGATGGAACTATAGGAATTATATCATTTTCTATATGCCAACAAATCCTTTGAATAACTGCTAACCTTATACCGGAAAATCCCATGCATAAAGAATGAACTTTAATTATTAACATTAATTTAGAAACTTCAGCTGGTACATTAGGACCTACACCAACAGCATGACTTTTTAATAAATTTTCCTGAAGTAAATTAGAATCTTTATTTGAAATAATTGTATTACACAAGGCTCCAAAACCAGTATTTATACCATAAATCATTTGATTAGATTCTAATACATTCTTAATAATTTCTCTAGATGTATTAATTTTTTTTATCTCTTCATTTCCTATTTCAGATTTCAGTTCATCATTTGATATTTTTAATGCAGAAACATAAGTGAGAGTATCTTTTCCATATAAAAATTTCGTTGAAGACATAGTGATATAAAGTTAGTTTTTTTAATAGAATAAACTAATTGAAAAATTCTTTCTTATTCATTATGAGATTTGTTTAATTCATTTTGTAAAACATTATAGCATTTATTTTTGAACTTCTCTAAATCTCTTTTTATATATCCTTTTGAAGAAATTGGTGTATGACAAACTATCTCACAAGGACTCCACGTAATAAAAAATGAGCCTTTCATTATTTGATATGCATCCAATAAAGAAACCGGAAGAATTGGGATTTGTTTTTCAATAGCCATTATAAAAGCCCCATCTTTAAAAGGAGCTAATTGAGGAATTTTTTTTGTTTTAATTCCCCCCTCAGGAAAAATTCCCATACTGTATCCTTCATCTATAGATTTAAATGATTTTAAATAAGTTTGTTTTTTACTGTCCTTATCTTCTCGATCAACCATAATGTGAAGATTTTTAAAAATATAGCCTAAAAGAGGAATATTATTAACCGCAATCTTACCAATAAATTTAAATTGAATATTTAATGCAGCAAGAGCTGGTATATCTATAAATGAAAAATGATTAGAAATTATAACATATTGATTTTTTAAGTTTACACCTTTTTCGAGTTTAATTTTTACAGGAATAAAAATAGCAGCAAAGAAAAATCTAGCTAAAACATGATGCAACCAATATGCAGTTTTTTCAAATTTTTTAAACCAGACTCCAAGAACAAAAGGAATAGAAAATATTGCAAAAAGAGATGAAAAAACTATAAGTCCATAAATAGAATATATAAGAGTAAAAATTTTCATAAATTAATTTTTAATCATCGTAAGATAATTAAACCGTACGACATGAAAAATAGCTGAAAGAGTTAATCCAAAAAATAAACCTATCCATATTCCTACAGTACCTAAGTTTAAAGTTATTCCAAGAAAATAAGATAATGGAATAGCAAATATCCAATAGGAAATAAACGTAACAAGAGTAGGAATTTTAGTGTCTCTTATACCTCTTAAAATACCTAATCCAACAGCTTGTATACCATCGGGTATTTGAAATAGTCCAGCAATAATAAGTAAAATGGAAGCTATTTTAATTACAGCTAAATCACTAACATATAACTGAGGTAATAAATTTCTAAAAATAATAAAAATTAAACCAGAAATAGTCATTAAAATTAAGGCCAGATAAAAATTTGAATGTCCTGATTTTCTAAGCTCTCCAATATCATTCTTACCATAATAATAACCCAAAGAAATCATTGCTGCAGAACTTATTCCTGAAGCAATCATATATGTAATACTTGCCAAGTTTAAAGCAATCTGATGCGCAGCTAAAGCATTTGCTCCAATTGAACCGATCATAATTGTTGCCACACTGAAAGCACCTACTTCAAAAATGTACTGCAATCCAGAAGGAAAACCTATATTGAATATTTTTTTAAAAGAGCTCATATTAAATAAGAATTTAACACTCACAATGTATTTACTAAATCTTTTACTTATTAAACAATAGAAAAAAATCATAATAAACATTAGTACTCTACTTATTAATGTAGCATAAGCTGCACCAATGATTTCTAAACGAGGAAAACCAAACATTCCAAAAATTAAAATGAAGTTTAATATTATATTAATAACATTTGAAAAAATTGATATGTACATTGCTGGTTTAGTAAAACCCAAACCTTCAATAAATTGTTTAAATGTTTGAAATAAAATTAAAGGAATTAATGATATACAAATTAAATCTAAATAGGGAAAAGCATAGTTAAGTACCGCATTATCCTGACCTAGATACAAAAGATAATTTTTTAAATTAATAACCAATAAAACCAAAAAGATTGTAAAAATCATATTCATTATTATTCCATGAAAAAAAATTCTAGATATATACTTCTGGTTATTATTTGCCGATGAAATTAATGGTGTAATCCCGTAAGAAAGACCAATACAAAACAGTAAAATAAATCCAAATAATGAATTCGATAATGAAACAGAAGCTAATTGAGTAACTCCTATTTTACCTACCATTATACTATCAACTACACCTACAGTTATATGTCCTAACTGACTAAGCATTATTGGGAATGAAAGAAATAAATTTTTTTTAATATGAGAACCTAATTTCATCAGGTTGCAAATATAAAAAAAGCCCGAGAAATCGGGCTTTTTGAAATGAATTGTTGTTAAAATTCACCTAAACTAATATGATTATAAACCACTAACCATAATTTGATTCAATTAAACTAAACTAAACTATTACTAATTTCTCTTTCCAATCATTTCTCTTCTTTTCATTAACCTCTCAAACATTACTATCTGATCTTTACTTAAAATCGATTTTATATCATTATCTTTTTTAAATGTCATCTTTTTTATATCAGCTTCAATTTTTGAAATTTCATCAAATAGGTTATCTATCTTCACTTGATTTAAATTTTCATTCATTTTTTCAAGTTCTAATTCTAAATGTTTCTTTTTTAAAGAATTTTTAGAATTACTGAAAGAATCACGATATTTTTTTTGAATTTTCTGAAACTCATTTCTTTGATTTTCATTTAATCGCAACATTTCCATAAGATTTTTTGTAAGATTTTTATTAGCATCTTTGTTATCCATTCTTTTCTTCAATATTTCCATTCTTTCTATTCTACCATCATCCATTTTTTTTCTATCCTGTGAAAATAAATTCTGAGAAAAAAAAGAAAGCATAATTAATAGACTTAATAGTATTGAATTTTTCATTTTATTAATTTTTAGTTACTTTATCCTTTACAATATATTAGACGACAAGATTCAAAAATAATTGTTCTATTAAATGATATTAATTATTAAAAAATGTTAAAATCTTTTTATCAAGAAAAAATTTATGAGGCAGGATGTGATGAAGTGGGTCGTGGATGTTTAGCAGGACCTGTAATCGCTGCTGCAGTTATTTTACCGAAGAATTATAAAAATAATAATATAAAAGACTCAAAAAAAATTAGTGTAAAAAAAAGAAAACTATTAGAAATAGAAATTAAAAATAATGCTATCGATTGGTCAATTGGAATTGTCAATAATAAAAAAATAGATAAAATAAATATATTAAATGCATCAATTCTAGCAATGCACAATGCAATAAAAAAATTAAAAATAAAACCTAATTACTTAATTATAGATGGCAATAAATTCAAACCTTACAAAAAAGTTAAACATACTTGTATAATTCAAGGAGATAATAAATATCTAAGTATTGCTGCAGCATCAATAATTGCAAAAAACTATAGAGATAATTTTATGTGTAATAAAGCAAAAAAATTTGGAATTTATTCTTGGGAAACTAACTTTGGTTACCCAACTAGAAAACATAAAGAAGCTATAAAAAAATTTGGAATATCAAGCTATCACAGGAAATCATTTAAACTATCTTAATTATAATAAAATCCATT
>CAUZKB010000036.1:0-7699 GCA_963580575.1 Bacteroidia bacterium | reverse complement strand
CTTTGTTCTAAAATTATTTTATTTCTAATCTTACTTAATGATTTTATTGATTCTTTGTTAAAATACCTTATTGTATAAAGTTCAACATTATCATAAACCTTAAGTTTATATTTTAATTTAAGTTCTTCAATTAATTCATTTAATCTATCATATTTATTATTAATACAAACAGAAAAACTAATAGCCGAGTTTTGCATCAACTCTACCTTCATTTGATGTTTATAGAGTAAAGAAAAAATTTCACTTATGTTATCTTCCACTATAAATGAAAAATCTAATGAAGACATTTTTAATAAAACCTGGTTTGATTTTAAAATATAGCAAGGAACATTAGGGTCAATTGAAATTCCTTTTGATACTGAAGTTCCTTTATTTAAAGGCTCCTCAAAAGATTTGACATATAAAGGAATTTCTTTTTTTTGAAGAGGTTGTATAGTTTTAGGGTGAATAACGGATGCTCCATAAAAAGCAAGTTCTATAGCCTCACGATAAGATATTTTGTTCAATAAAATTGAATTATCAAAAACCCTCGGATCTCCATTTAAAACTCCAGGAACATCTTTCCATATAGTAACAGATTCCGCATCAAGAGCATAAGCAAAAATTGCAGCACTATAATCCGAACCTTCTCTCCCTAGAGTAGTTGAGTTATTTTTAGAATCTCCTCCTATAAAACCCTGAGTTATGGTTACTAAATCCTTATCTACATTTTTTTTTATTTCTTTTTCTGTTTCTATCCAATCTAAATTAGCGTCTCTAAAGTAAGAATCTGTTTTAATACATAATCTTGAATCAAGCCATTGATTTTTAAATTCATTATTTTTCAAATAATGATGAATAATAATAGTAGATAATAACTCTCCATTACTAACTATTTGATCATAAACAAAGCTATAATCTTTTTTAGTGTTTAAATTTATAAATTGATCTAGTCTAGAGAAAATTTCGGAAACTCTAAATTTTATATCGTGATCTAAATTATGAAAGAGACTATCAATTATATTAAAGTGCATACTTTTAATTTCATCAATAAAAAATTTTATTTTTTTTAAATCATTAAAATATGCATTAACAACTTTTTCAAAAGCATTTGTAGTTTTTCCCATAGCTGAGACAACAATCAGAATTTTTTTGTTTCCAAATTGTTTAAGGATTTTAAGCAAATTGATTATTCCTGAAGCGTCTTTAACTGAAGCACCTCCAAATTTAAATACCTTCATGAACTAGTTTTATTTTTTGTCAAAAATTTCACCATACTCTCAGAACTCATTTTAACAATTTTCCAATCAGTAAAAACTTTAGCTCCATTTTTTTTATAAAAATCCATCGCCTTTGTATTCCAGTTCAAAACTTCCCATTCTACTCTTTTAACTCTAATTTTATTGGCATAATTTACAAAAGCATACAAAAGTTTAGTTCCTATTCCTTTACCCTTCATTGACTTTGTAACAATTAAATCTTCTAAATGAAAAGTTGGTCCTTTCCATGTCGAAAACCTAGGATAAAAAAGAGCTAAACCCACAATTAGATCTTTATATTGAGCGACAAAACACTTAAATATAGGATATTTCCCAAAACCATATTTTTCAATATGAGGTAAATCTAATTCAACTTCATTAATTTCATTTTCAAATTCAGCCAATTCTTTAATCAAATTCAAAATTTCATTACTATCATTTATATTAGCTTCTCTAATAATTATTTCCATAAGTTTATAAAAGTAATATCAAAAATAATATTTGATTTTTTTTTTAAATTATAATGATTAATTTTTCACATTTTTATATTAAGTTGTTAAATTCTATATCCAATCTAGTATTTCCTTTGAAAAATCATCTGGATTTTCAACATGAATCCAATGTGAAGCTTTTCCAATTAAAACTATTTTAGCATTTGGAAAAATATTTCTTATTATAATATCATCATCTGAATTATAATATTGAGAATTTTCACCAAATAAAAAAAGTGATTGACCTTTGAATTGAAGAGATAAATTAGGTAATTCAGATATTTTCTCAAATTGATTTTTTAAAACATCAATATTTAATCTCAGAGCAAATTTTTCCTTTGAACGCCAATATAAATTTTTTAATAAAAATTGCCTAATTGGTCTTTCATGAACAAATTTTGACAACTCAAAATCAATAGAATTTCTGTTTTTTAACTTTTCAAAATCTAAAGAACTAAGACCTTTTAAAATCTCTTGATGTGAAGAATTATATTTTTTAGGCACTATATCAGCAATAATTATTTTCTTTATTATTCCAGGAAAATTACAAGCAACAGTCATGGCAGTTTTTCCTCCCATAGAATGACCTAAAACTAAAGGATTAATTATTTTATGATAATTAATATAATTATATATATCCTCAGCAAGAATTTTATAATTAAATTTTTTATCCCAAAAACTTCTTCCATGATTTCTTTGATCTAAAAGATGAACTTTAAATCCAAGCTTTGAAAATTTTGAAGCAAAACTCTTCCAATTATCTCCCATCCCCAAAAAACCATGTAAAATCAATAAGTTTATATTACCTTGACCAATTATATTGCTATGAATTAATTTCATTAGTTAATTTTACCTATGTACATTGGTATGACATTCTCTAAACCCAAGTATAAACTCTCACAAATCAATGCATGACCAATGGAAACTTCTAAAAGTCTAGATATTTTTTTTGAAAAAAACTCAATATTATCTAGATTAAGATCATGACCAGCGTTAATACCTATCCCTAACTCATTAGCTTTTTTTGCTACTTCTATATAAGGTTCAATGGCCAAATCTCTATTAATTTTATAATTTGAAGCATATGGTTCTGTATACAATTCTATTCTATCAGCGCCAATGGAATGAGCCCCAATAACCATATCAGGATCTGGATTTACAAATATAGACGTTCTGATATCTTCTTTTTTTAATTTTTTCACTATTGATTTTAAAAAATCATGATTTTTTATTGTATCCCAACCTTGGTCAGAAGTAAGACTGTCAATATTATCAGGAACTAAAGTAACTTGATCTGGTTTAATTTCAAGGACCAAATCCATAAATTTTGATATAGGCTTTCCTTCTATATTAAACTCCGATAGAACAATTTTTTTTAAAGAATAAGCGTCTGAATACTTTATGTGTCTTTCATCTGGTCTGGGATGAATAGTTATTCCCTGAGCACCAAAATCTTGAATATCTTTTGTAACCTTTAATAAATCAGGGAAATTTGATCCCCTAGAATTTCTTAAAGTGGCAATTTTATTAACATTAACGCTTAGTAAAGTCATAATTATGATTTTATTACAAAAATATAGAGCAAACTCGAATAAAAAACATTAAAATTAAATTATTTAATACGTCATTAGTTTATGTCAAAAAATGTACTAATCTTATGAGTTTTGTACATTTACAAAAATATTTTGTTAAAATGAAAATAGCTATTTTCAGTGTTTACCCAAGCTTTGAGACGATTAATACAATCAAAGAAATTATTAAATTTTCAAAGAAACTGAATCATGATATAATCTTATCTGAAATGTTAAAAAAATATTTCAACACTAATAAAATCAAATACAAATATTTTAAAAATGCTAGAATTCTTAACTCTAGGATTGATTTTTTATTTTCAGTTGGAGGAGATGGAACTTTATTAAGGTCAATAACTGTTGTTAGAAATACTGAGACACCTATTTTAGGAATAAATACTGGTCAACTTGGATTCTTAACTGGTCTTCAAAAAGAATCACTAAAAAAAGGATTAAAATTATTTTTCGATAAAAAATATACACTAGTAAATAGATCTTTATTAAACGTTCAAAGTAAAAATAAAATTGATTTTCTAGATGAATTCAGTTTTGCTCTAAATGAAGTAAGCATAAACAGAAAGAATACTACATCTATGCTAAGTATAGAAACCTCAATTGATAATCAACCATTAACAACTTATTGGGCTGATGGTTTGATTATTTCCACATCTACTGGTTCAACAGGATACTCTCTTAGCAGTGGAGGTCCAATATTAAGTCCAAATACTATGTCATGGGTTTTAAATCCAATAGCACCACACAATATAAATATTAGACCTTTAATTATTCCTGATTCAACAAGTATTAAAATTTCAGTAAAAGGTAAAGGGAAAAACTTTCTGTTATCACTAGATTCCAGAATTTTTACTGTCAAAAATGAAAATGATCTTTTACTTAAAAAAGCAAATTTTAACGTTAAGACTGTTGAGCTTGACGGTGATTTTTTTTTCAAAACTCTTCGAGAAAAACTTTTTTGGGGTCAAGACCAAAGAAATACACAATAAAATCAATATTTAAAGGTTCTAATTATACACATATATATGTGATATAGAATTAATGAAATTTTTTAATAAAATTCTCTTTTGTTTAATTATAATTACCACAAATCTAAGTGCTCAATATCATGAAATAGGCGCTTTTTTAGGTGGAAGTAATTACATTGGAGATGTTGGAACTACTCGTTTTGTTTATCCAAATAGCTCAGCCTTTGGTTTAGTATATAAATGGAATTTAACAACAAGGTATTCTCTTAGAGCTGGAATTAATATATCAAATATTAAAGGTTCAGATTATAATACTAATGATTTAAATCGATTCAAGAGGGGTTATAAATTCGATAATAATATTAATGAATTTATAGCAGGAATTGAATTTAATTTTATTGACTTTAATCTACATGATGGTAAAACAATTTATACTCCATATACATTTGTAGGTCTAGGTTATTTTGAATATGATCTAAAAAAAGCTATAGAATTCAAAAAATATGATAGTGATCAAACAATAGCAATTCCAATTATATTAGGATTAAAAATGAATCCTAATCCTCTTTGGGTAATTGGATTAGAAATTGGGGTAAGATATTCATTTACAGATAGTATTGATGGAAGTAATCCAATTAAAGAATATGGAAATGATACAACTTTGAAATTTGGAAATCTTGGAAATAATGATTGGTATGTCTTTACAGGTTTAACTATTTCATTTACCTTTGGCGATATACCTTGTTATTGTAAGGAATAAATGAAAATCGTACCAAAACATGTAGCTATCATTATGGATGGAAATGGTCGTTGGGCTGAAAAAAGAGGAAAAGAAAGAATCAAAGGTCATATTAAAGGAGTAAAAGCGGTTAAATTAGTTGTTGAAGAAGCTGTTAAATCGAAAATAAAATTCTTAACACTTTTTGCTTTTTCAACTGAAAACTGGAAAAGACCAAAAACTGAAATAAATATTCTAATGAAACTACTAGTTTCATCTCTTAAAGAAGAATTTAAAGATTTAAACAATAATAATATTAAACTTAATACTATAGGGAAAATTGAAAATCTTCCAATCTTAGTTCAGAAAGAACTAAATTATGTTGTGAATAAAACTTCAAAAAATAATGGAATGGTTTTGACTTTAGCAGTAAGCTATGGGGCTAAAGAAGAAATAACTAAATCTTTAAAATTAATAATTAACAAGGTTAAAAATAATATAATTTCAATTGAAAAAGTTGATCAATCCACTATAAATAGCCATCTTTACACTCGCAATTTGCCTGATGTAGATTTGTTAATTAGATCAAGTGGAGAACAAAGAATTAGTAATTTTTTATTGTGGCAAATTGCATACGCTGAATTATATTTCACAAATGTTTTATGGCCTGATTTCAACAAATTAGATTTTCATAAAGCACTTAAAACCTATAACAAAAGAGAAAGAAGGTTTGGAAAAACAGGTGAACAAATCAATGATTAAAAATTCTATTAAATTTTCTATAATTTTTTTCTTTTACTCTTTTAGCTCATTCAATATATTATACGGACAACTAGAAGATTATACAAAAGGAAAATTATACATTATAGACTCTATTTCTGTTACTGGTCTTCAAACTTTTAGTGATAAAACTGTTATATCTTACAGTGGGCTTAGAAAAGGAAAAGAAATCAGATTACCAGGAGAAGAAACTAGTGCAATCTTAAACAAATTATGGAATTTAGATTTATTCAGTGATATTAATTTTTATGTAACAAAAGTAGTCAATAACAAAATTTCAATTGAAATTGAAATTGAAGAACTTCCAACTCTATCAGAGGTTAAAATTATAGGAATTAAAAAAGGAAAAACTAAAAGTATAATTGATGAAACTGAACTTAAAACTGGAAAAAAACTTTCAGAAAGTTTTTTAACCAATACTACTAATTATATCAAAAATAAATACAAAAAAGAGGGATTCCTTGATACAAAAGTTTCTTTAAACACAATAAAAGATTCTGTTGATAGAAACGCCTATAAAATGGTAGTTAATATTGATAAAGGTGAAAGAATAAAAATTAAAGAAATATCATTTAAAGGAAACTCTATTTACAGTATCAATAAATTAAAAAGAAAACTTAAAAATACAAAACAAAAAAATTCAATACGCTTTTGGAAAAAATCTAAATATATCATTAATGATTTTAAAGAGGACAAAGAAAAACTTATTGATTTTTATAAAGAAAAAGGGTTCAGAGACGCACGAATAATATCTGACTCATTAATTAGAAACAAAGATAATTCTATATCACTAAATATTAATGTTGAAGAAGGAAAAAAATATTATTTTGGAGAAATCAAGTTTATTGGAAACACCATATATCTTGATAGTCAACTAAGACAAATTCTGGGCATCCAAAATGGAGACACATACAATGGTGTTTTATTAAAAAAACGAATTTCTGATACTTCTAAACCAGATGGAGAAGATATCACAAATCTATATCAAAACAATGGTTATTTGTTTTCAAATATCAATGCTGTTGAAGTTAGTGCCATAAAAGATACTATTGATTTTGAAATTAGAATAAATGAAGGTAAAAGAGCTAGTTTTAATAAAATCTCTGTAACTGGAAATACTAAAACTAATGACCATGTTATTTATAGAGAATTGAGAACAAAACCTGGAGAAATTTATAGTAAAGATCAAGTTGTAAGAACAGTAAGAGAATTAGGTCAATTAGGATTTTTTGACGCTGAAGAAATTAATCCAAATTTTGAGAATGTTGATCCTAATTCAGGAACTGTAGATATAAAATTTGATTTAACTGAAGCTGGAGCTAGTCAAATTGAATTACAAGGTGGATATGGTGGTGGTGGGTTTATCGGAACTCTTGGTCTAGCCTTTAATAATTTTTCAATAAAAAATATTTTTAAACAAAAAGCCTATAAACCTCTTCCTATGGGAGATGGACAAAACTTAAGTCTAAGATTACAAGCAAGTCAATTTTATAGTACTTATAGTTTTAGCTTTACAGAACCTTGGCTTGGAGGAAGACAACCTGTTCAATTTTCAACATCTCTATCTCATACAATTCAATACAGATATGATTATTTCACAGGAACTGCTGATAAAAGTCAATCTTTTCAGATAAGTGGTCTTTCAATTGGTTTAGCTAAAAGACTTAGAATTCCAGATGATTATTTTCAACTTTCTCAAGCTTTATCTTTTCAATACTACAATCTTAACAATTATTTTACAGGGTTATTTACTTTTGGAAATGGTCAAGCAAATAATTTAGCTTATACAGTAGCATTAACTAGAAACAACACCTATACAAATCCTATTTTCCCTACGGGTGGATCAACATTCTCAATTAGTGCTAAAATAACACCCCCATATTCTCTTATTACTGGAAGAAATTACAGTAAACTAGGA
>CAUZKB010000035.1:0-8133 GCA_963580575.1 Bacteroidia bacterium | reverse complement strand
CAGATGTAGGGGAGTGTTACAGAACAGTTAACCGTGATATTTTAATGCAATATGCAGCAGATCCAACAGATAATTGTCAATCATCTATAAATATAACTGACAACATTCCAGCTCAATTTGATATTGGAGTACATTCAGTAACATATGTTTTTTCAGATGATTCAGGAAATGAAACTACTTTAGTTCAGACAATTACCATTGTAGATTCATCTGCTCCTTCTATTACCCCTCCTGCTGATATAACTTCAGACTCTTGTGTAATTGTTTTAGGAAATCCATCTATAAATGACAATTGTACATATACTTTTTCTAATAATGCACCTGATGTTTTTTCAACAGGAAATACTATTGTAACATGGACTGTCAGTGATACATCAGGAAATACATCTACAGCTACTCAAAATGTTATTTTTAATGATAATACCGATCCTACTATTTTAATTGACTCTAATCCTATAGTTGGTGTTGACCCAGGATTATGTGTAGCTACAGTTGTTGATTTAGGAACTGAAATAACAAATGATGATTGTAGCATTTCATCTGTTACAAATGATGCACCTGATACTTTTCAAATAGGAGTAACTACAGTAACATGGACTGTTGAGGATTCCGCTGGTAATATTGCAACTGCAACACAAACGGTAACTGTTATAGATGATGAAAAGCCTGTTGCTAGAGGACGAGATATTGTTATTGAGCTTAATGGAAAT
Organism: Bacteroidia bacterium; assembly: GCA_963580575.1. GTDB lineage: Bacteria > Bacteroidota > Bacteroidia > Flavobacteriales > Flavobacteriaceae. The sequence goes on along the minus strand of CAUZKB010000035.1, from coordinate 7,423 downwards.
GGTATAGTTACTATAACTAAAGATCAGCTTAATGATGGTAGCTCAGATAATTGTTTAATAGAATCTATTGGAATAAGTAAGAGAGAAAATATTACATATCAAAACCCTAATGGACAGGGAGATACATCGACTAATGTGTCAACAACGGGAAAAAGTAATTATAGTTCATTTTTAAAAAATGGAATTCTTGGTTTTAGTTGTAATGATGTAGGGGTTAAAGAAGTTACTCTATTAGTAACTGATAGTTCAGGAAATACTGCCTCAGTAACTGTTAACGTAACGGTATTAGCATCTTCTTTATGCTCTACTTCAACCACAAGCACCCCTTCAACAGACACAGATTCTGATGGTGATGGTTTTATAGATAGTGAAGATGCTTTTCCAAGTGATCCCCTAGAATGGGTTGATACTGACGGAGATAGTATAGGAAATAATTCAGATACTGATGATGATTCTGATGGTTTTTCAGATGTTGTTGAGATTATTAATGGTAGTGATCCACTAGACATTAATAGTATTCCAATAGATATAGATGGAGACGGACTTTTAAATCCCTTTGATCTAGATGATGATGGAGATGGATTTTCGGATATAATAGAGGATATTGTTGGAACATCACCTATAGATAATAATGATTTTCCTCCTGATACAGATAGTGATGGAACAATTAATTATGATGATGATGATGATGATAATGATGGGCAATTAGATGAACATGAAAACATTTGTGGTTCGGATCCCCTTAATTATAAATCTTTTTCAACTGACACCGATCTAGACGGTTTACCAAACTGTATAGATTCAGATGATGATGGAGATGGATTTGAGGACACAGAAGAACTTTTAGAAGGAACATTGCCTGAAGACAAAAATAGTTATCCAAAAGATTATGATGGTGATGGAGTTGCAGGAATTAGAGATAATTGTTTTAATGCTTTTAATCCTGGTCAATTGAATGCAGATAGTGATTATTATGGAGATGCTTGTGACAATTGTATAGATGTTTATAATAATGATCAGCTGGATTATGATCTTGATCAAATTGGAGATTTATGTGATGATGATGATGATGGAGACGGACAGACTGATTTGGTTGAAATTCAGTGTCAGTCTGATCCTCTTGATGAAAATTCATTAAGTCCGGATTATGATAAAGATGGTTTGCCAAATTGTATAGATTTGGATGATGATAATGATACACAAAGCGATATAGATGAAATCAATTGTGGCTCGGATCCATTAGATGAGAATTCACTTAGTCCAGATTATGATAAAGATGGAATTTTAGATTGTGAGGACACCGACAAGGATAATGATTTAATTCCAAATTATATTGATTTAAATCAATATAGTTATGACGAAATTTTAATATCAGAGTTTATTTCACCAAATGGAGATGGAATAAATGATAATTGGGAAATTTTTCCAATTGAAAGATTTCCTAATAATGAGGTATGGATTTATTCCAGATCAGGAAATCTTATATTAAACAAAAAGAAATATAATAATGATTGGAATGGATTTTATAAGGGTAATCCTGTCCCAGAATCAAGTTATTTATATATGATTGATTTAAATGGGGATAAAGTTGTTGATTACAAAGGATGGTTTTATTTAACAAAGTAAAAAATGAGAAAAGTATGTAGCTTAGTGATTATTTTTCTACCCATGTTGATTTATTCTCAACAGCAATCTTATTTGTCTTTGTATAGATATCAAATGAATATTATTAACCCAGCCTATGCAGGTGCAGAAGGAAAAGATGTTTTGTCATTAACATCAAGAAATCAATGGATAAATATAGATAATGCTCCACGAACTTTAGTGATGTCTTTTTCATCTGAAAGAAAGAAAAATGTTGGATTAGGAATATCCATTGAGTCAGACAAAGTTTTTATTGAACAACAGACTTTTATGTATTTAGACTTTTCATATAAATTAGAAATGAATGAATCTACCAAACTTTTTTTAGGGCTTAAAGCTGGTGGAAATTTTTATAAAGCAGATTCAGAAAGTTTAATAACTACAAGTGCTTTTGTTGATCCTTCTCAAAAATTTTTAAGCAGGTTTAATCCTAATTTTGGAGCTGGAGCATATTTAAAGGGAGAAAAGTTTTGGATGTCTTTTTCAATACCTAGATTATTTAAAGTTAAAAGAGATAAGGAGACTTTGATAAATGCTAAAGAAAGAATTCATAATTATTTGGGAATGGGATATTCATTTCTTATATCAAAGGATTTTCAAATGAAACCTGGAATTATGCTAAGAAAAGTCAAAGGATTACCATTGAACACGGAAATCAATAATTTCATTGCTTTTAAAAACAGATATGAGATTGGAGCTTCTTTAGTTTCTAATTCATCATTTTCAATAATGGCATTAATTAATATTTCAAAAGGTATTGATTTGGGATATGCATATCAAGCTCCAACAGCTAGTAAACTTTCGGGATTGAGTGTTAAGACTCATGAATTAGTTTTAAGAATTAAATTTGAAGATCTTGCAAAAGAATCAAATGATGAAAAGGAGGAGGAAGAGGAAAAGGAAAAACAAGAAGAATTGAATAAAAAAAATTGAGATAGCAGCTTTATTAATTATGTAAAGTTTATTTTTGGCAAATAACATTTAGATATGACTAAACAAATTATTAAAAAATCTGCATCTTTTATTTTAATCTTTATTTTTTTATTTAGTTGTAAAAAAGAAGAAGTCACCCCCCCAGATCCTATACTTGGTAATTGGCAATTAGTTTCTTTTTCTGGAGAAGGTCAAACTGTTGTTTGGGATGAGTTTAAGACTCTCGCAGTTTCATTAATTCCTGAATATGAATGTATGTCTTGGACAGCAGCCATAACTGAGGAATTGCTTACCGAAAATGTTACTTTAATTGATGAATTTTCTAATGGATGTATACCAGAAAAAATTACTGTATGGGCTTGGGAAAGAACTAAAGGGACTAATGAATATACATTTAATCAGGGATTGATTACGTATAGAATATATAATATAAATGTTTCAGGGAATCAAATGACATGGACTGAACAGTCTGCAGATGAAGTTGTTACAGTTTGGAGTAAGATAGAAGAATAAAATTATAGAGTGAAAAAATTAATTTTTGTTTTTATAACATTTTTAATCTTTTCATGTGGTGTTAAGAAAAACATTAATTCAGATCTTTATATTGGAAATTATAGTATGACAATTTTTGATGTAGATCAATTAGGGGATGTTGATTTAAATTTAATGATATCAAAAAGCCCTGATGGTTATGAATCTTCTTTTAAAGATTCCGATGGAAATGATCCTTTTATTGAAGTAGACTCATCAAATGTAATTGATGGATTTTATGAAATAGATGCATATTACCAGGGTTATGAACTTTTCTTCAAGTTGAAAATTGTTAAAGATAAACTTTCTGGATCTTTAATGGAGATGTATGATATTAAAGGGAAGAGGGTTAAATAAATTTCTTAAATTATTTTTTTGTAATTCTTTCTCTGAGTTGATCAGGAAAGCTGTCTTTGACATCATTTAGGTGTCTCTCTATTAGATTTTTTAAAAGTATAACTGTTTTCGGATTGTCTTTAGCTACATTATATTTTTCACTGATATCTGCATTAATTTGATATAATTCTGGGGTTTTTAGTTTGATTTTATTTTCATAATTTATAGGTTCTCTTTGCAGAATGTGTAATTTCCAATCTTTGTGTCTTACAGCATGTAATTCTCCAAAAGCTCAATAAAAAAAAGTTTTTCTTGGACTAGATTTACCTTTGGTTAAAACTTTATGAAGTGAAAGACCATCTATTTCTATATTAGGCAATTTTATATTTGCGAAATTTAAAATTGTAGGTAAAATATCCAGAGTACTACCTATATCATTTACAATTTTTTTAATTATATGACCAGGACCCCAAAAAATTGTTGGAACTCTTTGCCCTCCTTCAAAAGTAGTTCCTTTACCCGCTCTTAAAGGACCTGAAGAACCTCCATGAGTTTTAAAAGATAACCATGGTCCATTATCAGAGGTAAAAAGGACAATGGTATTATTATAAATGTTTTCTTCTTGGAGGACCTTTATTATTTCCCCTACACTTTCATCGATTTCATTTATTACTGCAGTATAATTACTAGGAAATTTTTTTTATTTTTTGATGAAAATAAAGGAATATGAGGCATTGAGTGGGCTAGATATATAAAAAAAGGAGAAGACTTATTTTTTTGAATAAATTCAATAGTTTTTTCAGTATACCTTTTTGTAATTAAATTTTGATTAGCAGGTCTTTCTATAATTTTTTCATTTTCTATTAATGGAACATTATAATTTTTAAAATCAGGTTGAAAAAATGGATCATCTCTACCTTTTTTATATTTAAGTCTTGCTTTTTGATTACCATTCATGTCATTAGAATAAGGAATTCCGTAAAAAGTGTCAAAACCCTGTTTTGTAGGTAGAAATTTGGGCAAATGTCCTAAGTGCCATTTTCCGATCATAGTTGTTTTATATCCATTTAATTTTAAAATTTCAGCAATTGTAATTTCTTTTTCTGGCAGACCATTTGCTGAATCAGGAAAAAGAACAGCTCTGTGTTTTGAGGTCATACCAGATCTAATGGGATATTTACCAGTTAATAGAGCGGCTCTACTTGGGGTACAAACGGGATCTGCAACATAAAAGTTTGTCCATTTTTGACCTTCCATAACTAAAGCATCTAAATTGGGTGTTTTAATTTCTGGATTACCAAATATTCCAAGATTTCCATAACCAAGATCATCTGCAAATATTATTATAAAGTTTGGTTTAGAATTTTGGGCAAATGAGAATTTAAATAATAAAAAAACGAATAAAATTAAAAAGTAATTTTTTAAAGAAAACAGAATCTTAATCATCATAAAAAATAAGAATTACTTTTTTTTCATTCCTCGGATTGCTTGATATAAAACCCAGATCAGAAGAACAATAATAGTGTAAACAACAATATTTCTTATAAAATAAGTCAAACTAAATTAATTATAGGTAGCGTTCTTTTATTTCAATAATAATTGCAATTATTAAGCATAATACTAAACTACCGATTACAGTACCTCCTACACCCATTTTTTGTTTTAAAAATAGTTAATTTATTATAAAGAAAAAATAACTGGTATTGAAATAAATTTAATTAAAAAAATATTCTTAATAAACTAAGAAATTTAATTATAATTTTAAAGCTTAATATTTTATATATGACAAGTGAGAATTTAATTATTATGGCTGCAGGCACCTCAAGCAGAATGAAAAAAACTTTAAAAAAAGAAATGTTTGGGAAAAAAGTGTTTCAGATTGCTAATAATTCTCACAAAAGTTTAATACCATTAGGAAAACAAGGGAAACCTATGGTTTATTATTTAATAAAGAATGCAATTCAAGCAAATTATAGTAATATTTATATAATTACAGGTATTGATAATAAACATTTTAAAGAATTTATAATTTCTCAGTCTTTTGAGAAAATAAACATTCAATTTGTAATTCAAAATATTCCTGAAGGAAGAGAAAAACCTCTTGGAACATCAGATGCTGTTGTTCAAGCTTTAGATCAATATCCAGAGCTTAAAAAAAATATTTTTACAGTTTGTAATGGAGATAACCTTTATTCGGTTGAAACACTTAATTTACTTAAGCAAAAAAGAAATCATCTCCATGCATTAATAAGCTACGGTTGGTCAGCATTTAATTATGAAAATGAACGAATTTCGAAGTTTGCAATAATTTCTATGGATTTAAATAATAATTTAAAAGATATAGTAGAAAAACCGGATTTAAATATTGTTGATCAATATAGAGATGAATCAGGAGACTTAGGTTTAAGCATGAACATTTTTAGTTTTACTGGTTCAATAGTTTATCCTTATGTAAAGGATTGTCCTATAAATGAAAAAAGAAATGAAAAAGAATTACCAGAAGCAGTTCGAATTTTAATTCGTGAAAATCCAAATTCAATTTATTGTTATAAAGTATTTGAACATTTACCTGATCTTACAGATTCATCAGACATTAATAATTTTAAAAACATTGAATAATAAAATCAAAATTTTATATAGTTTTAATTTTTTACTAATCCAATTTCGATCAATCTTTCTTTTAAAAAATTTCCAGCAATTATGTCTTTATATCTTTTTGGATTATTTTTATTTATGCAAGATTTAAGACAATTTAGTGGCATTTCATCTACTGGATGCATAAAAAAAGGAATAGAAAATCTTGATTTTTTCCATAATTTTTTTGGAGGATTAGTAACGCGATGAATTGTGGATTTTAATTTGTTATTTGTTAATCTAGATAACATATCTCCAATATTTATCATAAGTTCATTTGATTCAGCTATAGCATTAATCCATGATCCATCTTTGGTTTTTAATTGAAGACCTTTACCTTGAGCTCCCATTAGTAAAGTAATAAAATTAATATCTCCATGAGCTGCAGCTCTTTCTGCATTTTTAGGCGCATTATTTATTGGAGGATAATGAATAGCTCTAAGAACAGAATTGCCGTTGAGAATATATTTATCAAAATAAAATTCATTTAAATCTAAATAAATTGAAAGGGCTCTAAGAACTTCTTTTCCTGTTTTTTCTAGCATTCTATATGTTAACACACCTATTTCATTAAATTTTGAAAGTTCGGTCACTTTAATATTTGGAGGGTATTTTTTTTTTAATAAATCATTATTTATAATTTCTTGACCAAAATGCCAAAATTCTTTTAAATCACCAACTGTTTTTCCTTTGGCATGTTCTTTTCCAAAGGAGGTATAACCTCTTTGACCACCAAGATCTTTGATTTCATATTTTTTTTTGGTCTTTATTGGCAACTTGAAAAATGAATGAACTTCATTGTAAAGTTTTTCAATTAATTTCTCATTTAAAAAATGACCTTTTAAAGCTATAAATCCAATTTCTTCAAAAGCGATTCCAATATCTTTTACGAATTTGTTTCTTTCTTTTTTAGATCCTGACACGAAATTTTCAAGGTTTATTTTTGGAACGTTAATCATTGATTTTAAATAGATAAAGATTTTATAAAAGTGCAAAAACGGGCACTATTTGTCTATAATTTTTTAAATTATTTCTATAAAACATAAGATACCTCCTCTCAATATTTAGTTAAACTTTATTTGTTGTCACAGACCCAACTACTCATAGGTAAATTTAAAAAAATATTCAACTAATTATTATTCTTTAACAAGTTTTTTCATTGTTAATCCTTGTCCTAGAATTGTAAATAAGACTACGGCATAAGTTAAAAACAGAATTAAGGATTTACCTTCACCAATTGAATCAGGAAGGTTTAATGCTAATGCTACGCTTAAGCCACCTCTTAATCCTCCCCAAGTAATTATTAAAGCTGTATTTTTTTCAAAGCTTTTTCTTATTGAAAGAA
>CAUZKB010000034.1:0-8660 GCA_963580575.1 Bacteroidia bacterium | reverse complement strand
TACTGAATGTACTCCAATATCAAATTGAGCTGGAATGTTGTCAGTTATATTTATAGATGATTGACAATTATCTGTTGGATCTGCTGCATATTGCATTAAAATATCACGGTTAACTGTTCTGTAACATTCCCCTACATCTGTTTCAAGAATAATAGAAGTTACTGTGGCAGTTGGAGGAGTAATATCTGTAATGGTTATTAATTGTGTTTTTGATGTAATATTACTAGAAGAGTCCTCTGCTTGCCATATAACGGCTGTTTGACCGGAAAGAAATATATATCCATCAGCAATATTTTTTGTAATTGTTGTTGATCCACAATTATCAATAGCACTGGCATCTATGAGAACTAAACTACAATCAGTAGAATTTACATCCACAGGTATAGTTAAATTAGGAAATTCATTATCTATAACTAAAATTGTTTGAGTAACCGTTGTAACATTAGAAACATGATCTGTAATTTGCCAAGTAACACTAGTAACTCCTCTTGGATATAGGTTATCTCCAGGTTTATCATTTGTAACAGTGCCTATTAAACAATCATCACTAAAAGTGGGAGAACCTATATCTGTTATAGTTGCAAAACAATCTCCAGAATCTGTATCAGCTGTAATGCTTACAGGAGCAGAAGCTGATGGAGGAGTCGTATCACTAGCAGGAACTAAAATAGTTGGAGAAATTGAAACTGTTTCTCCATCGGTTAAAACTGTAGTTAAGGATATTGTTTTTGATTCATCTTCATTAGATGGCAAATAAAGATAAGTTAAACTTAATGTTGTTGATAAAGGATTTTGTTCAGTTATTATCACAGAATCCCCATCTCTTAGAGCAGCTGCAGAATAAATAAATGCTTCTGATGTTAAACTTGTTATTGTCATTTTCCCATCTATACCAGCACTTACTGTAACTTTTCCATTAATTCTTTCATCAGTTGAAGCATTTATTAAATCTATTAAAACCTGTCTTGCAATTCCAGGGTCAACAACATCATTACTAGTAAAATACACCCCGTTTAAATCTATTGTAGCTGAACCTGAACCTCCAAACCCTTGCCAATCAAACTCTGTTTCTTTACCTATTTGTCTAATTTCTCCATCACCAAAATCAAGATTCCAAAAAGAAGAAGCCGCAGGAAATCTATTAACCTTTATATCCTCTAAACCCCAATTATCCCAAAGATCACCATTATTTTTTGGTTGCAACCATCTAAATTTTGTAGAAGTAGACTTAGCTCCTTCAGGAATAGCTTGGTCGACAAAATACCAGGCGTACCATTCGGCTCCTACTGCTTCTCTATCGTCCAAACAAGATTCTTGTCTAGCGTTCCCACTACAACTAACCGTATCCCAATCATCTCTAATTGTTACCCAATTACCTCCATTTTTTTGATACTGTAAATAAACTTCCTCATTTGGTTCATCTGGCTCTTCACATCCTGGTTCTGGATCATCTCCTCCATATCTTATCCAAAATTCAATAGTCCCACCATTAACAACATTTGTAACACTAGTTTCAACAAAACGTTTATTATAACCAACTACGTATTCATTATCTCTATAATTCACATCCGTTGAAACAGTTGTTGCCCAAAAATATTGAGAACCATCAGGGCTATCTCCAGTTGGGAAAAACCTTCCAGGAGCAACTTCTAATTGCGCTGATGTACAAAAGGTTGCATTAATAACATTAGGTGAAGTGAACCATCCATCTGGAACTACCCCTGAATTAAAATCATAAGTAGTTTCAACAGCTGCTGTAGGTATATATTCTAAATCAAAAGTAACTAATGTTCCACTGCATGTTACTGAAGAAATAGTTGGGGTTATGGTAAGTGTCTGTGCAAATGAAAAATTTGCAACAAACAAAGAAAGAAATACTAACTTATTTAATTTCAACAAAATTTATACTTGATAATTTAAATTCTCTTAGAATTGATTTTTTTTGATTCATATTGTCGGAATAAAATAATTGTAAGTTATTATATCCATTACAAGAACCTTCCTTTGATTCCTTTTTTTTCAAAATAACAATCACTTTATTCTCTTCTCTTTGACTAGGGCTTATAGGATCTCTTAAAACAAAATCTACTACTATGGTTTTTTCTGTTTTATTAGTTGCTTTTATAAAATAATAACTAAAATCAAAACCGTTTTTAATATCATTACACCTTTGTAAACTATATGAAATTACAAAATTGTCATTTTCATAATAAGTTGTCCATGGTTCAGGTTGATTCGCTAAAAAAAATACAATAAAAATGTATAAATAATTTAAAATTCCCATCCTTTTACTTCTTAATTAGTACTGATCTAAGTTACTAAATATTTAAAAACTTGGAGTGATTTAATCTTTACCACCCAGATTTATATTCGTAAAGATTATCCCATCTAGATAATATTACTTTTTGTCTAGTATAAAATTGAACTCCTTCTTTTCCTTGCATATGAAGATCTCCATAAAAAGAATCATTCCATCCAGTAAAGGGATATACAGATATAGGAGCTGGAACACCAACATTTATACCAACCATCCCACATTTAATGTTTTCAGAAAAATATCTTGCAGTATTTCCACTACTGGTAAATAAAGATGCACCATTACCATAATTTAATTTATTTAAAACCTTCACTGTTTCTTCAATGTCCTTAGGGTTTAATATTGAAAGTACAGGCCCAAAAATTTCTTGATTAAAAATAGCTTGATTTGAATCTACGTTATCCAACAAAGTAGGTCCAACAAAAAATCCTTTTTCATTTTTAATTTCTCTTCCATCTCTTATAATTTTAGCACCTGTTCCATTTAAACCATCTATAATTTTAAAGATTCTATCTTTTGAATTAGCATCAATAACCGGCCCCATTTCTGTGCTGTTATTTTTTAAAGGATCCCCAACAACTAATTTATTACTTCTATCAACAAGTGTCTCTTTTAATGAATCAATATTTTTTCCAACTCCAACTAATAAAGACCCCGCCATACATCTTTGGCCGGCACATCCAAATGCGGCACTCATAATTGAATTCATAGTTGCTTTTGGTTCAGCATCTGGCATAACGACCAATGCGTTTTTTGCAGCGCCTCCTGCTTGAACTCTCTTTCCATGTTTTGCAGCCAAAGAATATACATGTTTAGCTATATGAGATGATCCCACAAAACTTATTGCAGAAATCTTGGGATGAGTACATAATGAATCTACAACTTCTTTTCCTCCATGGACTATGTTTAAAACGCCATCAGGAAGACCCGCTTCTTGAAATAATTCTGTAATTTTTATTACTGTTAATGGAACCTTCTCACTAGGTTTTAAAATAAATGTATTTCCACATGCTATGGCAATAGGGAACATCCACATTGGAACCATAGCAGGGAAATTAAAAGGACTTATTCCAGCACAAATTCCCAGAGGCTCAAGATTGGTTCTTGAATCTATGTTTGGTGCTATTTCAGAAAGACTCTCCCCCTTAGCTAAATGAAGAATTCCACAAGCAAAATCAACAACCTCAAAACCTCTTTGAATATCACCCATTGCCTCTGGCATTGTTTTTCCATTTTCTTGAGAAATTATCTTTGCAATTTTTTCTTTATTAACTTTTATAAGCTCCCTGTAATTAAATAAAATTTCTGCCCTTTTAGCATAAGAAAATTTTGACCAAACCTTAAAAGCCTTGGAAGAAGATTCCACTGCTCTTTCAACTTCATTTTTTCCGCAAATAGGAGTCAATGAAATAATCTGCTCAGTTGCAGGATTATAAACTTCGTTAAACTCTGATGTCTTAATTTTTTCCCATTTTCCATCTATAAAAATCGGCGCGATATCACCTAGGTTCTGTTCCATAGTTTTTTTGATTCCAATATAATGATAATTTAAAGTATTACCTTTTTATAATAATTATTTTATTTACCAATGAAATTTTATAGATTTAGAATTACTATAACTTTATAATTTACCTTATGAAACTTTTTATTTTATTAACTCTAGCAATAAATTTTTGTCTTTTTTCACAAGATGATTTGAACAAAAATAAAATTAAAGAAAAAGAAATTGAAAAATTATTTCTCAATCTAGTTGATACTGATTCCTTCAAATCTCATTTAAAAGAACTCACAAAAAAACCTCATGTTAGCGGCAGTATAGCTAATGAAAAAGTTCAAAATTATATAGAAAAAACTATGTCTAATGCAGGTTTAGATGTTTCCCTTTATCCTTATGATGTATATATGAGTAAAGAACCTGGTAATTCCATAGTAGAAATAGTTCTACCATCAAGAGAACCTTTAAATCAACAAGAAAATATTTTAAATGAAGATCCCTTTTCTTCTGATTCTGGATTATGGAAAGGCTGGAATGCATACTCTGGAAGTGGAGATGTAACTAGTGAAATAGTTTACGCAAACTATGGGAGAAAAGAAGATTTTGAAAAATTAAATAAGTTAGGTGTTAAAATAAAAGGTAAAATTGTTATCGCTCGTTATGGTGGAAATTTTAGAGGATATAAAGCAAAATTCGCTCAAGAAAATGGTGCAATTGGATTAATAATATATACAGACCCAATAGATAGTGGTTTTACAAAAGGTTTAGTATATCCCGAAGGACCGTTTTATAATGAATGGACAATACAAAGAGGTGGTCTTAAAACACAAAAATTTTCTGGAGATCCCTTAACTCCATTCGAACCAGCTCTTCCACTTAATAGTAAAAAAAAGATTACAAGGTTAAATCCTGACAAAGTAGAACTTCATAAAATTCCTGTAACACCTCTTTCTTATGGGTCTGCAAAAAAAATATTAGGTCAAATGAAAGGAAATCCCACCCCAAGATCTTGGCAAGGAGGTCTTCCTTTTACTTATAGATTAGAAGGAGGATCAAATCTTAAAGTAAGACTAAAAGTTGATCAAAAAAGAAATTTTGTTCGAATTAATAATGTAATTGGGTCTATAAAAGGAAGTAAGTATCCTAATGAATGGATCATATTAGGTTGCCATCTAGATGCATGGGGATTTGGTGCTACTGACCCAAATAGTGGAACCGCAATGCTATTAAGTTTAAGTGAAAGTTTAGGAAAATTAATTAAAAAAGGATATAAACCAAAAAGATCTATACTCATTGCTCATTGGGATGCTGAAGAACATGGTTTAATTGGTTCAACTGAATGGGCTGAACACATGAGAGATGAACTTTCTGAAAAAGGAGTTGCATATTTGAATTTTGATGGAGGCGTTTCAGGTAAAAAATTTGGTGCCTCATCATCCCCTAGTTTAAAAAAATTAATTTTAGAGGCCTCCAAAGAAATAAAATATCCCTATAATGATAAAACTGTTTTTTCCTTTTGGAAAGGTGAAAAAAATAAAGATCAAGAACCTCCCATTGGCAACCTTGGAGGAGGTTCAGACCATGTTGCTTTTTATATGCATCTAGGAATTCCTTCAATGAGTGGAGGAAGTGGAGGAACCACTTTATATCATTCAAATTATGACAGTTTTTATTATTACAAAAAGTTCGTGGATCCCGAATTTAAAATGGGCTCAACGATTGAAAAAATTGTTGGAATAATGACATTAAGATTAGCAAATAGTGAAATTATATCATATGATGTAGAGCGTTATGCAAAAGATCTAAAAATTCATTTTGATAGAGTTGAAAATAAAATAAAAAAGTATAATGCTAATTTCAAAGGGTTTAAATTATCAAAAGAATCTATAACCAAACTTGATGAATCATCATCAGAATTAGCTAATCAAATATCATTAACTTCTAAAGAAAAAAGTTTTTCTAGAAAAAAAATCAAATCAATAAACAAACAAATGATATCTCTGGAAAAAAGTTTTATTGATAAACAAGGAATGTACTATGGAAATTGGTATAGATCTTTATATGCATCCTCAGATCCTTTTAGTGGTTATGGAGCTTGGATTTTACCTGGGATTGAATATGAGATTTCCTTAAAATCATCTAAAAAATTAGATGAATGGGACAAAAGATATTCTAATTCAATTAATGATCTAAATCAAAAGATGAAAAAATTAACTTTATCATTCAAAAATTAAAACATCTATTAAAAGAAAACTTCTCTTACAGCATCCCTTAAAATCTTAGTATCTATAAAATCGGACTCCACACCAGCCATAGATATAATTGAAGTTGTTCCATTCTCATTATAAACTAATGTCCCATTTGCTTGAATTCTAAACTTGCCAAATTGATTTTTTTCTTCCAAAATTTTAACTATACCTCTTAAATCAAACTTGATAACATTTGTCAAGCAATCCTCCAAATTTGAAGAATCACAATATTCAAAAAATATGTTGATATTAGAATTTCCCTTATATATTTTTAATTCTCTATCATTAATTGTTTGAATCGTTGCTGATTTCTCTTGAGCAAATAATAAGTCTGAACTAATTAGTGTTGTTAATATAAATAAAAATAAAATCCTCATAACTTAACTTTAAATTAATAATCTCTAATTTTAAAAATTGATCTTCTATTCATTTGATGTTCTTGTTCTTGGCAATCTATATTGTCTTCACAATAATTGTCAAGATCCATTTCTCCTAATGCGCTTATTGAAATTCTTTCTTCGTCAATACCTCTATTAACCAACCAAGCTTTTGTCGACTTAGCTCTATTATAAGAAAGGCCTAAATTGTATTTGTTTGATGCCCTTGAATCAGTATGAGATTCAATATGAATTTTTAAATTAGGGTAACGAATCATAACAGTATAAACCTTTTTTAATTCTTTTACAGCATCTCTTCTTATATAATATCTATCTAAATCAAAATAAATTGGATTTAGATTAAATAGACATTCAAAATCATCTGGCAAACAATCTTTAGCCCAATCCAAAAGAATGTTATTAACTAATTTAGTTGAAGATTCAGGAATACAAACTATTTTCTCATAAGTTGAATATCCAACACTTTTTCTAGCTCTGATTATGTAACACTTAGAACAGTCGACTTCTTTACTAAAATCATATTTTGCATCCCCTTTAACAATTTGAGATGAAATCATATTTCCAAAATTATCTTGCAATTCTACTTTAGTCCCTGGTAATAGCTTTTCTGTATTTTTATCTCTAACTATTCCAGTTAGCATAGATCCGCAAGATTGAGATCCTAACATTTTTACCCGGTAAACCTCGTCTGATTTACTGCCGTTATAACCATTTCTATTTGAAGAAAAATAACCTAAATTCTCTTCAGAATTATATATAAACCCAAAATCATCCATTCTACTATTCAAAGGCTTACCAAAATTTTTAGCTTCGGCTGGAAATCCATAAATATCTAAATTGCTAAAATAAATATCAAAACCGCCAAGACCCATTCTCCCATCACTTGAAAAATATAAAATATTATTATCACTTATATAAGGAAAAGATTCTCTAAATTCTGTATTAACATTTGGTCCTAAATTAACTGGATCTCCATACTCTCCATCCTCTAAAATATCAACATACCAAATATCAGAATACCCAAATGAACCAGGTCTATCAGAAGAAAAATATAATCTTTTTTCATCAACACTAAAAGCGGGATGAGCCGTTGAATATTCATCATCATTAAATAGTAATTCTTCAATATTACCCCACGTTTCACCATCCTCACTTTCAGCTTTGTAAATTTTCAAATTAACCTGTTTATTTTTATCGAAAGATAAATCTCCTTTATAAAAATTATTCCTTGTAAAATAAAGAGTTTTTTTGTCTTTTGATAAAATAGCAGAAGATTCATGGAAAGGTGTATTTATATCTCCTGACATTTTCTTTGGGTCACTGAGATTTCCTAGGCTATCTATATCTGAAATAAAAAGATCTAAAAAAGGCTCATTAGTCCAATCATATAAATCATTACCCGTACTATTCATTGAAGAGGAATAAATTAATTTATCTTCTCCATAAAACCCTGGACCAAAATCTGAATTTTCACTATTAATATTTGTCTTTTTTATATCAAATAAAATTGAGTTTTTTATAATTTCATCTAGATAATTGGGGTTTTCATAATAATAAGTTTTAACAACTAAATTATTTGTCATTTCAATATAACTTTTCAATAATTGTTCTGAAACATTATATGCTCCTTGGCTTTTAAAACTTAATGACGCTCTAAAATAATTTTCTGCTGTAACTTTTTTAGGATATTTTGTTATCAATTTATTATACCAAATTACTGCCTTATCATATTGACTTTTATTAAAGTAAGAGTTTGCTATAAAGTCAAAAAGTTCATAAGTTTCCTTCCCCGAATTAACTAAAGTTAGATACCTCTCTAAAGCACTACTATATGCTTTTCTATTATAATCCTTTAAAGCTGAAAAAATATTTAACCCCGATTTTTTCTTTTTTTCTTTTCTTTTTTTATTAGAATTTATTGTTGTTGGTTTATTGTCTATAATATTTGAATCTTCAATAAAATTTATGTTTTTTTCTTGTATGTCAGATTTTGAAACAATTTGATTATCAGAAATATTTTTGTCCAAACTTAATTCTTTATTTAAATTATTATTAATATTTTCTTCTTCAAATATCTTTTCTACATCTATTATTTTGTCTGTCTGTTCATCAATTTCATTTTCCTTTTCAATTATTTCATTAGATACTATTTTTGTGTCTATATTATCTTGGTTATAACTTTCTATTAAGGCCACTTCTTC
>CAUZKB010000033.1:0-10193 GCA_963580575.1 Bacteroidia bacterium | reverse complement strand
TATTTAATGATATTTTTTTTGTTTGAAGTTTATTTAATTGATTTTCAACAATAAGTTCATATTTGTCAGTTTTTAATGATTCAGTCCAACTAAAATCAACCTGACTTTTTTTATCATCAATTATAGTAGATGTACTACATTGATTTAAATTACTGGGAGATATAAGAAACACAGAATCAGGATCTAAAATTTCATCCTTTGAGCATCCATATAGGATAAAAAATATTAATAAAATAAATTTTTTCATTCTTTTATAACTTTAAAAGTTTGAATTATTTTTTCATTTTTTAATTCCAAAATATATAATCCAGGAACAAAACCATTCATTGGTATTTCAACTGAAGAATCAATATTTGTGTCAGGCAAGAAAATACTCCATAACAAATTTCCAGACCCATCGTAAAGAGAAAAATTAAAATAATTGTTTTTTGGCAATAAAACCGTTGTTTTATTTTTAACAGGATTTGGAAAAATCTTAGCAAAATCATCTAATGAAATCCACTCTTCATAATAATTTTGGCATTGATTTTCTGTCTCAACCTTTAAATAATTTATTTTTTTTGAAAGATCAAATTTATAATTCCCAGATTCTTCAAAATTGAAAACCTTATTATTAAGAGAAATAATGTAATTATTACTGCCTAACAAATTTAAATTTAAAACCTTATCATCAACATTAATAAATGATTGAACAATCAGATCAGGTTCATCAATTATAGTTTCATAACAACTATTATAGTTAGGAAATGAATCACTTGTAACACAAATTAAATAAATACCAGGTGATAAATTATCAATAATTAAACCCGATAAATCAAAATCTAAATTTCTAAAAAAACCGTTATTAGAATTAATATCTAAATTATATTGATAATCAGCTAAAACTTCTATTTTAATACTTCCATTATTTTTTAATTTACAAGTTGAATTACTTTTTGATATCAAAATATTTTGATCAGAAAAAATATCACAGACATCTCCAATACCATTTCCGTCAGAATCTAATTGATTCTGATTAGAAATATTAGGACAATTATCTTGTTGGTCAACTATTGAATCCTCATCACTATTTGGCAATGGAGTTCCCAATAAACACATCTCAATTGAAAAACCAAGAATTGATCCTGTATCTTCCTCAAAACTATCCTCAACTATTAATTTCCATTGACCGAAAGCACTTTTGTTATAATATGTTTCTAAAGTCTGAACAGGTAAATAAGATCCTGTAAAAGGTGGCTTTGCATTAAAAATATTACTGTTAGAATCCTGATCAAAAAGTGTTTCGAAATAATTATCTCCAGATCCACCAATTTGTTTACTCAAAATAACTTTAACCCCCTCTGGAGACTCAAGATATAAAGTCAAATCTTCTAACCAGGAGTGTTTAATATTTACTAGAACATTTAAATCAACAATTGGAATATCATAAGGGACTAAAACTTCAGCTATAGTTATTCCGCTAGAATTAGTGTTTGCATCGTTTAAATCAATCGGCAGACCGGAAGAATTATAGTCAATACAAGAAATTTTATCTGTTTTAAAAGTATTGTAATTTGAAAAATCTCCTGAGCCACATATATTTAATGATTGAACCCTCCAAAAATAAATTTGATCACTTTCTAAATTTGATAACTGATAACTATTATCATTCAAAAGTTCATCCAATATATGATTTTCAAAATCAATGTTTTTTGAAATTTGAAGTCTAAATTGATCAATATTATCATTACTATCCCAAACTAACTCTTGAAATAAATTTAATCTTTCAGCATCATTCTCTGGACTAATTAAATTTGGAGGATCTAATATTTCATTTCTATAATTAATCCTAAAGGAAAAAGGATAAGAATTATTTCCTGATTTAGCAATAATATTAAAATCATAGATTCCAGCTGATAAATTATTTAATCCAGAAAGAATTAATGTTCCCTGAGAATCATCAAGGGTGAAAAATTCTTTAGAAAAAGATGAATTTAAAACCTCAGGCAGACTTTCTACAGTCAAATTAATTGATTCCTTAAAATCTAAATACCTATCCAATTTAAAATTAATTGACACTTCAGCTTTTGAACATAAATTAATTATATTTTCTTCATAATTAATTACAAAAGGAAGTTGTTTTATCTCAAAATTATTACTATTAATAGCATAATAAATAGAATTATCTGCCTTAACCTTAATTCTACAAATCTTTGAAGAGACTGTACTAGGAACAACTATTTCTACAACTCCATCATTAGTAGTATTCTCAATCAATTTTAAAGGATAATTATACCCTCCATCTTCAGATAAAAATATTGTAACAGTTTTAGTATTTATAGGCTCTGTAATTGTATTTGCCGCATCCCATTTTATAATTTTTTTTGAACCTGCTTCCCAAATAATACTATTAGAGTTTTGAGAATTAACAACAAATGGACCTGAATTTGAACTTACATTTATTTTTATAGTATCTTGAGAAATTAATCCCTGATTTGGATCTCTCAAATCCCTTAAGGTTAAACCCCAATTTAAAACTCTTCCGATATTAGTCACAGTTTCCCAAGCACTTCCACGTGTTGGTTTAGTCTGGGTTAAATTTCCAGAAATTACCCTTTCAAGATTTGGAATATATCTTATTTTATTTATCGACGGTAAAATTGATCTTGCTATTGGTCCAACAACATTCAAAGGACCAAAATTTGATGAACCTATTTGTCCACTATCTAACTGTTCCCAATTAAAAGTAACTCCATCTGCTATTGACTCATTAAATATTGGTGACAATTCATAAGCTGTACCATATGGAATATTATAGTCTTCTCCAGCATCAATATTATAAGCATTATTATTAATTGGACTGTTTGTGGAACACGCCAAATTAGTCACATAATTTTTAATATCTTTAATACTAACGTAATGAAAATAGTGATCTCCATGAGCTTGGACATCATCTTCTCCAGTTAAACCTGCGTATCCCATTATAGTTGATCCACTTCCAGGTTCAACATTAGAACCTGCATTTTCGTTTTGAAAAGCAAAAGTATGATAAGCGCCAAACTGATGTCCAATTTCATGAGCAACATAATCCAAATCAAAATAATCATTTCTAAAAATACCTCCATCATTATCCTCAAATGGATGAATAGAATATGCTCTACCTTTAACCCCGCTAGTACATACACAACCGACACAACCTGCATCCCCATCTGATTGTCCATAATCAAACAAATGTCCAAGATCATAGTTTGCATTACCAACTATTGAGTCCATTGCTGACTGAGCCTCTTCATTAAGAGAAAATGTAAAGGGGTCTAAAGTTGAATCTGAAAATAATAGACTTGAATCCGATATCAATTCAAGTTTAATTTGAAGTTCATTTTCATATATTTCATTAACCCTATTAATTGTATTAACAACTGCTCTATAAGCATCATCAGAATTTGTCCCATTTGTATCATCATTATCACCCCAAAAAGATGTATATTCACCTGTTCCTATTATAGCTAATCTAAAAGTTCTGAGAATATTTTCATTAAAGGAAGTTGTTTTATTCGAAAAATTTGATTTAAATAATTTATTCTTAATAAATTCAGTTTTGCAATTAAATTGATTATTAATCAAATTAGAATTTGAATACCCATAATGCATATCTTTTTTATTTCGAACAGGTTGAAAAAAATAATCATCACTATCAGGAATTCTAAGCCAATAACTTAGACCTTTATTAGTTATTGTAATTCTAACTTTGACCTCTGATCTTTCTTTACTTAATCCAACAAAAGTCTTAATGTCTGGATATTTAATTGATAATTCTTTTGATAAAAGCTTTGTATTATTAATTTCAAACTTTTCATAATCTCCGTTTTCATTTGGAAGATAGATAATCTTATTAGGATTTGACTTTAAGCTATTTTCTTCAAGACTAAATTTAAGTTTATCATTATCTAATAAATATACTTTTGAATCCTTCTTAAAACTTTTATCAATTATATTTCCTTGAGCTCGATCAATTTTCATCCAATAATCTTGAGCTATACAAAAATTTATATAACTAAAAAAAATAACAACTAATATTATGTAAGCTCTATTTCTGATGTTTTATAATTTAATTTAAAAATAGATTAATAAAAATAAAGAAACTAATCAGTGTTTGAATAAGAATCAATTATTTTTGTGTTATATATAGCCTCTTTCAATGATAGTAATTAAGAACTTAGATAATTATATTTCAAAACAAAAATCTATACTTACGATTGGAACTTTTGATGGAATTCATATTGGTCATCAAGAAATTATAAAAGCTCTAGTTAAAGAATCTATTTCAAAAAATTATATAGCAAATATTTTGACTTTTTTTCCACATCCAAGAATGATATTAAATAAAGATTCAGAAATAAAACTTATAGATACATTGAAAGAAAAAGAAAGAATATTCAATAAATTAAGAGTAAACACTCTTATTATTCATCCTTTTTCTAAAGAATTTTCTAGAATGACTGCTCTAGAATTTACAAGAGATGTTTTGGTAAAAAAACTAAATGTTTCAAAAATTATTTTAGGATATGATCATAGGTTTGGTAGAAACAGAGAATCAAATGTAGAAGATTTAATTGAACTGGGAATTGCCTACAATTTTAAAGTTCAAGTTATTGATGCCCTAAAAATAAAATCAATAACTATAAGTTCAACCAAAATTAGAAATGCAATCAAAAATGGAGATATAACTACGGCAAATTTATACCTAGGAAGATCCTTTGAAATAAATGGAAATATTATTCATGGTGAGGGAGTCGGAAGAAAAATTGGATTTCCAACTGTTAATATAAATATTGACGAAAAATATAAACTTATTCCCTCTAATGGTGTATATCTTGTCAAATTAAAAACAAACAATAAACTTCACTATGGAATGATGAACATAGGAAATCGTCCAACATTAAATGGGAAAAACAGAACACTCGAGATTAATATTTTTAACTTTAAAAAGGATCTTTATGGAAAAAATATTTCAGTATTTTTTTTAAGAAAAATCAGAGATGAAATAAAGTTTGATTCTATTAAAAAGCTTAGTGATCAATTAAAAAAAGATAAAAAGCGTTGTGAAATTATAATAAACAAATTTTAAACTATTTTTACAAAAATTTTAAAATGCTACCACTTCAATTCCTAAGAGATAATAAAGAAAAAATAATTTTAGGACTCTCAAAAAGAAATTTTAATAATATCAAAATCATTGATAAAATAATCTCATTAGATAATATCTCTAGAAAAATACAAGTAGAATTAGATAGCGAACTTTCTAATGCAAATGATTTAAACAAAAAAATTGGTGTGTTAATTAAAAACAATCAAAATTCTAAAGCTGAAAAATTAAAAGAAAAGTCAATAAAAATTAAATCTTTAACTAAAAGACTTCAAAATGATCTAAATAAAAATAGAAATGACCTCTTAAATCTTAGAACACAAATACCTAATGTTCCTGACAAAAAAGTGCCTGCAGGTATTTCAGAAGATGACAACGAAGAAGTTTATAAAAATGGCAAAATCCCCTCTTTAGGTAATAAAGCTTTACCTCATTGGGAGCTAGCAGAAAAAAATAACATAATTGATTTTGAATTAGGTAATAAAATTACAGGAGCTGGTTTTCCAGTTTATATAGGAAAAGGCGCAAAACTCCAAAGAGCACTAATAAATTATCTTTTGGATAAAAATATATCGGCAGGATATAATGAATTTCAAGTACCACATCTTGTTAATGAAGATTCTGGTTTTGGTACTGGTCAACTACCAGATAAAGAAGGTCAAATGTACCATATCATTAGTGACAATCTTTATTTAATTCCTACAGCTGAGGTTCCCTTAACAAATTTATATAGGAATAAACTGCTGAATTATAATGATCTCCCTATATGTATTACAGGGTACACCCCCTGTTTTAGAAGAGAAGCTGGAAGCTATGGTTCTCATGTAAGAGGTTTAAATCGTTTACATCAATTTGACAAAGTAGAAATTGTAAGAATTGTAGAACCTGAAAATTCTTCAAAAGCTCTTAATCTAATGGTAAATCATGTAAAAAGTATTCTAAATGAATTAAAACTTCCTTTCAGAATTTTAAAACTCTGTGGAGGAGATCTTGGATTTGCTTCTTCAATTACTTATGATTTTGAAATTTATTCTGCTGCTCAAAAAAAATGGCTAGAAATTAGTTCAGTATCAAATTTTAAAGATTTTCAGTCGGAAAGACTAAGACTAAGATATAAAGATAATAAAGGAGGAAAGAGATTGTTACATACACTTAATGGAAGTTCTCTACCACTCCCTAGGCTAATGGCAGGATTGATTGAAAACAACCAAATATCTGAAAGAATTAAAATACCTGAAAAATTAATTCCTTATACTGGATTTGATAAAATTTAAATAATCTTAATAAGACTTAAATTGATTTACTTTATAATAAATTATTATAAATAAACTTCTGCAAATCTTTCAATATTAAAACTATAAATTTAATTAAATAATACGCTATTTCAATGGACCTCTTAAAAACAAAAAAAAATCTTGGTCAACATTTTCTTAAAGATAAAAATATAGCAAAAAAAATTGTTAAATTCTTAAAACTAGACAACTATAATAGAGTTCTTGAAATAGGTCCTGGAAAGGGTGTTTTAACTGAATTTATTCTATGCAAAAAAATAAATTTAGACCTAGTGGAAATAGATAGGGAATATGTAAAATACTTGATTAAAAAATATCCTAAAATTAAATATAAAATTATAGAAGAAGACTTTTTAAAATTAGATTTAAACAAAATTTATCAAAAAAATTCATTTGCTGTGATAGGGAACTTTCCTTATAATATTTCTTCCCAGATTATTTTTAAAATACTAGATTACAGAGACCAAATTCCTTTTATGATAGGAATGTTTCAAAAAGAAGTTGCCGAAAGAATATGCCAAGATCCTGGTTCAAAAAAATATGGAATTTTATCAGTTTTAACTCAATTATTTTACAAAACAAAATATCTATTTTCAGTTAATCCAAAAGTTTTTAATCCCCCTCCAAAAGTCAAATCTGCAGTTATAAAATTAACACGAAAAAAATTTTTTAAACTTAAATGTGATGAAGATCTCCTCTTCAAGATCATCAAACTCAGTTTTCAACAAAGAAGAAAAACACTTCGTAATAGTTTAAAAATCCTTGATTTACCATTTTTTTTAAGAGAAGATATTATCTTTAATAAACGTCCAGAAGAACTATCAGAAAAAGGTTTTATTGAACTAACAAAAAAGATTAGCAATGTCAACAGTTGAATTTAATAAAAATTTACTTCAAGAAATTAAAAATTTCATATCAACTAATAATAATCAAAAATTAAGAATTAAGCTAAAAAACATTCACTATGCTGACATTGCTGAGCTTATAGATAATCTAAATATCGAAGAAGCTACTTATCTTATCAAATTACTTGAAAGTGATACAACTGCTGATGCCCTTGCTGAAATAGACGAAGATAAAAGAGAGAAAATATTAGAGAATTTATCTGCAAAAGAAATAGCTGAGGAATTAACTGAACTGGATACTGATGATGCTGCTGATATTATTTCTGAACTTCCTGATGAAAGAAAAGAGAAAGTGATCTCTGAAATTGTAGATGACAATTATATCAAAGACATCAGGGAACTTTTAACCTATGATGAAAATACTGCTGGTGGATTAATGGCAAAGGAACTAGTAAAAGTTAATGAAAATTTAAGTATTCTTAAATGTTTAAATGAAATGAGATCGCAAGCTGAGAATGTGTCTAGAGTTCATTCAATCTACGTTGTTGATAGTGAAAATAGGTTAAAAGGAAGACTCTCATTAAAAGATTTAATAACAGCCAATTCCAAAGCTAAAGTAAAAGATATTTTCATCCCAAATGTAGATTTTGTTTTTATCGATCAAGAGAATGAAGAAGTTGCTAGAATAATGTCCAAATATGATTTAGAAGCAATTCCGGTTGTCAATTCAAAAAAGGAATTATTAGGGAGAATAACAATTGATGATATTGTTGATGTTATAAAAGAGGAGGCAGAGAAAGATTACCAACTTGCAGCTGGAATTTCAAATGATGTAGAACCTGATGACAATATAATTAATTTGGTAAAAGCTAGATTACCATGGTTATTTCTTGGATTAATTGGTGGTTTAGGAAGTGTTTTTATTCTTGAAAAATTTGAAATTATAATGGAAAAACCAGAATTAAGAAATTTATTTTTTTACACTCCTTTAATTGCAGCAATGGCTGGTAACGTTGGAGTACAATCCTCAGCTATAATTGTTCAAGGTCTTGCTAAAAATACCCTTAAAGGTTCTCTTTTTAACAGATTATTAAAAGAAATTGGATTAAGTCTAATTAATGGATTAGCTCTAGCATTTATAGTAGTTATAACTGGAAAGCTATTTGATCAAAATTTAATTGTCAGCATGACAATTGGAGGATCCATGATGTTAGTTATAGTTGTTGCTGCACTTGTAGGAACTTTTGTTCCAATAGTTCTTGATAAAAGAGGTGTTGACCCAGCAATTGCAACTGGACCATTTATAACAACTTGTAATGACATTTTAGGCATTTTCTTATTTTTTTATCTAGCAAAATTTGTTCTAGATTTTTAATGAAACAAAAACTTATTATTCATATAGATAAAAATCATCCATGTCTAATTGAAGGATTAAAAAAATTAGGGTATAAAAATCATGAAGATTACAGTTCTGATATTCAAAACATCTTAGATAAAATAAAAAATTATTATGGTTTAGTAATTAGAAGTAGGTTTTCAATAGACAAAAAATTTATAGACAAAGCAAAAAATCTGAATTTTATTGCAAGGGTTGGATCTGGAACCGAAAATATAGATGTTGAATATGCGATTTCAAGAAACATTACTGTAATTAATGCTCCTGAAGGTAACAAAGACGCTGTTGGTGAACATGCTATAGGAATGTTGCTCAATTTAACTAACAAGCTAGGAAGAGCTAACGAATCTATTAAAAAAGGAAATTGGAATAGAGAAAAATTTAGGGGATTCGAAATAAAAGGAAAAACAGTTGGAATAATTGGATATGGTAATATGGGAAAAAGTTTTGCTGAAAAATTAAAAGGGTTTGATTGTAATCTAATATGCTATGATATTAAAAAAAATATAGGTGATTCTAATTGTAAGCAAGTTTCATTAAATGAAATAAAAAAAGAATCTGAAATCCTTAGTCTTCATGTCCCTCTTTCTTCTTCCACTTTAAATATAATAAATAAAGATTTTATTAATGAGATGAAATCTGCATTCTGGCTAATAAATACAGCTCGAGGTAATTTAATTAGTACAGCAAATTTGGTAGAAGGATTAAGATCAAAAAAAATTTTAGGTGCTGGTTTAGATGTATTGGAGTATGAGTCATCATCATTTGAATCAATCTTTATAGATAAAAAACCCAAAAATTCTTTGAATTATTTATTAAAAGCTAAAAATGTTATATTAAGTCCTCATATTGCAGGATGGACATATGAAAGTCACAAAAAATTAGCTAAAGTTATTTTAAAAAAAATTAAAAAATTCTTATGAAAAATATTTTAGTTTTATGTACAGGAAATTCATGTAGAAGTCAAATCGCTCATGGTTGGTTAAATTATTTCTCTGGTAAAACCATTAAAATATATAGTGCAGGAATAGAAGTTCATGAATTAAACCCCATGACAATAAAAACTATGAATGAAATAGGTCTAGATATAAGTCATCATACTTCAAATCTAGTTTCTGAATATGATGATGTTTCATTTAATTTCATTATTACGGTTTGTGATCATGCTTCTAAAAATTGTCCAATTGTTACTTCAAAAAAAGCAAAAAGAGTTCATTGCAATTTTAATGATCCATCTAAAATTAAAGAAGATATTAATACTATTAAAAACTCTTTTAGAAAGACTAGAAATGAAATAAGAGATTTTTGCAAAAAATTTATATTAGAAAATATCTCATAAAAAAACACTATTCTTGACTTTTAACTACCTGTAGAATTTTTTCTGTTCTTTGTTCTAAAATTATTTTATCTCTAATCTTACTTAATGATTTTATTGATTCTTTGTTAAAATACCTTATTGTATAAAGTTCAACATTATCATAAACCTTAAGTTTATATTTTAATTTAAGTTCTTCAATTAATTCATTTAATCTATC
>CAUZKB010000032.1:0-10351 GCA_963580575.1 Bacteroidia bacterium | reverse complement strand
GGAAAAATGCATTCAACTGGGGGCAAAAGTCCTTACACTTTCTGATTCCTCAGGTTATATAATGGATCCGGATGGAATTGATGAAGAAAAACTAGCCTTTATAATGGAGCTAAAAAATATAAAAAGAGGCCGTATTGTTTCCTACACTGAGCAATATCCTAAGTCTTCTTTCCATGGCGGAGAAACTCCTTGGAAAGTACCCTGTGAAATCGCACTCCCTTGTGCAACTCAAAATGAATTAAATGGAGACAATGCTAAAATATTATTAAAAAACGGTTGTGTTTGTGTTGGAGAAGGCGCCAACATGCCTAGTACGCCAGAAGCAATAGAATTATTTAAAAAGAATGAAATATTATTTGCTCCAGGAAAAGCTTCTAATGCAGGTGGAGTTGCAGTTTCTGGCCTTGAAATGGCTCAAAATTCATTAAGATATAATTGGTCAAGAGAGGAAGTAGATGAAAGACTTCACTCAATTATGAAAAGTATTCACAAATCATGCCTAAAATACGGTAAAGAAAAAAACTATGTGAATTATGTCAAGGGTGCTAATATTGCAGGTTTTGTCAAAGTTGCAGATGCTATGTTAGCTCAAGGTGTTGTATAAAACATGTACCAAAAAACAGATGCAATCGTAATTAAAAGTATAAAATACAGTGAATCAAGTTTAATTGTCAACTGTTATTGTAAGGATTTTGGCCTAAAATCCTTTTTTCTTAGAGGAATTCTTAAAACAAAAGTTAAACAAAATATCAAAAAAGCACTCTTTGAACCTCTCAATTTACTTGAAATTGTATTTGCAAACAAGCTCTCAAATAGGCTAGGATATATTAAAGAAGCGAAATTAAAATACCCATATAATTCTATTCCTTTTAATTTTGACAAAAAATCTGCTATTTTTTTTTTGACTGAGTTACTTTACGAAGTTCTTCAAGAAGATCAAAATAAAAATAAAAAATTATATAAGTATATCTATAATTCTATGATTTGGCTTGATTCTAATGAAAAAATTGGAAATTTTCTAATCAAATTTATGTTTGATTTAACAAAATTTATTGGTTTTCAACCAAATATAGAAAATCAAAATTTTTCATTTTTTGATCTTGAAAATGGGTGCACTACAAACAAAAAACCTAATGGAAAATTCCTTGAAGGAAAACTAAAAAACACTATGATTTGGTTTTTAGGCATAAATTTTGATGATTTAAATTCTATCAAATTAAATAAAATAGAAAAATCAAAACTTATAAATCATGCTTTGGATTATTTCCAATTACATCTACAACATTTTATTAAACCAAAATCAATTTCAATAATAAATGAAATTTATAGGTCTATTTAATCTTTTGTTTATTTTTCTTTTTCTCTCAAATAAATTAATGAGTCAAGAAATTGAAATTCGAGATTCAGAAACGGGATTTCCTCTTTCTGGAGCTCTAATTAATAATACTAATAAGAGTAAATATGTTGTTACTGATGAAAATGGAAATGCATCTCTCTTAATTTTTGAAAAAAATGAGATAATATCAATCCAAATATACGGATATAAAGATGAACAAATTAATTTACGCGATCAAAAAAAAATCATAATTTATCTTCAAACTGAAGAAGAGGCACTTGAAGAGGTTATTCTATCTGTTGCCAGATCGAAAACCTCTCGTAAGCAAATTGCTGAAAAAGTAATAGTTATTTCATCAAAAGAAATTTCTCTACATAATCCCTCTACAGGGGGAGATCTTTTAAAATTAAGTCCAGGTGTCCGTCTTCAAAAAACACAAGGTGGAGGTGGAAGTCCAGTTTTAAGAGGTTTCGAAGCAAATAGAGTTCTATTAGTAATTGATGGTGTAAGAATGAACAATGCAATATATAGGACTGGTCACTTACAAAATTCAATAACAATTAACCCAAATAATATTGATAGAGTCGAAGTTATTTTTGGATCTTCATCAGTTGGATACGGATCTGATGCCCTTGGTGGTGTTATTCATTATTATACAAAATCTCCAAGAATAAATAACGATGAAAAAATCAAAACTTCTTTTAGTTCTGAATTTCAGTCGGCTAGTAATTCAAATTTAAATAACCTAACTGCTGAATTAAGTTTCAAAAAATGGGCAAGTCTTAGTAGTGTTAGTTTTTCTAATTTTGGAAATATCAAAATTGGTAAAAACCGAAGTCATGGTTATGAAAACTGGGGGCTAACTCCATTTTATTCTAATAACAATAGAGAAAATTATAATCCTACCCAAATTGAAAATCAAGATCCAAAAATCCAAAAAAACACAAAGTATAAACAATTAGATATACTACAGAAATTTTCTTTTTTAATATCTCCAAAAAAACAATTGTTATTAAATTTTCAATTATCAACATCATCTGATATACCGCGGTATGATAAACTCGTTGAAATGCAAAATAATAAGTTGAAATTTGCTGAATGGCATTATGGTCCTCAACAAAGATTATTTATCTCCCCTCAACTAAAAATATTTCCAAACAAAAAATTTCTTGATAAAGGTCAATTAATTTTTGCCTATCAAAATATTAGGGAAAGTAGGATAAAAAGAAAATTTTCAAGTTTAGAAAGAAAAAACCAAGAAGAATATCTCAATATCTTAAGTATTAATGGTGATTTTGACTTTAAAATTAATCAAACCCTTTCTTTTTCTTACGGATTTGAAGGAACTTATAATGACCTTTACTCTGTTGGATATTCTCAGAAATTAATTGTTGAAAAAAATAAAATTATTGATTTGGATTTTAGATTACCTATAATCTCAAGATATCCAAGCAAAGGTAGTGCCTATAAAAGTTTCGCAGGCTATATTAATTCGATTTGGGATGTTAACGATAAAATTACATTAAATGCTGGCTTGAGATTAACTGGAACATTTTTGAAAGCAAAATGGAAACAAACAAACAATATAAATTCCTTATTGTCAAAAGTTGAATTAGATTCAAAAGCACTAACTGAGACATTAGGGTTAACATTCAGACCAAAAAAAAATATTCAATGGAGTTTTATTATTTCAAGTGGGTTTAGAAATCCAAATATCGATGATATAGGAAAAATACGGGAAAATAATGGCATTTTAATTGTCCCTAATTCCTTTTTAAAACCAGAGTATGCATATAATTACGAAACAGGTTTTACTAAATTTTTTAATAATTCTAAAAATTACATATCAATAAGAGGTTTTACAACATTAATTTCTAGACACATAGTTAGGGCAGATTATTCAATATTCTCTGATACTACAACTGATGATGACTCAACAATAATATACAACGATGAAGAAGTGAAAACCTCAGCAAATAAAAATCTTGGAAATAGATATATTTTTGGAGGATCTTTTGATAGTTACTTAATATTATCAAAAAATATTTTCTTAAAAAATAGTTTAACAATTACAGAGGCTAATAAAAACGAGAAATATGGTCCACTACCTTCTATATCACCAATATTTGGCAAAATAACTTTAAATTATAATAATTCATTTTTTAAATTATCTAGCATACTAACTTTCAGTGACAGTAAAGATCCTCATAAATATAGTTTTGGAGGCGAGGATAGGCTTGAAGAAACGCCAATTTTAAATGATTATGAAAATGATGTTAAATATGCTGGAACTCCATCATGGTATAATTTTTCAATTCTTGGAAATTATATTTTTAATAATACTCTTTCAATTAATTTTGGTATTAACAATTTATTTGATTTTCATTATAAAGAATTTGGATCAGGAATATCTTCTCCTGGAAGAAATTTTCGATTAGGATTAAATTGGAAACTTTAATCTTTAAATTATTTTTAGTTTTAATATAAAGAAAATTTTTTCTTTAAAATAACTACTTTCGCTTTTATAAATTAACTCAATTTTCTTTTGAAAAAATTTCCAGAATATAGAGAACTTAATTTAATCAAAATTTCAAAATTAGTAACTCAATTTTGGGAAAAAGACAAAACTTTTCAAAAAAGCATTTCAACAAGATCCTCTAAACCCAGATTTATATTTTTTGAAGGACCCCCGTCAGCAAATGGAATGCCTGGAATTCATCACGTTCTGTCAAGGACTATTAAAGATATTTTTTGCAGATACAAAACTCTTAAAGGATTCTTAGTAGAAAGAAAAGCGGGTTGGGATACTCATGGTTTACCAGTGGAATTAAGTGTCGAAAAAGAGCTAGGGATAACAAAAGATGAAATTGGTAAAACCATTTCAATAAAAGATTATAATAAGGCATGCAGAAAGTCTGTTATGAAATATACTAATTCATGGAGTCTCTTAACAAAAAGAATTGGTTATTGGATTGATATGGAAAACCCTTATATAACCTACACTACCAAATATATTGAATCCGTTTGGTGGTTAATTAAAGAAATTTATAATAAAAATTTGTTATACAAAGGTTATACTATCCAACCTTATTCTCCTATGGCAGGAAGCGGATTAAGTTCTCATGAACTAAACCAACCTGGTACATATAAAGATGTATCTGACACGTCCGTTACTGCCCAATTCAAAATAATTAATAAGTCATTACCTAGCAAATATAAAGATGACTTTGAAATGTTTTTTTTAGCATGGACAACTACACCATGGACCCTTCCATCAAACACAGCTTTAACAATAAGTTTAAAAATAGATTATGTAATTATAAATACTTTTAATCAATACACTTTCAAACCAATTAAAGTTATTCTTGCAAAGAAACTAATATCTAAACAATTCGGGAAAAAATATTATTCAGTTAATAAAAAGGGGGAATTACAAGATTTTAAACCAAACAAAAAGATAATTCCATACTTTATTGAATGTGAATTAAAAGGAAAAGAGCTAATTAATACTAGATATGAAAAAATATGGGAAGATGCTCCAAATCCAATAGATAATCCAAAAAACGCATATAGAGTTATTTCAGGAGATTTTGTTAATACTGAAGAGGGAACTGGAATTGTTCATACAGCACCAACGTTTGGTTCTGATGATGCAAAAGCAGCACTTGAGGCCAAACCACAAGTACCAGCTTTACTAGTTTTAGATGAAAACAAAAACAAAGTGCCCCTTGTAAATCTAAAAGGAAAATTTAGAAAAGGTCTAGGTCTTTTGTCAGGAAAATATGTGAAAAATGAATATTACAATGAAGATGAAAGACCTGAAAAGTCTGTTGATGTAGAAATTGCTATAAAATTAAAATTAGAAAATCGTGCTTTTAAAGTTGAAAAACATATTCACTCCTATCCAAATTGTTGGAGAACTGATAAGCCAATATTATATTATCCCTTAGACTCTTGGTTTATAAAAATCTCTAAAATAAGAAATAAAATGAGTGAGTTAAACAAAAAAATTAACTGGAAACCCAAATCAACTGGAAAAAAACGTTTTGGAAATTGGTTAGATAATGCAAATGACTGGAATCTCTCAAGATCTCGTTTTTGGGGGATTCCTCTTCCAATTTGGAGAAATAAAAAAAATGACCAAACTAAAGTCATTGGTTCCATTAATGAATTAATTTCAGAAATAAATCTATCTATAAACAAAGGATTGATGAAGTCTAATCCAATTGAAGCTTTTGAAATTGATAATCTTTCTAATTCAAATTATAATAAAATTGACCTTCACAAAGATACCGTTGATAATATTATTTTATCAGACTCAAAAGGAGAACCAATGTACAGAGAACTTGATTTAATTGACGTTTGGTTTGATTCAGGAGCTATGCCTTATGCTCAATGGCATTATCCTTTTGAAAATAAAGAAAAAATTGATCAAAATAAAAGTTTTCCAGCTGATTACATAGCTGAAGGTATAGATCAAACCAGAGGATGGTTTTATACTCTTCATGCAATATCTACTTTAGTTTTTAATGATATTTCATATAAAAATGTTATTTCAAATGGATTAGTTCTAGATAAAAATGGTCAAAAAATGTCTAAAAGACTCGGTAATGCTCCAGATCCATTTGAAACTTTAGATAAATATGGTCCTGATGCAACTAGATGGTATATGATCTCTAATTCTAACCCCTGGGATAATCTAAAGTTTGATAGTGAGGCTATAATTGAAGTTCAACACAAATTTTTTGGAACTCTTTTCAATATCTTTTCTTTTTTTAGTTTGTATGCTAACATTGATAAATTTTCCTATAAAGAAAAATTTATTTCTATTGAAAATAGAGATGAAATGGATCAGTGGATAATATCAGAATTAAATAGTCTTATTCTAAAAGTTGATTCAGCTTATGATGACTACGAACCCACCAAGGTAACAAGAGAAATATCAGATTTTGTTCAAGAGAAACTTAGTAATTGGTATGTAAGATTAAATAGAAGAAGATTTTGGAAAGGAGAATATAATAAAGATAAAATTTCAGCTTATCAAACACTTTTCGATTGTCTTAAGACGATTGCTTGTTTATCATCACCCATTGTTCCTTTTTATATGGATCATTTATATCATGATCTTCTTTCAATCACAACTAAAGAAGTTACTTCAGTTCACCTAACCTCTTTTCCAAAATGGAATAAAAACTTGATAAATCGGGAACTAGAAGATAAAATAAATAAGGCAAGAAATATAACTTCTCTTGCTTTATCTATAAGAAAAAAAGAACAAATTAAAGTTCGTCAACCATTAACTAAGCTTATAATTCCTGTAAAAGATTTAAATGAAAAAGAATTAATAAATAGCATTGAAAATCAATTAATTTCTGAAGTTAATGTGAAAAAAATAGAAATAGTTCAAGGAAAAAACAATTTATTTATTAAAGATATCAAACCAAATTTTAAGAAACTAGGACCAAAATACGGTCAAAATATGCAAGCATTATCAAAAATTATCAAAAAATTAAATCAAAATCAAATATTAGAACTTGAAGAAAAAAAATCTTTGAACATAACAT
This sequence comes from Bacteroidia bacterium, assembly GCA_963580575.1. Taxonomy (GTDB): domain Bacteria; phylum Bacteroidota; class Bacteroidia; order Flavobacteriales; family Flavobacteriaceae. Next base: position 3,451 of record CAUZKB010000032.1, on the reverse strand, counting down.
TAAATAGAAAAAATATTACCTTGGAGCTCTCTGAAGTAGAAATTTACTTTAAAGATATAGAAAAGCTTCAAGTAGCTCAAGGTAATGGAGAAATTGTTGCTCTTGACATTTCATTAAATGATAATCTAATTAAAGAGGGAGTTTCTAGAGAGCTTGTTAACAGAATTCAAAATTTAAGAAAAGAAAATGGATTAGAAGTAACAGATAATATTAATATAATTGTTGAAAATAATTTAAAATTAAAAGAATCAATTATCGCTAATAAGGATTATATCATGTCGGAAACATTATGTAATTCCTTAAATTTCGAAGATGAAGTTGTTAATGGAAATTTAATAGAGTTTAATTCAATAAAAGTAAAAATTAGTATAACTAAAGATACAGCAAAATGAAGACTAAAAAAAAGATTAGATACAATAATAAAGAGTTAAATATATTTAAAATTTTAATCAAAGAAAAAATTAAAAAATCAAAGATCGACTTAGAACTTTTAAAAAGTTCATACATGAATAATGGAAATAATGGAACAGATGACACAGCTCCAACATTTAAAGCTTTTGAAGAGGGTTCTGAAACAATGTCAAAAGAAGCAAATACTCAATTAGCTCTTAGACAAGAAAAATTTATAAGAGATTTAGAAAATGCATTGATTAGGATTGAAAATAAAACATTTGGAATATGTAGAATTACAGGCAAATTAATAAACAAAAAACGATTATATCTAGTTCCCCATGCTACTATGAGTATTGAAGCTAAAAACTCACAAAAATAATTTTAAGACATATTTAAAGTGTTTTAAACTCATATGAGTAAAAGAAAAAAAATGTCCTTACTATGGTCAATTGTTATAATACTTATTATAATAGTAATGGACCAATCTTTTAAAATTTTTATAAAACTTAATTATTCTATCTCTTCTTTTAACCAACCATCAATTATTGACTGGGGATTTTTTAAACTATTATTTATTGAAAATAGCGGTATGGCAATGGGTGCTAAACTAAATGATTTTCTTCCTTTTTTGACTAATAATAGCGCAAAATTATTACTTACTTTTTTTCGTCTATTTGCAATTATTGGAATAGGATACTGGCTTTGGAATAATTTTAAAAAAAATTCTTTATTATTTAATTGGGCATTATGTTTAATTTTTGCCGGAGCACATGGAAATATAATTGATTCCATTTTTTATGGTGTTGTTTTTTCTCACAGTTATGGTCAAATAGCAAGTTTTTTGCCAGAGCAAGGGTATGCCCCTTTGTTTCTTGGAAATGTAGTCGATATGCTACAATTTCCTTTAATAAATTGGATTTGGCCTGAGTGGATTCCAATTATAGGGGGGAATTCATTTACGTTTTTCAAATATGTATTCAATATAGCTGATACAGCTATAAGTACTGGAGTTGGAATTCTAATAGTATTTAACAAAAGAATATTTAAGCCTAATTAATGGTAAAATTTATTATCTTGTTTGGAGTCACACAATAATTTAATCTTACATCATTAACTGTTGAATCAGATATACCATCAATAACATCAAAATAAGAAAGTCCAACTTTAATTGTTTTTTTTCTACAATTTTTTAAAAATCTGTCATAATAACCCTTACCATGGCCTACTCTATTTCCATCCTTATCTACAACTAATAAAGGAACAAATACTACTTCAATCAAATTTATTTTTGCTTCAACACCGCTTAATGGCTCAGGTATGCCAAAATGATTTTTTTGCATAGATATCTTTTCTAAAAATAAATAATGATTTAGATTAGAACCATTAATCTTTGGTATAATAATTTGTTTATTTTTTTCTCTAATTAAGTTTAACAAAGGATAAGTATCAACTTCATTTTTTTCTTTAATAGAAAGAAAAATATGGAAGAATTCTTTTTCCCAAATTGGTAATTCTAAACATTTTTTTGCAATGTCATTACTCCAAAGGTCCCTATCTAACTTAGATATATTTAATCTTTTTTTTATATAAAATAGCCTTAATTTGCTCTTTGATTGGATCAATTTAATTAGTATTAAATTTACATTTGCTAAATTATAAATTAAGATGTTTAAATTATCCTAAACACCTAAAATATATTTTAAAAAATGATTTATTCAAAAATTGATCTTCAAAAAAAAAGTCTTCCAAAAGAGGTGGGTGTATATAAATTTTTTGACAAATTAAATAATGTTATATATGTAGGAAAGGCAAAAATTTTAAAAAAAAGAGTAATGTCTTATTTTAATAAAAATCATACTCACTTTAAAACAAAACTTTTAGTAAATCAAATTACTAAAATTGAAAACATTGTTGTTGAAACAGAGATGGATGCATTACTTCTAGAAAATAATTTAATAAAAAAATTAAAGCCAAAGTATAATGTTTTGCTAAAAGATGACAAAACCTATCCTTGGATATCTATAATTAAAAAACCTAAACCTAAAATTTTTTATACAAGAAAAGTTGATAAAATAAATGGAGAATATTTTGGGCCATTTGCCAATGTTGCCAATGTTAAATTTTTAATCAAACTTATTAAAAATTTATATCCTTTTTTAAACTATGATCTAATCCACCTTTTAAAAAAAGAGACTAGAGAAATAGATGATGAAGAACTTGAAAAAAAATTTAAATCAATAAGATCTATAATTAAAGGGAATTTTAAATCTACAGTTAAACAATTAAAATTTGAAATGAAAAATTATTCCTCATTAATGGAATTCGAAAAAGCACAAGAAATTAAGGAAAAGTTAAATATTTTATATAATTATCAAGTAAAATCGACCATTGTTAATACAAAAATATCAAACACAGATGTTTTCTCCATTTTTTCAGATGAAACTTTTGGATATGTTAACTATATGCAAATCTCATCTGGAGCAATTATAAGTTCTTTCACTTTAGAGATAAAGAAGAAAATGAATGAATCAGATGAAGAGATCTTAAGAATTGCGATAATTGAATTAAGACAGAGATTTAAATCAAAAAACAATTTAATCTTATTACCATTAAAAATTCATTTAGACTCTAAAATTAAATGCATTGTTCCAAAACTAGGTGACAAAAAAAAATTAATTGACCTATCTCTAAAAAATGCTAAATCATATAGAATAGAAAGATTTAAACAAATAAAATTAACTGACCCCGTTAGACACTCTAAAAGAATTTTATCTCAAATGAGATCAGATCTTAAGTTAAATCAAAAACCCTATCATATTGAATGTTTTGATAATTCCAATATTCAAGGAGCAAGCCCTGTTGGAGCTTGTGTTGTATTTAAAAATTTAAAACCAAGTAAAAAAGAATATAGATTATTCAATATTAAATCTGTTGAAGGTCAAAATGATTTTGCTTCAATGGAAGAAATTATTTATAGAAGGTATAAAAGAGTTTTAAATGAGAATCAATCTCTACCCCAATTAATTATTATAGATGGAGGAAAAGGACAATTAAGTTC
>CAUZKB010000031.1:0-11621 GCA_963580575.1 Bacteroidia bacterium | reverse complement strand
TTATTCAATGTTAAAAGTAGAAAATGTTGCTTTTTATGTGGTAGCTCTTTTTATAGCTACAGTAATTGAAGCTCCTGGAAGAGGTTTGTTTCAAATTTCAAGTCCAATGGTCGCCTCAGCTATAAATAATAATGATATTAACAGGCTTGAAGTTTTATTAAAAAAAACTTCAATCAATTTACTTGTTATTTGTGGATTCATCTTCATTGTTATAAATTCAAATCTTACAGAATTATACCAAGTTATAAATCAGAAGGGATATTCAAATGCAATAGGTGTTATTTGGATTGTTTCAATTGGTAAATTATTTAGTATGTCAATGGGTTGTATAAATAATATTATTAGTAATTCTAAATATTACCCTTATATCTTTTGGTTCTCTATATTTTCGGGTATTTCTGCGATTTTTTTAAACTTATTATTAATTCAAAAATCAGGTATTATAGGTGCTGCTTACGCAACATTAATTGTTATAGTTTTTATTAATATTTGTAAGCTTATTTTAATTATAGTTAAATTTAAAATTCACCCTTATAGTTATAAAACCATTTATACAATATTTTTAATATTCATTTTGTTTTTAGTAATGAATGAAATTTCTTTTAATCTAAATCCTCTATTAGTTATCATAATAAAGGGGTTTGTATCTTTTGTTGTTTTTTCTTTTCTTATAATTAAATTAAAAATATCTGAGAACATAAATCAAATTTATACTCAAGGAATAAAAAAAATTAATTTATTTTATTGATAAGGTATTTCCCAGTAAATGAATTTTTATTTTTTATTAATTGCTCAATTTTCCCTTCCATAATTAATTTTCCACCTTCATCACCACCACCTGGTCCAAGGTCAATTATATGATCTGCAATTTTAATTAAGTCTAGGTTATGTTCAACTACTAAAATACTGTGACCTTTATCAATTAAATGATTAAAAGAATTAATAAGTTTGTTAACATCATGAAAATGAAGTCCGATAGTAGGTTCATCAAAAATAAATAAGATTTTTTCTTGAATATTTCCATGACTTAAAAATAAAGCTAATTTTATTCTTTGAGCTTCACCTCCAGATAGAGTAGAAGAGGGTTGTCCTAAATTTATATAACCTAGACCTACATCATTTAAAGGCTTAAGTTTTTCAGCAATTTTATTTTCGTTGTAAGACTTAAATAATTTTATTGAATCATCTACCGTCATTTTTAGAAGTTTGTTTATTGAAACTCCATTATATTCTATTTCGCAGATTTCTTTTTTAAAACGAGATCCTTTACAATGGTCACAATCCATTATGACATCAGCCATAAATTGCATTTCAATAGTTATGGAACCATCACCTTTACAATATTCACATCTACCACCATCGACATTAAATGAAAAATGTTTTGGTTTGTAGCCTCTAATTTTTGATAATTCTAAAGATGAATATAAATTTCTAATATCATCATATGCCTTAATATATGTTACTGGATTTGACCTTGAAGATCTTCCTATAGGGTTTTGGTCAACATACTCAACTCCTTTAAGTTCATCAAAATTACCTTCTAAACAAGTAAAATCTCCTGGTTTTTCAGAATAGATGTTAAATTTTCTTAATAAAGCTGGATATAGAATCTTTTTCACTAAAGTGGTTTTTCCACTTCCCGAAATTCCAGTTACAACTGTAAGACATTCTAATGGAATAGTAATATCAATATTCTTTAAATTATTTTCTCTTGCTCCTTTTAAAGATATATAGCTATTAGTTTTCTTATTCTTTATATTTTTTAATATTTTTAGCTCTCCTGATAGATATTTAGAAGTTAAAGTGTCTTTTTTTAATAAATTTGATAATGACCCTTGTGCATTAATTTTGCCCCCTAAGCTTCCTGCAAATGGTCCCATATCAATTATATAATCCGCAGATTTAATTATAAACTCATCATGCTCGACAACTATTAAAGTATTACCAATATCTCTTAATTTTTTTAAAACACTAATGAGTTTATCAGTATCTTTTGAATGAAGTCCAACCGAAGGTTCATCAAGAACATAAATTGAACCTACTAGACTACTTCCCAAAGAAGATGCTAATTGAATTCTTTGTGACTCTCCACCTGAAAGAGAATTTGATTTTCGATTTAAATTTAAATATCCTAAACCAACATCCTTCATAAATTGAAGTCTGTTTGTGATCTCAATAATTAATCTCTTCGAAATTTCTTTTTCATTGTTTGAAAGATTTATCGATATAAAAAAATCGTAAACATTATTTATTGATTGATTTAATAATTCAGATAAAGTTATATTTCCAATTTTAACATAATTAGTTTCAAATCTTAATCTTGAACCTTTACAATCGGGACATTGTGTTTTACCTCTATATCTTGATAATAATACTCTGTTTTGAATTTTATAACTTTTAGATTCAATTTTTTTAAAGAATTTATTTATTCCAGTAAAATAATTATTTCCTTCCCATAAAGTTCTTTTTTGAGAATCACTTAATTCATGATATGGTTTGTGAATAGGAAAATCAAAATTATGGGCTTTATTTATTAAGTTATTATAAAATTTTTTCATACCAGGACCCTTCCAAGGGACGATGGCATCATCATAAATTGATAAGGTTTTATTTGGTATCACTATATCAGGATCTATTCCAATAATATCACCAAAACCCTTGCATTTTGGACAAGCACCATAAGGGTTGTTAAAGTTAAAAAGGTGAACATTTGGGTTTAAAAAAGTTATACCATCTAATTCAAATTTATTTGAAAAATTTATTCTATTGCTACCTTTTATTTCGAAAAGAGAACATGATCCTTTTCCTTCATAAAATGCTATTTCAATAGAGTCTGATATTTGTTTATAAAAATTTATTTCATTTTTTATTAAAATCCTATCAACAACTACATCTATTTGAGTAATTGATTTATTATTAACATCGTCAATATCGAAGACTTTAGAATTTATCAAAACTCTGGCATAACCTTGTTGCTTTAAGATTTCTAATTGATCTTCTATACATTTTTTGTTATTTAAAGAAATAGGAGCTAAAAGTAAATATTTGTCATTTAGATTGCATGATTTTAAATATTCTATAACTGATTCAACATTATCTTTTTTAACCTCTTTTCCAGATATTGGAGAAAATGTTCTTCCAATTCTAGAGAAAAGTAATTTTAAATAATCATATATTTCTGTTTTTGTTCCAATTGTTGACCTTGGATTAACATTATTAATTTTTTGTTGAACTGCAATCGAAGGGGATAACCCCTTAATGTAATCTACTTTAGGCTTATTTAACCGGCCCATAAATTGCCTTATATATGGAGATAAGCTTTCAACATATCTTCTTTGCCCTTCAGCATATATAGTGTCAAAGGCCAAAGTAGATTTTCCAGATCCAGATAACCCAGTAAAAACAGTTAATTTATTTCTTGGTATTACTAAATCAAGATTTTTAAGATTATTAAGTTTAGCGCCCTTTATTATTATATATTTTTTTGGATCATAATCTTGAATTTTTTTCATTTAATTTTCAAAAAACACAAAATTACAATTATTAAAATAAAATTTAAGTATACTATGAATTAAAGTTAGACAATTAAAATGTAAAAAAAATACTGTATATTAGTGTAAAATAAAAGCTTATAGTATAAAACTACTTTTTTAATAAGTTTAATTTAAATTTCATTTAGGACCCAAAAGTAGTTTATTATGGATAAATCTATCACTCCACAAACATCCGATTCTTTATTGATTGAACATTACCTTAATGGTAATGAAACGGCATTAGAATATATAATTAATAAACATCAACAAAGAATTTTTAATTTTATTTATTCTAAAATTCATAATAGAGATATTTCAGAAGATATTTTTCAAGAAACTTTTATTAAGGTAATTAAAACTTTGAAAAATGGAGTTTATAATGAAGAAGGAAAATTTTTGCCATGGGTGATGAGAATCTCTCATAATTTAATTATTGATTTTTTTAGAAAGAATAATAGAATAAAAATAATTGATAATAAAGAAAATTTGGATATTTTTCAATTCATCAGTGATGGAACACCTAATGCTGAAAGTGTTCTTGTAAATGACCAAGTAATTAAAGATATTCAAAAATTAATTCAAGAACTTCCTGAAGATCAAAAAGAAGTTTTAATTATGAGGTTATATAGAGACATGAGTTTTAAAGAGATTGCAGAAAACACTAAAGTCAGTATTAACACTGCACTAGGCAGAATGCGATATGCGATTATTAATCTTAGAAAATTAATTGAAGATAATAATATCATTTTAACGCACAAATAGTACAATTTTTTTTCTTTTTTCCCGTTATATTACTAAAGACATTATATGACAAAAGATTACCCAACTCAAAATGATTTAGAAAAGACACCTAGACCTCTTGTTTTAAAACGAATTTTAGCTTTTTCAAAATCTTATAAGAATTCAGTAAAAGATACAAAAATTAATATTTCAGAAAATTAAATAAGTTTACGTAGAATAGATTTTCTGCCTATTTTTTTTGTTATAATATCTTTATTTATATCCCACCCTCTTGCAGGTGAATATTCTCTCCCATACCATATTATTTGAAGATGTAGATTCTCCCATTTTTTTTTTGGAAATATTCTTTTAGCATCTATTTCAGTTTGAATTACATTTTTTCCATTTGAAAGCCCCCATCTATTCATTAGTCTATGAATATGAGTATCTACAGGAAAAGCTGGGATTCTAAATGCTTGAGACATTAAAACACTAGCTGTTTTATGTCCAACACCTGGAAGTGATTCAAGGTCAGCAAAATTTTTTGGGACTTTCCCTTGGAAATCATTAATTAATATATGAGAGAGAGCATATATGGCTTTTGATTTTTTTGGTGAAAGACCAACAGGTTTTATAATGCGTCTAATTTCTTTAACACCAAGTTTAATCATTTTTTCAGCTGTATTAGCTTTTTTAAATAACACAGATGTTATTTTATTAACTCTTACATCAGTAGATTGAGCAGATAATAATACTGCAATTAATAATGTATAAGGGTCAGAGTGATTTAAAGGTATAGGGATATTAGGATACAACTTATCCAAAGTTTTTGTTAGAAAATTTATTTTATCTTTCTGTAACATCTTAGTATTTTTGATAATTCGAATTTAATAAATTCAAAAATCATGGATATGTTAAAAGTTGGTTATTCAGTACCAAATAATAAATTTAATGACCATTTAGGGAAAAGTCATTCTTTAGAAGATTACAGGGGGGTAAAAATTATACTCTTTTTTTACCCTAGAGCAAATACCCCTGGCTGTACTGCTGAAGCATGTAATTTAAGAGACAATTATAATGATTTAATTGATAAAGGATATGTCATTTTTGGCATTAGTGGAGATAATATTTCTCAACAATATAAATTTGCTAAGAAATATTCATTTCCATACTTATTAATAGCAGACAGTAACAAAGAATTGATTAATACTTTTGGAGTTTGGGGTCCTAAGAAATTTCAAGGAAAAGAATATGAAGGTATTCACAGAACAACATTTATTATTGATGAAAAAGGGATAATTTCAAGAGTAATACAGAAGGTTAAAACTAAAGATCACGCTAGTCAAATATTAGAAGATTCTTAAAGAAGTTTTGTAATTAAGTTATTTTATTATCATTCTTTATTATTATACCCAAACATCTTTTCTTTTATAATTTGATCGGCTATACCTTCTGGCAAATCATCTTGCCAGTCTTCATTACCTTTCTTTATTTTTTTAAGAATATCTCTAGAAAAAATAGTTAAATATTTATCTTCATGGTCAAATATGTCAATAATTTTATTGTTGTATTTGAAAAACTTGTAAAAATCTTTCATCCTTTGATGTAAAATTAGATTATTACTGTTTATTATTTCGCCAGTTTTTATATTTTTCATAGGATAGAGGTAAACTTTTAGATTATTGTGAAACATTTTCCCAAAAGCCTCTAAAATTCCACCAGTCAAATCATTGTAATAATTTTCATCAAAAATATCTACAAAATTATTAACACCCATAGTTAGACCAACTTGTTCAGATGAATATTTTGAAAAGTAATCCATTAATTTATAATATTCTTTGAATTTTGAAATCATTACAGTATGACCTAAAGAGCATAAAAGTTTTGCTCTATCCATAAAATCACTTTCATCAATTTTACCTTGAGCACTAAGATTCGAGAGAGTTATTTCAAATATAACTACAGTGTTTTTATAATCAACATTACTTTCTTTATTGAATATTTCAAGAGATTTTTCAAACATATCAATATTGACTTTTGTGACTGGGCGAAAGCTGCCTCTTAGAGCTAAAATATTTTTCTTATAAAGTATTTTAGCAGGTAAAATATTATTTCCATTAGAATCAAACATTACAGCATCAGTCATCCCATTTCGGATTAATTCAAGACTCATAAGTCTATTATCAACATTGTTAAAAACTGGTCCAGAAAAGTTAATAGTATCAATTTCTATAGGAAGAAACCCGACATTAAGTCCGTCAGTGTCAATGTGGTCATAAAGATATCTTAATAATTTTTTTGGGGTATTATGTTTATAAAAAGCTCCATAAACGAGATTAACACCCATAAAACCAAGAACTTCTTGTTGAAGTCTTGCTTCTTGGTGATGGAATCTAATATGAAGACTAATTTCACTATAAGCTTCATTTGGATTCGTTTGAAAACGAATACCCATCCAACCATGACCTTTAAATTTTTTAGCAAAATCTATTGTTGTTACAGTATTTGCTAGAGTAAAGAACATTTTTTCAGGGTGATTTTTTCTTGGTATTCTATCTTCCAAAAGAGCCATTTCATGATCCAACATTTTTATTAATCTAGTCTCAGTAACATATCTTTTGTCTTCTTCTTCGCCATAAATTGTGTCACTGAAGTTCTTGTCATATGCACTTACCGATTTTGCAATTGTTCCGGAGGCTCCACCAACTCTAAAAAAATGCCTTGCAACTTCTTGTCCTGCTCCAATTTCAGCAAATGTGCCGTATATACATTGATTTAAATTAACACGAATTGCTTTGGCATCAATAGATGGCTTATTATCAAAACCAACATCTCCTGGAATCTCATCAACCATAATTATAATTTTATTTGTTGATTCAAAAATACAAACTTAGACCAATTAGCTAACAATTATTTAAATTTGTTTTTACATGTTAAAGATTACTTTTTTGGGAACGGGAACTTCACAAGGTGTTCCAATTATTGGAAGTTATCATCCAGTTTGTTTAAGTGATGATGCAAAAGATAAAAGGCTTAGAGTTTCAATTCTTGTTCAATGGAATGATTTCAGTATTGTCATTGATTGTGGTCCAGATTTTAGACAACAAATGCTTTCATGTGGTTTAAAAAAATTAGATGCTATTTTTTTTACTCATGAACATGCTGATCATACTGCTGGTTTAGATGATATAAGACCTTTCAACTATAGACAAGGAGATATTCTAATTTATGGAACAGAAAAAGTAATAAATAATTTATCAAAAAGATTTAATTATATTTTTTCAAACAAAACTAAATATCCTAGCGCACCCTCTGTTAATGTTAGTATAATCAATACAGAGAAAGTTGTTTATCTATTTGGTGAAAAAATTATTCCTGTTAATTTTATGCATAATATTATCCCTGTAACTGGCTATAGAATAAGAAACTTTGCATATTTAACTGATATAAAAAGTATAAATAAAAAAGAAATAGAAAAATTAAACAATTTAGATATTTTGGTTATTAGTTCTTTACGAATTGAAAAACATCCTAATCACTTAAATTTAGATGAAGCAATTATTTTAATTAAAAAAATAAAACCAAAAAAAGCCTATTTAACTCATATAAGCCATTTAATGGGATTTCATAAGGAAGTATCTAAAATTCTTCCAGAAAATATTTTCTTAGCATATGATGGTCTAGAAATAAGTTCTAAATAATTTGAGTTTTATTTATCCAATTTAAAAGATCTAATAAATTATTTTCAGATACAGTATGTCCATCATTATATTCCTTATACAAAATTTTATTATCTGTCTTTATATATTTTCTAATTGTATTTCTTGACCAATCAACAGGAATTACGGGATCTATAATACCATGAGATGCATAAGCTATAAAATGAATATTATTATTATTAATTAAATCTTCGTTAATATATCCACTTAAAGCAATTACTCTTCTTATTAGACGAGGGTAGTTAAATCCAATAGCCCAACTTAAAATAGCCCCTTGGCTAAATCCTAAAAGACTTATGTCTTTATAATCTAAATTATATTTTTTTATTAAAATATTTATAGTGCTATGGATTTGATCAATAGATAACATGGCTTCTTCAGTATTTGACCATTTTTCAAAATTTTCATTATAATTGATAGAATACCATGCGAAACCACCCATTTCCAATAGAATAGGAGCTTCTAAAGATATTATTGTTAGATTCTTTGGTAAAAATGTTTTAAATGAAAAAAGATCATCAAAATTACTACCAAAACCATGAATTAAAAAAATAGCACCACTTTTATTTGGAAAAAGTGATGCTTTTTGAACTTTGTAGTTTAATATTTTAATCACTGTTTAAAATTATGTTATCTCCTTTTATTACGCCAAATACTTTTCCTTTTAATGAAGTTTTAATAAAAGCACAGTTTTTTGATTTCGAGATAATGTGATTTTCATCAAATTCATAATTTGAATCCGGACAAAACATTGTTAAGCAAGCTTTTTCTCCAACATTAAGAATATTATCCTCAATATTGAATATATTTTTCCCTCTTGTTAAAAAAGAAATAGATTTTTCAAGAGTAAAAATATTATTTAATAAACCAAAAATAGATTCTAAACCAATAGAGCCATCTAGTGCTTTAGAAAATTCAACTTTTTTATATTCTATATTCATTGGTTCGTGCATACTAGAAACCAAGTCAATAGTTCCATCTAAAAGACCTTCTCTTAAAGCCTGTCTATCATCTTTGCTTCTTAAAGGTGGATTTAATTTAAAGTTAGTATCATAAGATAATAGATTTTCATCGGTAAAAATAAGATGTGCTATAGATACTCCACATGTTACTTTTAAACCTTTATTTTTTGCTTCTCTAATTATGTTTAAACTTTTTTTACTAGAAATGAATGGAAAATGGAGCTTTCCATTAGTATATTCTATAAGGTCCAAGTCTCTAGACAAAATTGAAGTTTCTGCAATTTCAGGAATTCCTTTCATTCCAAGATTTAAACTAACTATTCCTTCATGCATGAGCCCTTTTCTACTTAGATTAGTATCAATAGGGTAGGACATTATCAAACCATTAAAACTTTGAACATAATCTAATGCTATTCTCATGAGATTAGAATCATCTATTGTTTTTTTGTAATCACCAAATGCAACAGCACCAGCAAGATGCATATCGTAAAGAGGTGATAGTTCAGCTCCTAATGATTCTTTGGTAAGCGAGCCAATAACATGAACTTTAGTAAGTTGATGATTGGTTACTTTAGTTATATGACTTACAGATGAATGAGAATCAATTATAGGATTAGTATTAGGATTTAGTATTATATTAGTAAAACCAGATTTTGCAGATGTTTTGAGACCGTTTTCTAATGTTTCTCTTTCTTCGTAACCAGGCTCACCAAATGACACAGAACTATCAAACCAGCCACTAGAAACATGTAGATTATTACATGAAATTACTTTTTCATTTTTTGGTTTAATTATATTCTCAATCTTTTTTATAATACCAGATTCAATTAGAATATCTTTTTTTTGGAAATGAAATTGGCTCTTAGAATCTACTATGATCGCATTTTTAAGGATTAGATTCATGCTGCAGCTAAGAGTCTCTATATATAATTTTTGTAAAAATAGTAAACAATTTTATATTCAATCTTTATTTAGTCATAAACATTTAGATAAATTTAAATTTAATTAAATCATTTGTTTTTTTTTGCGAAATAAGATTTATAGAGGATTTATTTAATTGAAAAATTCTTGGATATCCTCCCGTCACTTGACAATCTCTCATTAAAATAATTATTTCACCACCAGGAGTCAATTGAATTGTTCCTGGCAAAACAGGAGATGTAATTATAGAATTTAATTCATTTTTCAACTTTTCTTTTAGTTTATATGCCATTCTATTATTTTCGTTAGAAATTGTAAATTTTTGATGATAAAAAAAATGTTTTTGCTTTTCACTTAAATATACAAATTCAGGTCCTTTAAAAACTGAAATTATTTTTTTATTATCATAGATATAACTTATATTCATTTTTGAACTAGAATTAAGTCTTTTTTTTAATGAATTAATTTTTAAAACATCACCTTTTTTTAATTTAATGTTTTGACTAATTCCTTTAAAACAGCTTCTACTACCAAGAATCAAATCAGATTTAATACCACCATTAATGGCTATATAACACCTTAATCCGTTTTTAGAATTATTAAAAGAAAGAATATCTCCTTTTTTTATATTGATTGCTTTGTTCATCAAAATTAATTTATTATTAATGGAAGGAGTCATATTTGCACCGGTTATAGAAATAATAGTTGATATCTTAAATAAAATTTTAGGACCTATTTGTGTTGATTCTATCAATGCAGATTCCTTTGGATTATTTAATAATTTATTGGCTAAACTTGAAGATTGTAAATCCATACAACCTGATATAGGAACACCAAAGTGTTCATAATTCAGTCTGCCTAAATCTTGAATTGATGAATATAACCCTGGATCTAAAATTTTAATCATTTAATTCTTTTATGAAATTTAAATTATTATTAGACAGATGTTTTGTTTGATTATATTCCTTCTCATTTATTGAATAAAATTCAATTGTATCACCACTATTAGCAAAGCATGGAGCCTTATTAAAAGGATCAAAGTAAGTAAGAGGACTATTGCCTATAATATTCCATCCTCCGGGACTATCGTTGGGATAAATTCCTGTTTGATAATCAGCAATTCCTATAGATCCTGCCATGTATATCTTTGAAGGATTCTGTTTTCTAGGGATTCTAAGTTTACTATCGAGTTGTCCTAAATAAATAAATCCAGGTAAAAATCCTATGAAATATAAAGTGTATTTTTTTGAACTATGAAGTTTTATGATTTCCGAGGAAGACAATTTAAGTTTTTTAGAAACTAAATAAATGTCAGGGGCATATTTTTTTCCATAACATACTGGAATTTTCCAATGTTTGCTCATTTTTATTTCTTGAGTTTTAACTTTTTCTTTATATAAACCTTTAAGATTTTTTACTTCTTCATTGAAGGATTTAATTTCGGATTTATATTTAATTAATAATGAATTATATGCATTTATAGTATTTTGAATTGATTTGATTTTAGAGAGTTTATTTTTATAAATTAAAATTTCTTTTAAAGTTGATTCATTAATAATTTTAGTCCACCCTATAAGTATAGAATTCTCATTATAGAGTAAAAAGGACAAATTAATATCTTTTTCTTTCATTTAATACCAATATTCTTTGATTTCAAAAAGGATTTTAATGATTTCATAATATTTAAAGCTTTCGGGTTGTCTCCATGTATGCAATAAGTTTGGGCTTGTACATCCATTTTAATATTATTTAAACTCAAAAGCTGG
>CAUZKB010000030.1:0-12109 GCA_963580575.1 Bacteroidia bacterium | reverse complement strand
CAATTTGTATTGTATTAGTAGCAGCACCTTTTCTTAAGTTATCCGATACTATCCACAAATTAATAGCATTTGATTTTGAAGTGTCTCTTCTAATTCTTCCAACAAAAACTTCATCTTTTCCTTTTGCATAAATTGGCATTGGATATGTATTTGTTTCAGGATTATCTTTTACTGTTACACCATTAGTTTTATTTAAAAGTTTTCTAATTTCATTAATTTCAAAGTCTTTATTAAACTCAATATTAACAGATTCACTATGCCCTCCTATTACAGGAATTCTAACAGTTGTAGGACTAATTCCTATTTTATTATCGTTAAGAATTTTATGAGTTTCGTTTATCAATTTCATTTCTTCTTTTGTATAATCATTATCTAAAAAAATGTCACAATGAGGGATGGCATTTTGATGAATTGGATAGGGATAAGCCATTTCTCCAGATTTTTTTTGATATTCATTTTCTAATTGATTTAAAGCTTTTACACCTGTTCCTGTTACAGATTGATATGTTGAAATTACTACGCGTTCAATTTTGAAATTAATATGTAGAGGATTAAGTACCATTACAAGTTGAATTGTGGAACAATTAGGGTTTGCTATGATTTTATCTTCATTATTTAATATAGAAGCATTAATTTCAGGGACTATTAGTTTAATTTTTGAATTCATTCTCCATGCTGAGGAATTATCAATAACTCTTGTTCCTTGTTCAGTAAATTTGGGGGCCCATTTTAGAGAAGTTTCAGCGCCTGCAGAAAAAAGTGCAATATCAGGCTTTAATTTGACTGCTTCATTAAGGCCTATGACTGAGTAAGATTTTTCTTGAAATGAAATTTTTTTCCCTACTGAGCGTTCTGATGCAACCAAAATTAAATTGTCAAATTTTATATTTCTTTCTGTTAGAATTTCTAACATAACCTTACCGACCATCCCAGTAGCTCCAACAACAGCTAATTTCATAGAAAAAATTTATTCAAAAGTAATATTTAAAATTTATGGTTCAAAGACAAAGTATTTTATAATTATTTTAAATTAATTTTGTGATTTTAAATTGTTTTGTAGATAAAGTACATTTTAAAAACATTTTGTACTTTTCAATTGAAGTTAATTTATAAGCAAATATATTAAAAATCAAGTCGAACAAAGTTTCTTAAATCATGGAAGAAAAAATAAAAAATGCCCTTTTAAAAATTGCTAACGAAATTATAGATTTTAGCAAAGATAAATCCTTAAATGAAGAAGATGTTTTTTATAATGTTGAGCAATTACATGAAGTTTTATCAGTTTACCGATTTTTAAAAAGGAATAAGATAACTAATTGGGAAATTCAAGAAAAGCAATTGAATTCAATACTTTATGAAATTACTGGGAATTCTAAATCAGAGGATTTTTCTGAAAGTGATAACTCTAAATTAGAAGTTGAACCATTAATAGAAACAATAAAGGATATGGTTACAGAAATGCCAGAGAATCAAGCTAATAACGATTTTTTTTCAAGTGTTTCTGAAGCGCCAATTTTTGTAGAGAAAAATTTAGAAGATAAATCTAAAGAATCAAAAATTTTTTCAAAAAAAAATATTAATGATAAATTTATGAAAGGATTGCATATTGATTTGAATGACAGACTGGCTTTTATAAAGCATTTATTTTCAGATAATAAAATAGAATATCAAAGAGTAATTTCTCAAATCACAACTTTCTCTAATATAGAAGAGGTTACAAATTTTATTCATAACATAATTAAACCTGAATATAATAATTGGAAGGGTAAAGAAGATTATGAAAAAAGATTTTTTGATATTTTGTCTAATTACTTTGCATGATTTTTGATTACAATTGATTTAACTTATGACATCTTTATATATCGTTCCAACTCCTATAGGAAATCTTAAGGACATGACTTTTAGGTCAATTGAAGTTTTAAAAAAAGTTGATTTGATACTAGCTGAGGATACGAGAAACAGCATTAAACTTTTTAAACATTATAAAATAAAAACTTTCTATGAAAGTTTCCATATGTATAATGAGCATAAAAAGTTGAATTATTTTATTAATAAAATTAAATCTGGCAAATCACTTGCAATAATTTCTGATGCAGGAACTCCAGGAATTTCAGATCCCGGATATTTGTTAGTTAGAGAAGCAATTAAAAACAATATTTCAGTTGAGTGTCTCCCTGGTGCAACCTCAATAATTCCATCACTTATTCAAAGTGGATTCCCTAGTGACAAATTTGTTTTTGAAGGATTTCTTCCATTAAAAAAAGGAAGGAAAAAAAGGTTAGAGTTTTTATCTCAAGAGAAAAGATCTCTTTTGATTTTTGAATCACCTCATAGAATAATTAAAACTTTGAATGATATGATTATTTTTTTTGGAAAGGAAAGACAAATATCTATATCTAGGGAGTTAACAAAAATTCATGAGGAAAATTTTCGAGGAAGTTTATTTGATGCATTAGTTTTTTTAGAAAATAAAAAACCTAAAGGAGAATTTGTTCTATGTTTAGAAGGAAAAAAATAATCTGCTAATGAGATGGGTTCCAATATTTAATCCTGATCAAAAAGAAATTAATTTGTTAGCAGAGTCATTATCGGTCGACTTATTGATTGCAAAAATTTTGATTCAAAGGGGTATAAATTCATTTGATCAAGCAAAAAGTTTTTTTCGTCCTAAACTTTATGATCTGTATGATCCATTTTTAATGCGGGATATGAGAATTGCGGTTGAAAGAATTCAGAAGGCTATTTTAAAAAATGAAAAAATATTAATTTATGGCGATTATGATGTTGATGGTGTTACTTCAGTTGCTCTTGTTTATTCCTATTTAAGATTAGAGTATTCTAATATAATTAAATATATCCCAGACAGATATAAAGAAGGATATGGTGTTTCTATAAATGGTATAGATTATGCTAAAAAGGAAGGAGTAAATTTAATAATAGCTTTAGATTGTGGAATTACAGCTATTGATCAGGTTAGTTATGCTAAAGAATTAGAGATTGATTTTATTATATGTGATCATCATATTCCATTAGAAAAATTACCTTATGCTATAGCTGTTTTAGACCCAAAAAGAAAAGATTGTGATTATCCGTTTAAAGAATTATGTGGATGTGGAATAGGATTTAAATTAATCCAAGCATTGAACATAATAAATAATAAATCCTTTGATGATTTATTAAATTATTTGGATTTAGTTGTAATAGCAATTGCTGCTGATATAGTACCAATAATTGGTGAAAATCGAATTTTAGCATTTTATGGATTGGAACAGATCAGAAAACAACCTAGAATCGGTTTAAAGGGTTTTTTAAATTCAATTAAATCAAAAGTTGAAATTAATGATCTAATTTATAGGATTGCCCCCAGAATTAATTCTTCTGGAAGAATGGATCACGCAATGAATTCAGTAGAACTATTAACTGAGGAAAATCATAAAAATTTAGATAGTATATCAAAAAAAATTGAGAATTTAAATTCTGAAAGAAAAGTAAAGCAAGAACTTACAATTAAAGAAGCTTTGGATCAGATTAATAATCAAAATGAAAATTTTTTTTTAACAACATTTGTTTATAATGAAAACTGGCATAAAGGTGTTTTAGGGATTGTTGCTTCTAAATTAATTGATTTTTATTATCGACCTACTATTGTTTTATCTAGATTAGATGAGTTTATTGTTGGATCAGTTCGATCTGTAAAAGGATTTGATGTATATAGTGTATTAAAAAATTGTAAAAGTTCTTTAATTCAGTTTGGAGGGCATAAATATGCTGCAGGTATAACACTTTCAATTAATAAATTAGATAATTTTAGAACTCTTTTCGAAGAGAATGTTAAAAATATAATTACTGAAGATCAAAAGATTAGATCAATTTATTATGAATCAGAAATTAAATTTAATGAGATATCAAAAAAGTTTTATAGAATAGTAAAACAATTTGCTCCTTTTGGTCCAAAAAATTCAATACCAGTTTTTAGAACGGACAATTGTTTTGATGTAGGAGGGACAAGGTTGGTTGGCAGTGACAGAAGTCATTTGAGTATGGAAATTAAAGATGAAAGTGGGAAAATATTTAAAGGAATTGCTTTTGGAATGGGAGAATATTTAAAGAAAGTTAAGAGTAATAAAAAATTTTCAGTTCTCTATAGCATTGAAGAAAATACTTATAATTCCTACAATAGCTTACAATTAAAAATTAGAGATATTAAATTTGATTTATAGTATAAAAGATTAGTTTTTAATTATGATTTGATTAAATGCTTAAGGAAAGTTAAATTTGTCTTTGTAATAATATTTCTTTTATATCATTAATAAAAATTTTAATGTATAGTGAGAAAAAGATAATTCACATGAAATTAAACGGGGATAATTTAGTAGAACAAATAATTAATAGAGGCTATTTGGATATTACAATACCAAAGAGACTTAATTTAATTAATGAAATTAAGAAATTAAAGAAACAGAAAAACGCTGTTCTTTTGGTTCATTATTATCAAGATCCATTAATTCAGGAATTAGCTGATTATCTTGGAGATAGTCTTTACTTAGCTCAAAGGGCTTCTAAGATTGATAATGATATAATTGTAATGGCAGGAGTTCATTTCATGGCTGAAACTGCAAAAATTGTTAATCCAAAGAAGAAAGTTCTTCTCCCTGATTTAAAAGCTGGATGCTCTCTTGCTGATTCTTGTCAACCAATTGATTTTAAATTATTTAAAAATAAATATCCTAATGCAATAGTTGTAACATATATTAATTGTTCTGCTGAAATTAAAACATTAAGTGATATTGTATGTACTTCAAGTAATGCAAAAAGAGTGATTGAATCTATACCAGAGGATAAGGAAATAATTTTTGCTCCTGACAAAAATCTTGGTAAGTATTTAATTAAGGAAACAGGAAGAAATATGATTTTATGGGATGGAGCTTGTATTGTTCATGAAGCTTTTTCATTTGAAAAAGTTTTAAAACTCTCTATGGAAAATCCAGATGCTAAATTTATTGCTCATCCTGAGAGTGAATCTTCTATTCTTGACTTTGCTAGTTTTGTGGGAAGTACAACAGGGCTTTTAAATTTTGTTCAAAAAGATTCATCAAATAAATATATTGTTGCTACTGAAGTTGGAATTTTATATGAGATGAAAAAAAAATGTCCTGACAAAATCTTTATTCCTGCTCCAGTTCAAGATGATACCTGTGCTTGCAGTGAGTGTGCTTATATGAAAATGAATACTTTAGAGAAGCTATATAATTGCTTATTATATGAATTACCAGAAGTGAATCTATCAAATGAAATAATTGCTAGAGCAAAAAAACCAATTGAAAGAATGCTTGATTTAGGATAATTAATGAATTCAGATGTTTTAGTTATTGGTTCTGGTATTTCAGGGATAACATTTTCAATAAAATTAGCTCTAATAAATCCTAAGATTCAGGTTATTTTAATTTCTAAATCTAATTTAATGGAGAGTAATACTCGTTATGCTCAAGGTGGTATAGCTGTAGTTTCAGATTTTAAAAAAGATTCTTTCAATAAACATATTAATGATACTTTGCTTGCTGGTGCAGGTGAATGTGATAATAATGTGGTTGATTTTGTTGTAAGAGAAGGTCAAGAAAGAATTAATGAATTGATTTTATGGGGAACAAAATTTGATAAAAAAGAAAATAAATTAGATTTAGCCAAAGAGGGGGGTCACTCAGAAAGTAGAATTTTACATCATAAAGATCAAACAGGAGAAGAAATTCAAAAAAAACTTATAAATAGAGTAAAATCATTTAGCAATATAAAAATTTTTGAAAATCATACATTGGTTGATTTAATTACTGATCATCACATAAAAACTAATTTTAAAAAATGTTATGGAGCCTATGTGATCTCAAGAGAAAAAGAGAAAATAATTAAAATAACTGCAAAGATAACTATCCTTTCAACTGGTGGTGCAGGAAGTATATATGCGCATTCTACAAATCCAAGCATTGCCACGGGGGATGGTCTTGGTGCCGCATATAGAGCTAAAGTTTTTATGGATAATCTGTCTTTTGTTCAATTTCATCCTACAGCTCTTTTTCATAAGATTAACAACAAAACTTTTCTAATCTCTGAAGCATTGAGAGGTTCAGGAGCATTATTAAGAAATGTAGAGGGAGAATTTTTTATGAAAAATTATGATTCTAGAGGTGAATTGGCTCCAAGAGATATTGTTGCCAGAGCAATTCAAATGGAAATACATAAATCTAATAATGAATTTGTGTTTTTGGATTGCAGATCAATTGATCTGAAAAAGTGGAAGAAGCATTTCCCTAATATATATAGTACTTGTCTATCAGTTGGTATAAAATTAACATCAGACATGATACCAATTGTCCCTGCAGCTCATTATTTTTGCGGAGGTATAAAAGTAAATGATAGAGGTGAGTCAAGTTTAAAGAGTTTATATGCAATTGGGGAATGCAGCTTAACAGGGCTGCATGGTGCTAATAGATTAGCTTCTAATTCTTTATTAGAATCGTTGGTTTTTTCTCATAGAGCTGCTGTAGATGTTTCAAAAGCTCTAAGTTTATATAAGATTAAAGACAATTTTTTTGAATCTGTTCCTGATTGGAAAGGTGAGAAAAATGTGAGTAGTAAAATAATCAAGTCGGTTAATATATTGAGAGATAAATTACAAAAAACAATGACTGAAAAGGTTGGAATTTTTAAGTCTAATATGGGACTAAATGAAGCTGAAAAAATAATTTTTAATATTTATGAACAAGTAACTTTAATTTATAATCAAAATAGATTAACACAGAATTTAAGTGAGCTAAGAAATATGGTCAGTATAGCTTATCTTTTGATAAAGCAAGCACAACAAATAAAAGTTAATAAAGGAGTTTTTTATAACATGAATAATGAAAGATGATTTTTATAATAATTATGAAAAGGAGATAAATTCTTTCATAGATTTAGCTATTAAGGAAGATTTAGGAGATGTTGATCATTCTAGTAAAGCCACTTTATCTAATAAATTAGAGAAAAAGGCTACTTTAATAATTAAAGAAAATTGTATAATAGCTGGTATAGAATTATCAAAAAGTATCTTTAAAAAACATGATAAGAGTTTAAAGTTTACTTGTATTTTTAAGGATGGGCAAGAAATAGAATCTGGAACTGAAGTCTTTATTGTTGAGGGGAAAGGATATTCAATTTTGGCTATGGAAAGACTTGTGCTTAATTGTATTCAGAGGATGTCTGGTATTGCAACTCTTACTAATAAATTTAATAAAATAATATCACATACTGATTGTAAGTTACTTGATACAAGAAAAACTACTCCAAATTTTAGGTATCCTGAAAAATGGGCTGTTGTTATAGGAGGAGGATATAATCACAGAATGGGATTATATGATGCATTAATGATTAAAGATAATCATATTGATTTTTGCGGGGGAATAAATTTCGCATTAGATAAAACAAAAAAATATTTATCAGGATTAAAAAGAAAATATAACGTAATAGTTGAAACGAGAAACTTAAAAGAAGTAAAAGAAGTACTAAATTATTCATTTGTTAATAGAATATTACTTGACAACATGGATATTCCCTCTTTAATTGGTGCTGTTAGTTTAGTAGACAATAAAATACCTACTGAGGCCTCAGGAAATATAACTGAATCTAATATCTTATCTATTGCTGAAACGGGGGTGAATTACATTTCATTAGGATGTTTAACTTATTCAGCTAAACCAATTGATATAAGTCTTCAAGCTTGTGAATGACAATTATTTTATTTGATTAATTAAACTTTCAGTTGATTTGTCGTGTTTTTGGGTTTTTGATGAAAAGTCTTTCATAATTTTATTTGCTAGTTGCTTCCCTAATTCTACTCCCCACTGATCAAAGCTATAAATATTCCAAATAATACCCTGAACAAAAATTTTATGTTCATACATTGAAATCAAAGCTCCTAAGTTGTATGGGGTTAATTTTTTAATCAAGATTGTATTGGAAGGTTTATTACCCTCAAAGACTTTATATGGAGCCAACTTTTTTATATTAATATCTTTTAAATTTTGTAATCTCAATTCATCAATAACAGAATCAATATTTTTACCCATCATTAATGCTTCACTTTGAGCTATAAAATTTGCCATTAATTTTTTGTGATTCTTTTCGTCTCCATGTAATGGTTTTTTAAACCCAATAAAATCTATCGGAATTAATTTAGTTCCTTGATGAATTAATTGAAAAAAAGCGTGTTGAGCATTTGTTCCAGTAGAACCCCACAAAATGGGGCCGGTTTGATAATTAACTTTGTTGCCATTTCTGTCAATATTTTTTCCATTGCTTTCCATTACACTTTGTTGAAGATATGTTGGCAAATTTTTTAGATATTCAGTATATGGAATTATGGCTTCACTTTCTGAATTGAAGAAATTGTTATACCATATACCTAAAACACCAAGAATAATTGGTAAGTTTTTTTCAAAGGGAGTCTTTTCAAAGTGATTATCCATTGATCCAGCTCCTTTAAGTAATTCTTCAAAATTATTTGTACCGATAGCAAGACAAATACTTAATCCAACACAACTCCATAAAGAAAATCTTCCTCCAACCCAATCATTCATAGGGAAAATGTTTTCTGAGGAAATTCCAAAATCTTTAATTTTCTCATTATTTGTTGAAACTGCAATAAAATGTTTTTCAAGACTACTGTTGTTAGTTTTAATTAAAAACCATTTTTTTATTTTTTCTGCATTACTTAATGTTTCTTGAGTTGTAAATGTTTTGGAGACAATTATAAAAAGTGTAGTTTCAGGATTAAGATTTTTAATATTTTCATATACATGATCACCATCAATATTTGAAATAAATTTTATATTTAATTTGTTTCTATAATATGCTAAAGCTTCAGTAATCATTGAAGGACCTAGATCAGAACCACCAATGCCAATATTAACTATATTTTTGATTCTTTTCCCACTATAACCTTTCCATTTTCCAGAGATAATTTTATTACAAAATGAATACATTTTTGATTTAGTAGACTTAACATTTTTACTAATATCTTCATTATCAATAATTATCTTATTTCTTGATTTTTTTCTTAAAGCTGAGTGAAGAACTGCACGGTTTTCAGTTTCATTAATTTTGGATCCATTAAAATATTGTTTGATTGCAATTTCAAGATCAGATTCTTTTGCTAAGTCAATTAGTAAGTCGAAAGTTTTTCTATTCCATTTATTTTTTGAAACATCTAAATGAAATTCTTTCCAGTTTATAAAACAATAATCTCTTTTATTTTTTTCATTTGAAAAATGTGAATAGATTGACTTATCATAAATGGAATTATAATGTTTGATTAATTTTTGCCAACTTTTTAATTTGGTTGGGTTATGATTAGGAAGCATCATTTATTGTTGATTTTTTTTCGAGATTAACCACATTTGATTTTAAAGATTCATCTTCAAAATTAATACAATCTAATTGTCTTTTATAAGGGTCCATGTGAGTTAAATATTTATTTTTTAATTTTTTAGAAATAGGTTTAGCCTCAGGAAGTTTTTGTTTGAAAGGGTCTACTTGTCTTCCGTTTTTCCAAAATCTATAACACACATGTGGTCCAGATGTATATCCAGTCATGCCAACCCACCCTATTACATCGCCTTGCTTAACAAATTGACCTATTCTTACTTTTCTTTTTCTCATATGAAGATATTGCGTTGAATAAGTATTGTTGTGTTTTATAGTGACATAGTTTCCATTTGCTCTTGAATAGGATGATTTTAAAACAGTTCCATTTGCAGTTGAACGAATTGGTGTTCCAATCTGACCAGCAAAATCTGTGCCTTTATGAGGTCTTATTCTGTTACCATAATAAGCTATTCTTCTTTTCATGTTATAGCTTGAAGAGATTCGATTAAATTTCAAGGGTCCTTTTAAAAAAGCTCTTCTTAAGTTTTTAGCTTTTTCATCAAAATAATCTATAATTCCTTTGATCGAGTCAGATTCAAATTCAAAAGCGTATAAAGGTTTTTTATTGTGTTCAAAATAAGCAGCTTTAATTCTTTCAATTCCAATTGAAATAGAATCATCAATAAATTTTTCGGTATATATAATTTTAAATTTATCTCCTTTTTGGAGTCTAAAAAAATCTATATTCCAGGCATATACATCTGAAAGATAATAAGCAAGAGATTCATTAACACCAATATTTTTCATTGTTTCGTATAAAGAACTTGTGATTATTCCTAAAGTCTCAAGTTCAACTAATTTATAGTCCTTTGAAATTTTATTTGCATATATACTATCTTTTAAATGAATGACCGTGTACTCCTCAATTTTAGGGTGATAAATAAAATATTCAGGATAAGAAATATTATTAATATTGAAGAAGAGAGTATATGGTTTTCCAATTTGAAGTTTTTTAATATTCACTTTATTTTTTATAATACCAAGAATTTTGTGGACTTCAGGATAATCAATTCCATTTTCCTCAAGTATTTTTCCAAATGTATCACCTCCTTTGATTTTAGTTTCTTTGATTATAAATGAATTTAAATCAAGACCATAGAGTTGGATAGAGTTTTTTTTCTCAGAATTAGATTTAGTAATTGATTTAAGAGGTTCTTTATTATTTGTGCAGGAAATAATTGTTAATAAAAGTAAGACAAGAATTATACGCAATAAATACATAGTATCTCAAATTTCGTAAATGTTAGGATATTTTTTTTTTTTTAAACCAAAAGTTTTAAAAAAGTTTTCCTATAATAATTTAGAATTTAATTTTAAATGGATACTTAAGATTTTTAAAATTTTCAAGTTCAGCTTTTATAGATCCAACAATAACATCAGCTTGAACTCTAATGGGTATTCTGTTTTTATCATTTGAGATCCAAATTGTAATACTTTCTTGCTCTTTAAAAATTCTTCCTGATTGAACTATCGGAATAAATTTTAAACATTCAATATCTCCAAATTTACTCTCAATAATTTCTTTTCCAAGATATTTAAGTTTGAAAATATAATTTTCACTATCAAAAAACATATTAATATTAAAACTTTCGTTTATATCTTTTTTATCTCTTGGATAAAATTTTCTTAAATAATAGAAAGATGATACTATATCTTGAGCATTAATTTTAAAAGGAATTTCACTTTTTGTTTTTTTCTTTTTATCGTTAATGTGTGCAATTTGCATGTCGTGATTAAAATTAATTTCAATATTTTTTGTGTATCCTCCCTCATAAATATTTCTTATGAATTTATAAGGCATTATTTTTTTTTTATCGAAATAACTTTCATAGTGATCCTCTACTTTAAAAAACCATCTTGCTATACCAGTAGTTTTTCCATAACCTTTAGAGTGAAATACTGGAATATCATTTAGAGTATCTTTTTTTAATTTAATTGAAGCGTAACTTGTATTAAAAAACCCATAGTGAATTCTAAATTCAAACCATTCTCCATCTTTGAATGGGGTATCAATTATTTTTTTAGTTTGAGATTTTAATTCAAAAACATTTATTAATATAAAAAAGAGGATAAGTAAGCTTAAAACTTTTTTCATAGGATTCTTATGCTAAAATAGTTAATCTATCTAATTTTATTAATTGAATCAAAGATCTTCTTTCCTTTTTTTAAACCTAATATTGATTGAATATCTAATAATGATGAAGTTTTTAATCTTTGAACGGATTTAAATTTATTTATCAATTTTAAATTTGTTTTTGGTCCTAGACCTTCAATTTTATTAAGTTCAGAATTTAAGGTATACTTGTCCCTTTTTTTTCTATGAAAACTTATTGCAAAACGATGGGCTTCATTACGGGCATGTTGAATTACTTTGAGAGTCTCTGATTTTTTGTCAATATATAAGGGTTCAGAATTATTGGGAGAAAAAAGTTCTTCCAATCTTTTTGCTATTCCAATTAGTTCTATTTTTTTGTTTAAGCCTAATGAATTTATACTTTTTAGAGCTGAACTTAATTGTCCTTTTCCCCCATCTATAATAATTAATTGGGGTAGAGATTGATTCTCATTTAAAACTCTTTTATACCTTCTATAAATAATTTCTTCCATTGAAGCAAAATCATTTTGACCTTCAACAGATTTAATATTGAATAAT
>CAUZKB010000029.1:0-13019 GCA_963580575.1 Bacteroidia bacterium | reverse complement strand
GAACTTAAAAATATTTATAATCTTCTTAATCAAGACGAAATCCCAAAATATACTGAATCTTGTAGCTTTTGTGAATATCACAAAAAATTAAACCAAAAACATTCCTACTTTTTTAAAAAACGTAAATGCTTTTAAATAAAAAAATCTCTCACTTTTGTGAAGGGCTTAAATTATTAGTGTAGTATAGGGTTTACGCTTGCTCTCCCTCTTTATAGAGACCTTTAATTTACTTGACTTATAGTCAAACCATCTCTTAAAGGAAAAATTAATGTGGATATTCTTTTGTCATTTTTTAGCATTTGATTATATTTTTTTAAGACCTCAGTTTCTTCATTTATAGGACCTTTGTTTTCTAATACTTTACCGCTCCATAAAACATTATCTGAAATAATTATTCCGCCTTTTATCATTTTTTTTATTATAATCTCAAAATAATTAATATAATTAATTTTGTCAGCATCAATGAAGGCTAAATCAAAACTACAATTGAATTTAGGTAAGATTTCAATTGCATTACCTGAATATTGTTTAATGTTTGATCTAAAATCACTTTTTCCAAAATACTTGTCTTGTATAGTAACGAGTTCTTCATTGTTATCTATAGTATGAATTAATCCTTCTGGATGAAGTCCTTCAGCCAAACAAAGAGCAGAATATCCCGTAAAAGTTCCAATCTCAATAACTGAACGAGGATTAGTGATTTTTGATAAAAGACTTAAAAATCTTCCTTGGAAATTTCCACTTAACATTCTAGGTTTAAGAATTTTTTGATTAGTTTCTCGCTCTAAATCATTAAGCAAATTTGATGGAGGGTCACTATTTTTTAATGAGTATTCAAGGATTTTTTTATTTATAAAATTCATTATTATGAATTTTTGTCAATTTTTAAAATAATGAGTACCAAAATAAGAACAATTAATAAAAGTAAACCAACAAAAAGATAATGATTTTCAATATTCGAGTTTGAGAGAAAACCATTATATAATTTTTTGTTTATAAAAACAATAAAAAGTCCTAGCGGTAGTATAATTAAAATGAATTTATTTTTCTCAAAAAAAAATTTTCATTATTAATAAATTAAAACATCAATATAAATAGATTTTAATTATTATCAGGTTTAGAAAGTTTATATATAAATTTTGAAGAATTATTATTTTAAATATCCTCATTTTATTATTTATTTTTACTCTTATATTAATTTATATGACAGCTCCTTAGTTCAACGGATAGAACAAAAGTTTCCTAAACTTTAGATACAGGTTCGATTCCTGTAGGAGCTACAAAAATTTAAATATTTTTGTATTAATTGAAATAAAGGGTGTTTAACTCAGTTGGTTCAGAGTGTTACCTTGACAGGGTAAAAGTCGGCGGTTCGAATCCGCCAACACCCACAAAGGTTTGCGAGAAATTGTAAACCTTTTTTTATTTAAAAACTGAATATAAACTGAATATTTAAAGTATTTTAACGTTATTTTCAGCTTCATACTTTTCAACTTTTTTAAGTCTTTCTAATCCGTGAGTTGTTCTAACGATATTTACCGTGTGGGCTATAGGTTCTTCATTCTCGTTGTATTGATGCTTTAGTCGTGGTAAGAGATACTGTAATGAAATTTGCAAGAACTTTAGCTTTTGGGATACCTCAAAGGTGACTGATATGTATAATATGTTTTTGGGTGCTACAGATTTTAATAAAGCAATAGAACTAAAACCTGATTTTGGTTCAGCTTTAAGCGCAAGAGCTAATTCAAAGAAAAAAATAGGAGATATTAAAGGTGCTTGTGACAGCTGAACGACCATCATTATCGTCATTGGGGCGATAAAATAGCCAATCTCCAAAATGAAAGCCTCCTTTATAAATTTCGTCTTGAGATAGGTTTTTCATATAGTCTACCCACTTTTTCATACTAGGATACTGCTGCTTTAATGCCTCTTTATCTCCATAGTACAAATACGCATTCCAAGGTATAATGGTTGCTGCGTCTGCCCAACCCGCTGATCCCATAGCGTCTTTTCCCAATAAGTTAGGCACAACAAAAGGAACAGAGTCGTCCTCTCGTTGATCAATGGAGAGGTCTATTAGCCATTTGTCAAAAAAGTTTTTTACATCATAATTGAATGCAGCTGTATTAAAAAATGCTTGGGCGTCTCCTGTCCATCCCAGTCGTTCGTCCCGTTGTGGACAATCTGTTGGGACATCAAGAAAATTCCCCTTTTGGCCCCATTGGATATTATGCTGTAACTGATTGATCAATGAATCGGAGGTGATTAAACTACCTGTTTTGCTCATATCCGAATACAGGGCTACTGCTTTAAAATCCTCAGGGTTTACAGTGTTTGAACTTTCAATTTTTAAATAGCGAAACCCTTGAAAAGTAAAATGTGGACGGTAAATAAAATCCGGATCACCATTCAGAATGAAGGTGTTCATTTGCTTGGCCGCACGGAGGTTTTCAGTGTAAAACTCTCCTTCCTTATCTAAAATTTCTGCGTGATACAATCGAATTGTGTCTCCTGCTTTGCCTGTTTGATTGAACTCTACCCAGCCTACTAAGTTTTGTCCAAAATCAAGAACCGTGTCGCCAGAGGGTGTTATGATCTTTTTCTTGGCTGTAAAGGTTTTCCTGCTTTCTTATGGGCTCATTTCGAGAAGCAATGAGTTGTTCTTTTCCCGAAGGATAGATTGTCACTTTTTTAGAACTGGTTTGAGTAAATCCAAAATTCGACCAGTCAGGCCTGTGTTTTTGTCCATCATACCATTCCCCATTGTAAATTTCTGAATCCACTACAGCTCCATGAGTATAAGTCCAATCGGGATTTGTTGCAATGATTTCTGTAGAGCCGTCAGTGTAAGTAATTATCAGTTGTGCTTTTGCTGCAATCTCAGAACCGTAATGATCTTTAGCATCTGACCACGCCAAGTAACCACGATACCATCCGCTACCGATAACAATACCTATTGCATTGTTTTTAGCCAGTAAGTCTTTGACATCAAACGTTTGATAAGGGATTCGCTCCTTATACGAAGTCCATCCTGGGGAGAGGTCTTCATCCCCTACACGTTTTCCGTTGATAAAAGCTTCATACATTCCCTTAGCCGTAATGTGTATATACGCAGTAGAAATTGATCCATTTTTAAGTTTAAAATCTGTTCTTAAGTATGGGCTTTCTCTGTTTTTGTCATCTTCTTTAGACTGTCCTATCCAATCCGCATTCCAATCTTCTTTGGCTAGTAGTCCCATAGACCAATGAGCAACATCGCTCTGAATCTCTTTTTAGGACTTGTTGGTATATCCTTTTACTTTCCAATAATAGGTTTGATTGCTTTTCAAAGCAGGGCCTTCATATACAATATAGGTGCTGTTTTTTGAAGATATTTTACCCGAATCCCAATAAATACTCGATGAACTTAAATTCGGATTTGTACCCACAATAATTTGATAGTGTGACTGCATTACATCATAATCAGCGCTCTTAATTTTCCACGAAAAATGTGGGCTTTGAGCATCTATCCCTAAGGGATTAGAAAGCTGATTCAACCTCAGGTCGGTAATACGGGTTGATTGCGCTAAAACTGATGTGCTCAACGATAGCACAGCGAGCACGAAAAAAATGTGTTGGTTCATCTTTATTATTTTAGGAGCTTTAATTTAAGCCATTTATGATTAATTCATATTCTTGCTCATTTTTTGTGTATCCTTTATAATTAGTAAAATTATTTCTTGCTATCACTGAACTTGTGGTCGTCTCTCTTTATAGAATCCTCTATGTCATCAAGATCATTTTTTACTTTGTTGACCTCTTCATCAATACCTTCAGAAATTGATTTAGTAGGATCTTCAATATCCATAGAGTCTTGAATTTCACTTTTTATATCCTTTGTAGCCTGTCTAACTTGAGTCATACCTTTAGCCAAAGTTCTTGCAAGAGAAGGTATTCTATCTGCACCAAAAACTAATAAAACAATAAAAAAAACAAAAACTATTTCTGCCCCACTAATAAATAACATAATAGTAATTTATGTAAATATAAAAGTATAAAATTTTATCCTTTTACTTTTTCTTTAAATAATTCAAACTTAGATTTTATCTCTTTTTTAGGCCAACTGTTGTTATTAATATTTATATCTGAGGTCTCAAAATTTGGATCTACAGTTACCTCAATTATTATTTTATCAGATGTAAGAACTTTATAAACTTGATCCAAATTTTTTCTCCATACTTGAACAGGATATTTAACTATATTTGAAGTACCATCAGAATATGTGTATTTTACAATAATTGGCATAACAAGCCCACCTGGTTTTTCAAAACCAATTTCATAAAAATATTTAGGTATTTTAGATTTATTGTCACTATCATTCAAATATTCTTTCAATACTTTGAGCCTGTCTTCTCTCAATTTATTAATTGTTTGATCATCTTTATCCTCAACCATATAAACAGAAGAAGACATGTCTTCAAATGTCAGTCCGTAATTTTCTATTAATTCTTTAACTTGAATCCCAGGCTCAGAAGAAACAGAATATTGATTAAAACTATTTATTCCAATATCTACAACATCTGTAGAATAAAACCATCCTCTCCAGAACCAATCCAAATCTACAGCAGAAGCATCTTCCATTGTTCTAAAAAAATCCTCGGGTGTTGGATGTTTAAACATCCATCTTTTAGAATATGTTTTAAAAGCATAATCAAATAAATCTTTACCCATAATTGTTTCTCTCAATATATTTAATGCTGTAGCAGGTTTTGCATATGCATTAGATCCTAATTGAAATACATTTTCAGGATTTGACATTATTGGTGAAATAAAACTTTGATCACCCGACATATAAGGAATGATTTTTTTTGGATCACCTCTCCCAGAAGGGTATTTTTCCAAAGTCCCTAAAACTTCAGGATGGGAATTAGTAAATTCTTGTTCAGTTAAATATTGAACAAATGTGTTTAGACCTTCATCCATCCAACCCCATTGTCTCTCATCTGAATTAACAATCATTGGAAAATAATTATGACCAACTTCATGAATTATAACGCTAATCATACCAAATTTAGTTCTATCAGAATATCTTCCATCTTCATCGGGTCTTCCAAAATTCCAACAAATCATAGGATACTCCATTCCTTGATTTTTTGAATGAACTGAAACAGCTTTTGGATAAGGATAATCAAAAGTAAACTTTGAGTATGTTTTCAATGTTTGAACAACTGCCTTAGTGGAATACTCTTCCCATAGTGGATTTCCCTCTTTAGGATACAACGAAACAGCCAAAACTTTTTTATTACCAATTTTTACTGCTTGCATATCCCAAATAAATTTTCTTGAGGTAGCAAAAGCAAAATCACGAACATTTTTAGCTTTAAATTTCCAGGTTTTTTTATTTTTAGAAAAGTTTTTTTCCTTTTCTATAACTTCATCTTGAGTTACAATAATTATAGGTTTATCAAAACTATTCTGAGCTTGCTTATATCTATTATACTCTATTTTAGATAAGACATCTTTAGGGTTTTGTAAAACACCAGTTGCATCCAAAATATGATCTGAAGGTATCGTAATATTTACATCATAATCTCCAAACTCTAATGCAAATTCACCATTACCCCAAAACTGATAATTTTGCCAACCTTCAACATTGTTATAAACACAAAGTCTAGGAAAAAACTGAGCAATTACATACGCTCTATTATCATCTTTAGGGAAAAACTCGTATCCAGATCTAGCTCTATTATCTACATGATTATTTATATTATACCACCATTTTATTTTAAATTTAAACTGTTGTCCACTAGAAATTGGTTTCACTAAATCAAGTCTCATCATGGTTTGATTAATTACGTATTTAATTGGATTACCATTAATATCTCTTACCCATTCAATATTAAATCCACCATCAAAAGGATCATCAATAAAACTTGAAGCAAAAGTTTTAGTTTGTTGAATCAATTGAAATTTACTCTCATTTTTTTCTAAAGCCGGTGCATCTTTTTTTCTAATATTTTGATCCAATTGAATCCATAAATATTCTAAATTATCTGGAGAATTATTAGTATATGTTATAATTTGCTCTCCATACAATTTCTTTTTTTCATCATCAAGTTCAATTTCCATAAAATAATCAACCTTTTGTTGAAAATAATCAACACCTGGAGCCCCTGATGCATTATGATATTTATTTGGTGTTGCAAATAAATCAATCAATTGTCTAAAGGGATTATTGTTTGAATGACCTATCGTTTTTTCATCTAATTTTTGAGCATAAAGAAAAAAATTAAATATAAAAAAAGAAAGCGTTATTGATAAAATCCTCATTAATTTATTTTTATTCTAAATATAAGATATTTATAACGCATTATAAATAAGGTTTTCAATTATTCAAATTCGCTCAAAATTAATTCTATTTGAGTTTTGTTATTATTCATCAAAAAACTTTTGTTATTATTTTTTCCCTTAAAATGAACAATGTTTTTTTGAGAATCAAAGATCTCTATCAATAATCTGTTCTCTAGGATTAATGAATCGTTAATATTAACATCATTAACTTCTATATAACAATTTAATATGTCATCATAATATTCTTTTCCTAAAAAATTGTAAGCTAAAATATCTTTACCCTTTTTTATCTTAAATACACTTTTAAAATAATCTTTCAATAAACTATCTACCCTAATTTTTGATTCCGAGTACAAATTCAAATTAATATTCTTATTTCTAAACATTAATTCAATATCATCAACAAAGACTTGAGTTGTAATTTCAAGTGTCTTATTTAATTTATTATATTCTATTGTAACAACACTTACATAAAACTTGTGAATAAACCCATAGCTTAGTAAAATAATTAAGAATATAAATAAATTTATTCTTTTTAATTTTCGCATATTAATAAATTTGTAAAAACTAATTACTCAAATTTTTAATGTAGTTTTCACTTTCTTTTATCAAAAAATCAATCAATTGTAATTTTTGACTTTGTTTTAAAAGTTCTTCTGAAGGAATCCTCTTATCAATATATTCTAAAAATCCTATAATTTGGTCTTGCTTTAAATTAAGATCCTGAAGAAAAAAAATATCTTCAAAAACGTAAGGTAATACTTCGCTAGGCTTTATCTTACTTTTATCTTTATTTTCAATACTGGATAAAGCTTTTAAAATTAATTTAGTAACATTGACAATATCTATACCATTAGATAACACCCTTTTATCTGTCAACTTATTATTAACTTTTGTTGACTTGTCTGTTTTATAATCGACCCCTTTAAATTCTTCCTCTTTAAGATCTAAGAATTTTTCAATATTTTCTGGAGTAACTATGACCTCATCCAACTCCGTAATACTTTCATCCACAGAAACAATAATTCTTCTTTTTCTTAGCATTTCTAAAGAAATTGTTATAGTTCTTATTTTATATTGAACCGATGAAAATATAATTTCATCGCCTTCAAAAACAGAAATTTCAAACTCACCATTAGAGTCGGTAATTGTACTAAACTGAGCAGTATTATTTATTACATTAGCAGCTGGAACATTTGTGTTTTTGTACAATAATTTTCCCTTAATATATTCTCTTTGTTGAGAATAATTGGTAAAGGAATAGAAAACCAAAACTAAAAAAAATATTTTTTTCATTCTTTAAAGATAAGAACTGATATAAAAAATTGTCAATATAATATTAATTAAATTTATGAATCGATCTCACTTTATTTATACACTTTTAGGATCTCCTATTGGGATATCTCCAAATTATTTTTTTTTAAATCTAAACCAAAAGAATTCTTTATTGATTGGAAAAGGGTCTCCTAACTTAGATGAAGGAAGAAATAAAATTTTAAAAACTGTAAGCATAAAATTTAATGAAATGAAAAATGCGGCCAAAAAAGAAGAAATAAATATCAAAATAGTTTCTGGATATAGGTCTTTTGAAAGACAAAAATTAATATGGAATAGAAAATTTTTAAATAATCAGAAACAAGAAATTACTCCCTTTGAAAATATTAAAAAAATAATTCAATATTCCACAATTCCAGG
The DNA here is from genome assembly GCA_963580575.1 of Bacteroidia bacterium. Taxonomy (GTDB): domain Bacteria; phylum Bacteroidota; class Bacteroidia; order Flavobacteriales; family Flavobacteriaceae. Next base: position 4,994 of record CAUZKB010000029.1, on the reverse strand, counting down.
AACTTCAAGACATCATTGGGGAACAGAAATTGATATAATTGATAAAAATCACAACATTAAAGGAAATTTATTATTAGCCAAAAATTTTTACAATAATAATTCCTTTGAACCATTAAGAATTTGGATGGAAAAAAATGCTTATAAATTTAATTTTATTTTGCCCTATACAAAAAACTCAAATAGAGATGGGTTTTTATACGAACCCTGGCATTATAGTTACTCTAAACTATCAAAACTTTTTTTAAAAAAATATTTAGATCTTAACATGATAGAAAAAATTTATGACCCACAGATTTTAGGAGTAAAAACCCTGACAAAATCTTTCCTTAAAGAATATCAAAAAAAATTTATTTTGGGAATAAACGATCAATTACTCTATTAAATTATTTTATTTTAAATCTAAGATTATCTAATAAAAACAGGTTTTAATTTATCAGTTGTTTCAACTTCACTATAAGAATAACCCTCCTTTTGAAAAAATAAAATAGAGTCAAAATCATTAGCTTCATTTTCAACAAGATGCCTAGTCATAAGCCCCCTTGCTTTTTTAGCATAAAAAGAAATAATTTTCAACTTTCCATTTTTAAAATCTTTAAACTGAGGTGAAACTATTTTTCCTTTTAACTTTTTAGAATCAATTGAATCAAAATATTCATTACTAGCCAAATTTATTATTAATTCATTATCTAATTTAATTTCGTTATTAAGTTTCTCTGTAACTTTTTCCTTCCAAAAATCATATAAATTTTTAGATCCATTTATTGACAATTTAGTTCCCATTTCTAATCTATATGGTCTAATAATGTCTAAAGGTCTTAATATACCATATAAACCAGACAAAACCCTAAGATTCTCCTGCATATATCCAATTTTATTTTCAGGTAATGATTTAACATCTAAACCATTGTATACATCTCCATTAAAAGCATAAATGGCTTGTCTATAACTATTAGATTTTTCATTAGATTGAAAATTTTGATTTCTAGTCCAATTTAACTCCGCTAACTTTTGAGAAATACTCATTAACTTAGATAATTCGCCTACATCAATCTTCTTTAATATTGAATTAATTTTACAAGATTCTTTTTCAAAATATGGTTTAGAAAAATCTTTAATTGAAAATTTTGATTCAAAATCTAAAGACTTTGCAGGAGAAATTAAGATTTTCATTTTTTCTAATTTTAAGTAAAATTAAATAAAAAAATTTATTTTTTTTAAGTCAATTGTTTATAAATTGCATAATTTCTCCACTTTTCAATAACAGATTTCATATCATCTGGTATCGGAGAATTGAACTCAATGTTTTCCTTTGAAGAAGGATGAATAAAGCCCAATGTTTTAGCATGTAAAGCCTGCCTTGGCATAATAAGAAAACAGTTTTCTACAAATTTTTTATACTTAGAAAATATAGTTCCTTTTAAAACTTTATTTCCTCCATATCTTTCATCGTTAAAAATAGTATGACCTAAATACTTCATGTGAGTTCTAATTTGATGAGTTCTGCCTGTTTCCAATCTACACTCAATTAAAGTTACATATCCAAATCTTTCCAAAACCTTATAATGAGTTATCGCTTTTTTACCCATAGAATCATCAATAAAAACTTTCATTTGTAATCTATTCTTTGGATTTCGTCCAATTGATGCTTCAACTGTACCCTTATCAAACTTTAAATCTCCCCACACCAAAGCAATATAACTTCTTTTTGATTTCTTTTCAAAAAACTGTTTTGATAAATCAATCATAACAGACTCAGTTTTTGCTATCACAAGTAAACCACTGGTATCTTTATCAATTCTATGAACTAATCCGGGTCTGTTGTTTGAGTTTTTTGGCAAATTACTAAAATGATATAGTAACCCATTTATTAAAGTCCCTGAATAATTTCCATGACCTGGATGTACAACAAGATTAGGAGGTTTATTAACTACTATTAAGTCATCATCCTCATAAACAATGTCAATATTCATTTTTTCAGGAATCAATAAATTTTCATGTGGAGGTCTATTAAACAAAACTTTCACTATTTCACCACCCTTAACCTTGTAACTTGATTTTACAGGAAAATCATTAACTCTAATACTTCCATTTAATGCAGCTTTTTGAATCTTATTTCTTGTTGCATTTTCTACTCTCAACATCAAGAATTTATCAACTCTCAAAGGATTTTGTCCAAGATCAACTTTAAAAGAAAAATGTTCATGTAATTTTTCCGAATCAAAATTAGATAAATCTATTTCATCTCTTCCCATTTCCTAATACTAAGTCAATAATTGATGTTTTAGGCAATAAAATTCCTGGATCAATTTTTTCACCTTTATAAAAAATTTCTAGAACCATATCTTTTCCTATATTATCTTTATAGGTAATTTGTCCTAATTGAAATCCTATAGAATTTATAATAGTTTCAGCGTTTCTCTTTGTTATCTGAATAAGATTTGGAACAGTAATTTTTCTATAACCTGAGGGATTAACAGTTAAATAAATTTTACGGTTCTTTTTAACTTCATCTCCCTTTGATGGAATGTGACTTATAACAGTTAACGGAAGATAATCATTTGAAAATTTTGATGAGTCAATAATTTCATATCTTAATTGATGCTCTTCCATTATTTTATTTAAATCACCTATATAAGCACCACTTAAATCTGGGACAGTCTTATAGTTATTGTGATTTGTAATTAAATTTAAACCAAAATAAATACATACAAAAAAAAGAAATAATACAATTCCTGATTTAAAAATTTGTTTAAAAAGAATTTTAATAAAAAGCATAAACAATTTAAGAGATTCAAATATAATAAAACTCAAGTTTTGGTTTGTATTTAATAATTTACATTTGTATACAAAATTTTATATGAATAAAAAATCTGTAGGTATTATTTGTGGAGGATTTTCATTAGAAAAAAAAATTTCATTTAAAAGTGGATTCAACGTTTTAAATAATTTATCAGAAAAATTATGGGATGCTTCTTTAATCAAAATTGATTTTAATAAATGGATTGTCGAAGATAAAGAAAATAATAAATACGAATTTTTTATTAGTGATTTTTCCTATATAAAAAATGGGAAAAAAATAAAATTTGATGTCGTTTTTAATGCGATTCATGGTCCACCTGGAGAAAATGGACAAATAATTGCTTTTCTTGAACTTATTAATATTCCATACACAAGTTCTAACAGCTATTCTTCAGCACTTACATTCAATAAAAGGGATTGCCTTTCAATTCTTAAAAATTATAATATTCCCTGCGCTAAAAATTATTATTTAGATCAAGGTCAAATTATTAATGAAGATGAAATAATTAATTCTATTGGCCTTCCCTGTTTCGTAAAAGCAAATAGATCAGGTAGTAGTTTTGGAATCTATAAAGTTTATAAAAAAAGTGAATTATCTAGTTCAATTAAAAAAGCTTTTAAACAAGATTCTCAATTAATTATAGAAAAAGCTTTAGAAGGTAGAGAGTTTTCTGTTGGAGTGTATTTTTTAAAGGGAGAAATTAAAGTTCTACCAATTACTGAACTAGTTTCTAAAAACGATTTTTTTGATTATTCTGCAAAATATGAGGGGAAATCAGAGGAAATAACACCTGCAAAATTAGACGATAAAAATCTTAAAAAACTAATAGACCTTTCAATAAAAACATTTAAAATTTTAAATCTAAAAGGTTTTACTCGAAGTGAATTCATTATTGAAAACAATCTTCCTTACCTCTTAGAAATAAATACAGTACCAGGATTAACAAAAGAAAGTATTATTCCAAAGCAAGTTTCAGCAGCAAATATTTCTTTAGAATCTTTTTTTACTGATTTACTACTCGAAGCAATTGATAAAAAAAATTAAATTTGATTATGAACTGTGCCATTTTTCCAGGATCTTTTGACCCAATCACTCTTGGACATGAAGATATTATTAAAAGAGCTATTCCAATTTTTGATGAAATAGTTGTTGCAATAGGTGTAAATAAACAAAAAAAATGCCTTTTCAATTACAAAGACAGAGTAAGGTTTATTGAAAAAACATTTGAAACTGAAAATAAAATAAAAGTTAAAACTTATAAAGGGCTTACAATTAACTTCTGCAAAGAAAAGAAAATAAAAACCATCTTAAGAGGTATTCGTAATCCATCCGATTTCGAATTTGAAAAATCTATTGCACACACCAATTATAAGTTAAGTGGAATTGAAACTATTTTCTTAATCACCAATCCAAAATTCTGTTATATCAGTAGTAGTATAGTTAGAGAAATAATTATTAATAAGGGAGACTATAAAAAATTAGTTCCAAACTCCGTAAGAATTTAAAATTCAAGATTATTTTTAATTAACCTTTTGATATTCTTATATGAATTTTCAAGTAATGCTGAGATTTCGTTTTTTTGAATCCACTTTACATCAATAATATTCTCCTCAATTTGTGGAGAAAATCCTCCTTCATAAGAAGATTTCATTATAAACCAATAAGTTTTTTTAATCTTATGTTTTATTACTCCTCTAAAAATATGATATGTAGTTTCTATATATTTATCTATTGTTAATCCCTTAATACCTGTTTCCTCAGTGACTTCTCTTATTGCAGCATCCTCAATTTTTTCATTTTTACGAATCTTACCTTTAGGCAAATCCCACTTATTATTTCTGTATATAAATAAATATAAATCATCATCTTTTTTAACTAATCCTCCAGCCGCTTTTACTGTTGGAAATCTATTTTCAAAATGCATTAACAACTTTTCTTCTTTAGGGTGATATAACTTTATTTGTTTTACTGTTTTACTTTTTATTGCCTTAATTATTTCATGAGCTGAAATATATTTTATAAAAAATAATGGAGATTCATCAGTACTTTTAACTAAAGTGGTTGTAAGTTTAATCAATTTATTATTAAAAAAAACTTTATACATTTGCTTATGATTTTCAATGAAAAAATTGCTAAACAAACCGCAAATTTTCTCTTACAAATTAAAGCAATTAAATTAAATCCAAAAAATCAC
>CAUZKB010000028.1:0-13885 GCA_963580575.1 Bacteroidia bacterium | reverse complement strand
TCTACTTGTGATTTTAATAATATGATAAGGGCTTACTTTGTAAACCCTTATTTTTTTATAAAACCACGATAAAGGCAAAAGTACAGACAGTAAGTACAAAAGATGGAGAGCCGATTAGTGCAGATTGGATGGATAGTTTTTGAGTTATAGCTTTTTTGTGTATTATTTTACGTGGAATAATTTTACTACATTTAAGTGTCTAAAAACCAGCATAGTGAAAAATCATGTTAACTTTTTTATTAAACTAAATTCATCAATTAGAATTCAGATTTTATTTCACTCAATCTATTTCTAAAAATCTTATAAGCCTTTGTTATTTGGGATTCTATTGTTTTAATCGAAATGTTTAGAATTTCCAATCTTCCAAACTTCTATTTTAACAAGAAAAAATGAAATATTTTCAGTCATATTTCGATTAAACCATTCTATTGCTTGTTTATGTTCATCCCTAATATTTACTGCTACCCAAACAATGATGGGGGCATCAAAACTTGAAGCATAAGTTAATAATGGTCCTAAATGAGAATGATCTGTTTTTTCGAGCTGATTTTCAATTATAATTTTCTTTCCTGATTCTATTTCATCTGCTGTGATATACCAATCTCGTCAAGTAAAAGAGATATATTCTCTTCATTTGCAAGCCATTGAGTAAAGTCAGTATCTTCTCTTTTCCATACCTCCCTTAAATTAACCTTCTCTAATGATCCTAATTTTTTCATTGTATTGGTTTTAATTACAATCTAAATGTAAGAAAAACCCCCTAAAGTTAATTAGAGAGAAATTCAAATACTCTACTTAATACAAAGTAAATAGCAAAACCAATTAATAAAAGAACTAAATAATAAAGAAACCTTAATAGTATTTTATTATTCAACTTTTATTTTTTAGAATAAACCTGTTTAGCAAATAATATCAAAAAGATAACAAGTACTCCATTAATATAATCGGCAGTGTTTGTTTCACCCCACAAATCGGTAAAAGCATCAATTAAAATATTTACTATAATAAGTATGCCAGTAATATTAAGAAAGATTTTATAATTGGTTTTCATTTTTTATATAATAAAAATTAAATAAATGCATAGCGCAATGGCTAAACTAACCAAACAGCCCGCTCCTGATAATATCCTTCACCTTCTACAACAATTAATAATTGTCCAGTTAAATGTTTATGCCAATCTAATGTTGAATCTGGACTAAATGTAGCCATTACAACATTATAATTATAATCCTTGTCAGCTTTACTCAAAAAATTAAGCCAAGCATCACCTATATGATGAATATTTTAAGCTTTTTCACCAACATTTAAATAGGAGCTTATATTATATTCAGAATCTTGAGCAAAAGAAACTAACGGAACAAACAGTAAAAGAAGAAGCAACTTTTTCATTGTATTGATTTTTAATTACAACCTAAATGTAAGAAAAAACCCCTAAAGTTAATTAGAAAGATGTGGCTGTGGTTTAGTATCTTTATCAAATGAATAAATTTGAAAAAATTTTACGAAATAATTCTTTAGCTGGAAAATTAATTTTCTTATTAATTGTGTTATACATTTCGTATATATGTTACAAAACATATATGGGCGAAACTCCATTGTTTTTTAATGATTTTTATGATGACATTATCATAACTATAGCCTTATTTTTTATTCTATACTTTTGTTATTTAAGTCTGAAGATTCTTAAAGAAAGAAAAAAAAGTAAGTAAGTTTAACTTCTTTAAGAGGATTAGAAATCTCTGAACTTACTGAAGATGATATGCCTTTGGTTTAGTTAAAATCCATTTCACTAACCATCTCTCCATCTACATATTCCGTTTCAAGAAATAGAGAGCCATTTTCTTCCCACTTTCTCCACCACCCATTTAACCTACCATCTTTATAACTTGCAGCAAAAGCAAGCTGTCCATTGTCATAAAAACTTATTGCTACACCCGTGTATTCTTTTCCTTTATATAAATATATTTCCCCTTCCTCAAGTTCGCTGTAGAGTACTCTGTTTTCTGTTTCAAGAAATTTGAAATAGTCAAATGAATCTGTTTTAACTTTTGTTAGAAAACCATCAAAAGCATAACCAATTGTTGTGTTTTTATAAGAAAAAATAGGCTCAGAAGGGATGCTTACTAATTTAACCCAATTACCTTCAATTTGTTTTTTTTCTCCTGTTTTAGAATCAGTATCGTTAACTCTTAATTCACCTAAATTTTTCCCATTTAAAAAAACTAAAGAGCCAAAAGGTAATTTATTTATCTTCTGCCCATCAAGTGAATTTTTGTCTCTAATGTTTAATCCATTTTTCGCGCTTACAAAATAAAAATCATCATCATACTTGCCGTACCCATAAAAATGATGTTCTTCATTAATAGAAAAAATTAAAATGTAATTATCAATAATTTTAGTCAGGTGTTTATCTGTAATAAAACCTGAAGATTTAAGAACTTCACCATATTCATCCAGGGAATTATAATCATATCTGGTTTTAGATAAAGGTATTTGGATTTCATTAAATTCTTTTACTAATACATTTGCAGATTTAAAATTTCCATTTGGATAATATTCTTTACGATTAATAAATTTTTCTCTCATATATATTACAAATTCTTCATCTGGGCATTCTTCAGCTTCATAAGTACAGCACTTACAAAAGCCCCACATCACTCCTTCTTCAAATTCAGTTATAACAATAAGTGCTGTTTTTCCATTTTCATAAGCTTCAATTTCTTTCATTTTTTTTATTCCTCCATCATTTGTTCTGTATATATCAAACCAGTCATCATTTTCTGCAATTATTTTTCCATTTGAATCGTATGAAATACTTGAAATACTCTGCCCAAAAGAAACTAAAGGAACAAATAGTAAAAAAAGAAGTAGCTTTTTCATTGTATTGGTTTTTAATTACAACCTAAATGTAAGAAAAACCCCCTAAATTTAATTAGAGGGATATAGGAAACAAAAAGCTAATTGAGGTTTATACTCAAAAAACAGAAGATAGAATAAACAAAATCTGGGGATAATAAAATCTTAAATCAAAGAATTTTAACTTTATGCTCTTCTTCGTAAGCACGTACTTTATTTAGTCTATATAACTCGTCTCTAGTTTCAACAATATTAATATCAACCACAGAAGGTTCTTTTTGCTTGACATCTTCAGTAGAATGCTTCAAACGTGGAATTGCATATTGAAGTGATATTTGAAGAAATTTAAGTTTTTGATTAGTATTTAATCTCTCTACATCTATAGAAGATACTATTCCATCTATCAACTCTTGCAACTTTTATTTTACTTCTTTTGTTACCCTATTAGGCATACCTACTATTCTACCCATAATTTATGTACTTTATATTTTAAGTGCTTTAGTATTAAAATTGCTTTGATTATTTGAGGTTTAGATATAGTTCTTCCTTAAAAGGTTTTTACACCTTTCAGAAAGAGATATTGCTTCGACTCTCGTCGGCTTGTCAATACTCTGTTCGTCAACAGACCACTTTCGTGGCACTTCCTTGTACTGCATTAAACACACTCTCCACCGAGTCAAAAATATGCCTGCTTATCCACTCACAGCCTGTACGGTTTTAGACTTTCGTCAAGAAATACTTCACACTACGTTAGTAATTCATAACTATATCACGTTATTAAAAACCGTTTTTGTGTTTTTTAAGCAGTTATTTATTAACAAATAAAAATCTTTAAGTAGTTCTTTATTAATAAGTGCCAAATAAGTGCCAAGAAAATGATTAACTTTATGTAAAAGTTATATTTCAGTAAACACTGGAAAGCTGGGTAGAAGTATACAAATTATGCGCTGTCGAGTTCTTTAGAACGAGGCTGCGTTTGACTGGCAGTCAAGAAGTCGTGGGCTCGAGTCCCATCTTCTCCACAAATATTTAAAGTATATTTTAATATTCTTTTTAATAAAAAAACTTATCAGATAGGTGATGAAAAAAATTATTTTGTTTTTATTTTTCCTTAATATATCAAATTCTTTTTCTCAAGAATTGCTTTTATCTAGGCTTGAAATATACAATATATATGAAGATAAAAGGTCTGTTGTATTAGAAGAAACAAATCATTTTGAAGCACCAAATTGGTTAAATGAAAATGAATTAATATATAATTCTAAAGGTTTACTCTACCGATATAATTTTAAAACAAAAGAAAAGATAGAAATTTTTACAGATTTCGCAAATAAATGTAATAATGATCATGGAATTTTTCCAAATGGTAAGCATTTGATATTAAGTAATATGGATAAAGATCCTCAATCTAGACAAACATGGGGAATTTCAAGAATTTATAAAGTTCCTTTAAGCGGGGGAACTCCTGAATTAATTACTCCGAAAGGGCCTTCATATTGGCATGGTATTTCCCCTAATAGTAAATCAATTTTATTCACAGCTTTTCGAAATAATGAAGCTGACATTTATAAAATGTCATTAGATGATAGATTAGAAATAAAATTAACAAATGAAATTGGGTTAGATGATGGGCCTGAATATTCGTTTGATGGAAAGCACATTTTTTATAATTCTATGGCCTCTGGAAAAATGGAAATATGGAGAATGAATGCTGATGGAAAAAATAAAATAACATTGACCGAAGATAAATATTCTAATTGGTTTCCTCACCCATCTCCTGATGGTAAAAATCTGGTTTTTATATCATATATAAATGATCAAGGTGATAAACACCCTCCGTTAAAAAAAGTGATGTTAAGGCTAATGGATTTAAAAACCTTAAAAATCAGGAAATTATTTGAATTTATAGGAGGACAGGGTACTATAAATGTTCCTTCATGGTCAAAAGACAGTAAAAATTTTGCTTTTGTTTCATACATTAAAAACCCATAAAATTAATTAGAGAGTTTAATAGGTTTAATTAGACTACCAAGAAATTTTACTTGCTCTTTGAATATTACGCATCAATAAATCATTAAGGGAATTTTATTTTTTTAGGGCTGGAATTAAATATTCTAAAATAAAAGCAGTTAAACAAACTATTCCAATAGTTAATAAATATCCTTCTTCATCGCTTATTCCCATAAAATTATCTCCTAAATGAGACGTAGAAAGAATAATTCCTGTAAACAAGAGGAAGTAATAGAATGGTTTTTTTATTAACTGTATCATTCAGTTAAATTACAAAAAAAACCCCCTAAAATTGATTAGAGGGTTTATCGCTAACTGGTAAAGTCTTAATTCTTTTTATAAAAAATTATTCTTGAATTTTAACATTTATAGCACTTGGACCTTTAGGAGTTTCTTCAACATCATAGCTAACTTTATCCCCGTCATTAATTTGATCAATTAAGTTATTCGCGTGAACAAAAATATCTTTACTATTCTCACCTTCTATAAATCCAAACCCTTTTCTGGTATTAAAAAACTTTACAGTTCCATTACTTTTACTCATTATTATTGTGTTTTATATTTTACTTGCCGCGAATGTAGTCATATAAATTGTAATAATTTATAAAAAAACTCATAAAATTAATTATTGCCAAAAATTTGATTTAATTAATATTAAACTTAATTTTAAGTAAAAACCCTCTAAATGAATAGAGAATATAAACATCAAATTAATAATTCTATATTTAATCTTTGCTTTTACTTGTAGCATAGTATAGAATTCCTAAAATGACAAATATTGCAATATTTCCAATTGCAGTAGCACCACGTGCTACACCTATAGCAATATGATAGCCAACTATACCGGTCCAAATTAAAGCTCCAAGCGCCCATATTAAACCAAAAGATTTAACTGAATCACCTGCAATGTCAGGAGTTTTCCATGTAAGAATTGAAAGAAATATAAAGGTTGCTCCCACAAATTGACCTAAGGTTATAAGACTAACACTTATTTCCATCATAGCCATTTCAAAAAACATTTCTGTAGCAAATAATGACATTAAGCCATTAATTAAGAAAACTATGGAGTGAATTTTAAAAACTGTTTTATATTCATACTGATTTTTTTATTTAATAATTAGCAATGTGAGAAAAATAAAAACCCTCCCTAAAATTAATTAGTGACAAAAATTTGACTAAAGTTATCTTAACGTTATATTTCAGTAAACACAGAAAAGCTGGGTAGAAGCTTACAAAGTAAGCGTCAACGAGTTCTTTAGAACAAGGCTTATACTTGACTGGCAATCAAGAGATCGTGGGTTCGAGTCCCTCTTCCTCCACTAGTAATCTTCTGTGTTGTAATAAAAACAAAGATTATGTATATTTAAAACAAACAAAATTAGAGCAAAATGAGAAAAATATCTTTATTAATAATTTTTTTTGTATTTGGGTGTAATACATCTGACCCAGTTATTGAATATCAAAAAAGTTTAATTAGTCAAGAAATAACAGGATCAAATATTTTTAAGGTGGTTAGAGACGGAGAGTTGATTTACAATCAAATTGTTAATTCTAATAAATTGGGAGATAAGGATATAACTAATGAAACAATATTTCCTATATGGTCAATGTCAAAACCTATAACCACTGTAGCAATGATGATTCTTTATGACAGGGGATTGTATAAATTAGATGATAACTTATCTAAATATCTTCCAGAATATGAAAATGTAAATTGCAAAGGTGAAGAAGGGGTTTATCCCTGCAAAAATAAAATAAAAGTAATTGATTTGCTCACTCATAGATCTGGCTATACATATTACAGTGATATTTATGGAGAAAATAAATTTATTTCTCCTCCATCCCCTTTGAATAAGTTTACTAGCTCTTACTATTTTGATAATCTCGATGCTTTTTCAAAAGCAGTTGCAAACCATCCATTAGAGTTTGAGCCTGGTGCGCATTATCTTTATGGGCTAAATCAAGCAATTTTAGGAAAATTAGTCGAGGTTCTTTCAGGAATTTCTTTTTATGATTTTCTCAAAGAAAACTTATTTGACCCAATGGAAATGACAGAAACCAAATTTTATTTAACAAAGGAAGAAAGAGCGAGGGTTCAACCACTTTTTATAAATATACTTCCAAATACACCATTTAACCTAAGTGAAACTGCTTTAAAAGGGTTTACATATCTTCTTGATGAACAAACATATGATATAAACAATTCTGCCCATTTTGGAGGGGAAGGTCTTGTTTCTACTTTCTCCGATTATTCAAACTTTTGCGAAATGCTTGTAAATAAAGGAAGCTATAAGGGGAAAGAAATTGTTTCTGAATCAAGCTATAATTTAATGATTGATAAATATACAAATACTGCTCCTGACCCTAATGAGCCGTTTATTTTCCCTGATCTTGCAGGACATTATTTTGGTTTTACTTTTTCTGTTCTGGAAGATCCCCTTCTAGACGGAACAGGATCTCCAAAAGGGGTGTTTGGTTGGTCGGGATATCACAACACACATTTTTGGATTGATCCTCAAAACAAATTATATGGACTTTTTATGTCAAGATCCAGAGAGTTTAATTTTGGAATACAAAAGGGCTTAAAAAAAGCAATTTACAGCAAAATAAATTAAACCGTTTTTAAAAAAAATGAAGCCTAAATTAATTAGGACAAAGAATTTGTCGTTTTGCTTTATTAATTTTACAATAAATAATAAACACACATAATATGAGTAGTAAATTTTTTGGTAATAGTAAATTAAATAATTCTAAAGAAGACAAAAACAAAAAAATGGTTTCAAATAAATCGAAAAGAAAATCTATCGCTGTACGAAAAACTGGTAGAGGAAAATAAAGTTAAAAAAACCCTAAAATTAATTAGAGGTCTTTTTACAGTTTAATGTGAGTAAAATTTGAATTTTTTATATAGTTCAACAAATCTTGGAACTTCACTTGCAGCAAGATTGTTAAAGTAAGTGGCTGACTCAAATGTTAACTTATCTTGTCCATATATTGAAAAAGATAAAATAGTAATTAAAAAAGTGAAAAATATTTTTTTTATTATAAATTGATTTATGATTAACAATATAAGAAGAAGAAAAAAGCGTCTTAAAATTAATTAAAGCGTTATTTCAATTGTTTTAATTAAATTATCTTTCTATTATGAAGAAAAAAATTAAACCACTTATAAAAAAATGAAGCCTAAATTAAATGAAGGTGAATATGTGTTTTGTTGCCTTGATAATGTTGAAAACATAGACTCAAATAAAATAATAGGAACTTTTAAAGAAGACGAAGGCCTTACCGTTATTATTTCAAAAAAAGAAGCTATTACTTTAGGGCTTTCTTATTCATTTGTTGCTGCTTGGATTACTCTAACAATCCATTCCTCTCTTGAAGCTGTTGGTCTAACTGCAGCCTTTTCAAATGCACTAAACAAAAAAGGAATAAGCTGCAATGTTATTGCAGGATATTATCACGACCATATCTTTGTAAAGATTGCTACTAAAGATGAAGCAATGAAAATTTTAAACAATATGTCTAAAAACAATCAACCCTAGCAAGAAAAAAACAACATTCATTTTCATACATTAGCCTTTTTAAAGATCTAATTAATTATCAATGTCTCATAGCCATCATCATGATGAATCCACAAAAAATCTTAGAATTGCATTTTATTTAAATCTTGTATTTACTTTTTTTGAAATAATTGGAGGCTTTTACGTCAATAGCATTGCAATAATCTCTGATGCAGTTCATGACTTAGGAGATACTCTTTCAATTGGAACTGCATTATATCTACAAAAAAAATCAAAAAAACCTAATGACAAAAAATTTTCTTTTGGCTATAAAAGATTCTCTCTTTTAGGTGCAGTAATAACTGGATTAATCCTTTTTTTGGGATCAATCTATATTATTATTGAGGCCATTGGAAGAATCCTAGAACCTGAGCACTCTAATGCACAAGGCATGTTTTTTTTCTCAATTATTGGAGTTATAGTTAATGGCTATGCAGCGTGGAAAGTTAGCAAAGGAAAATCAATTAACGAAAAAATGGTTTCTTTACATTTACTGGAAGATGTTTTAGGATGGGTTGCAATATTAATTGTCTCCATAGTTTTAATTTTTAAAGATATTCATTACTTAGATCCAGCCCTTTCTTTAATTATAACTCTTTATATCTTATGGAATGTAATTATAAGATTAAGAAAAAGTATCTTCATATTTCTTCAAGGTGTACCACTAGACATTGATAAAGATAAAATCGAAAACGAAATTTTAAAAATAGAGAATGTAAATTCTCTCCATCATACCCGAATATGGTCTCTAGATGGAGAACATCATGTTTTTACAACTCATGTTAAACTAAATAAAATAGACTCTTTTGAAAAACTTCTTTTAGTAAAAAAGGGTGTCAAAGAAATTATGAAAAAATGGCCATTTGTGCACTATACTATTGAAACAGAAATTGATAAAGAATCTTGTGACATTAAAAATTAATTTTCTTAAATGAAATCAAAAGAAGTCACACTTTTTGGAGCAACCGGTCTAATTGGAGGATCATTGTTAGAATTTCTAATTAACGATTCTAATTATAAAAGAATAAATGTTGTAACAAGAAAGCCCTTTTCGCTAAATCAGAAAAAAATTATTCTTCAAATTATTGATTTTTCAGACTATAATTCTTTATCACAAACTGTTCGAAATAGTCAAATAGTTTTTGCTGCAATTGGAACAACACAATCAAAAGTTAAAGGAAATAAAGAAGCATATCGTAAAATAGATTTTGATATTTTATACAATATCGCTAGAGCTTGTAAGGAACACAATGTGAAAATATTTTCATTTGTATCTTCCTCAGGGGCAAATATTAAAAGCAATAATTTTTATCTAAAACTAAAAGGTGAAATTGAAAATTCTATATTAAACCTTAATTTATTTTCAACATCTGTTTTTAGACCATCACTGTTATTAGGTAATAGAAAAGAGAAAAGATTTGGAGAAAAAGTAGCTCAATTAATAATGCCTTTTTTATCATTTCTTATGCCCCGTAAATATAAACCAATAAAAGCATCTCTTGTTGCTAAATCAATGATTAATATTTCAAAATCAATTCAACCAGGTTTTAAAATATATCATTATAAAGAAATTATAAAAGAATCAAAATAATAGATCTACTTTCTTAAAACCATATAATTGGTTTTAAGAAGATTTATATTTTTAATTACATTTAATAAAACTTAAATTAATTAAACTGAAATGAAAAAAACTCTTAAAATTATAGCTATTGGATTTACGAGCCTAATTTCTTTGTTAATAATTATCTACTTAATTTTTCAAATAAAATGGCGTTTAGAATCTTCAAAAAATATGTCAAAATTAGGCCCAAAAGCCCCAATTATTAATGTAGAGGGGAACTCTTACAGAGATCTAAATAAAAATAGAAAACTTGATATATATGAGGATAAAAGAAATAATATAGACGATAGAGTTGAAAATTTAATTTCCCAAATGACAATTGAAGAAAAGGCCGGATCAATGTTTATAACCGTTATTGGGATTGAAGAAGATGGCAGCATTTCAGAGAGCCCAAGCATTTCTAATTTTTTCTCTTTTTTATTTCCTTCAAGCTCTAATATGCTTATAAATCTTAAAATGAATCATTTTAATATTATGGCAACTCACAAAAAGGAAAATATGCTTAAATGGTATAATCAAATTCAAAAAATTGGTGAACGTTCTCGCTTAGGTATTCCAATAACTATTGCTTCAGATCCTAGACATGGAGTTACTCAAAGCCCTTTTTCTTCAAATACATCTTTTTTTTCCAAGTGGCCTTCAGCTCTAGGTTTAGGAGCTATAGGAGATAGTACTATTGTTAGTGAACATGCAAATATAGTTAGACAAGAATATAAAGCGATTGGGATTAAATTAGCTCTGGGTCCTATGGCAGATGTGTCAACTGAACCAAGGTGGATAAGAGTAAATGGGACTTTTGGTGAAGATGCTAATTTAAATGCTAAATTAACTTCAGCCTATATTAAAGGTCTTCAAGGAGACTCAATAGATAATAATTCTGTTGCTTCAATGGTTAAACATTTTCCTGGATCAGGGCCTGTAGACAATGGAAAAGACACTCACTTTCCTCCGGGATTACAATCCTATAAAGGAGGAAATTTTGAATACCATTTAATTCCTTTTAAAGCTGCTTTTGATGCTGGTGTTTCATCTGTAATGCCTTATTATAGTCTTCCTTTAGGAATAACTAATGAAGATGTCGGTGGATCATATAACAAAGATATTATAACTGGTCTTCTAAGAGAGCGTTTTAAATTTGATGGAATAATATGTACAGATTGGAAAACAATAACTGACGTAAAATTTCCCTTTGGAATAATTTTTAAACCAGCAAGTGCTTATGGTGTAGAGACACTAAACATAAAACAGAGAATAGAGAAAAAATTCTCTGCTGGTATTGACATGATAGGAGGTGAAATTCTCCCAATTGAATTAGCTGAATTAATAAAATCAGGAAGAATTAATGAAAAAAGAATAAATCAATCCATTAGAAGAATTATGAAACAAAAATTTAGATTAGGTCTTTTTGATAATCCATACCTTGATGATGAAGGCTTAAAAATATTTAATAATCCCCTAAATATTGAAAAAGGAATTGAAGCCCAAAAAAGATCATTAGTTCTTCTAAAAAATGAAAATAAAATTCTTCCATTAAATGGTAACAAAAAATTTCACTTTTATGGGTTTGAAGATAAGTTTATGGCAAATATAAATCAAGTACCTATTGATAAAGCTGATGTTATAATTGCAAAACTTCAAAGTCCAAAAGGTAGATTTAAACCAAAATATATACTGGAAAGACTTTTTGGAGGAGGGCCTCTTGATTTTTCTTCTGAAGAACTTTCAAAATTAATTCCTTTAATTAAATCAAAACCTACTGTAGTAGTAATAAATCTTGAACGTCCTGCTATTATTACAGAGATATCTAAAGCTGCTAAAGCGGTAATAGCAGATTTTAATTCAGATAATAATATAATTATGGATTTAATTTATGGAAAATTTTCGCCAACTGGCAAGCTTCCTCTTGAGCTGCCATCATCAATGGAATCTGTTGAAAAGCAGTTAGAAGATATTCCTTTTGATTCAAAAGATCCACTCTTTAAATTTGGTCATGGATTAACTTATGATTAAATCTAATAATCATCTTTTATTATTATTTTTTAAATTTTTATAAGTCTTTATAGCTTTTTTTGATTGATTATAAATTTGCTTTAAACCACCTGTACTAATTATCCAAAGTAATCCTAAAAAAATTAATACAAAAAAAATTTGTTTTGCAAACTCTTCATCCATAATTAATTGTTATTATTCATTCAAATTTAAACAACTTTAAAAAAGTAATATTTTTACTTTAGATATTAAATTTTAGTTTAAAATAAATCTTATGAAATTATGAAATTATCAATTTATCAAATTGATGCTTTTACAGAGGAAGTTTTTGGAGGTAACCCTGCATGTGTTGTCCCTTTAAAAAATTGGTTAGAAGATAAAATTCTTCTTAAAATAGCACAAGAAAATGCTGTTCCTGAAACTGCATTTTTCGTTAAAAAGAAAAACTTTTACCACTTAAGATGGTTCACTCCTGAAATAGAAATGGATCTTTGTGGTCATGCAACAATAGCATCATCTTATGTAATTAAAAATTATTTGGACGTTTCAGTTAATGAAATTCATTATAAAACTTTAAGTGGAAAATTAAAAGTATTAATAGAAAATGATTTATTTACATTGGATTTTCCTTCAAGAGAACCAAAAAAAGTAGAATTGCCTATTTTCTTAAAAAAGTCTCTGAATATTTTACCAACCAAAACTCTAAAATCAAGAGACTATCTTTTAGTCTATAATAACCAAAATGAAATTGAAAATATTTCAATTAATACCGAATTTTTTAATCAAATTAACTTAAGCCCAGGGGGGGTAATTGTAACCTCTATTGGAGAAAGATCTGATTTTGTTTCAAGATTTTTTACTCCTCAAACAAGTATTCTAGAAGATCCCGTTACAGGCTCAGCACATTGCTCTTTAATTCCTTACTGGAGTAAAATTTTTAAAAAAAACAAAATGACAGCAATTCAATTATCAAAAAGAAAAGGAAAACTATATTGCTTTAACAAAAAAGAAAGAGTTTTAATAAGTGGTAAAGCAAAAACTTATTTTATTGGAAATATTTGGATTTCCTAAATAAAATGATTCTAAACTACAAGTTTATGCCTTGTTTTTTTCTTTCTTAATTCTCACAAAATTAATGTTGCCTCAGCAACAACACAAATAACACTATTAAAAACAAACCCGAAATTAATCGGGTTTTAAAAAAAATAAAATCTATAAAAATTAATATTAAAAGAATTTAGAGTAATTACTCATCATCCATTACTTTTTGCGAATACTGATTCAGCCAAACAATTTTACCCTGAACAACATAATAACTTTCATGAAATCTTTTTTTATGTTCATTTCCATCCTCATCTGTAGTCTTTATTAGAAAGCCTGCCTGAACATGTTCTCCTCCAATTTCAGGATTAATATCAACCGAATAAGCATATTGAAATTTCCAGGTTGGTGAACCCTGAGATTCTTCAAACTCTTGAAAATCATCAAAATTCTTAAACACCTTTCCCTCTGGCGTTCTTATAGTTAAAGTGTCAACAAACATTTTTCTCATAGTAGCATAGTCTCCTGTAGCCCAAGCTTTATCAAGAGCAATAACAACATCTATTGCTTCTTGAGTTCCTAGGTGCCATCCTAAATCCTGGGCTTATTCATTTGGATGAAATCCTATCATTCTATCCTTAATAACTTTATTTGGCTGACAAGCAAATACAAATAAAACAATAATAACAAGTGTAATTAATTTTTTCATTTGAAATGATTTTAAGATTAAAAACTAAATATACTATGTTTAAATCAGTTTTTTCTTAAAAAATATGAAACTATAATACAGATAAGTCCTAAAATAAAA
>CAUZKB010000027.1:0-14257 GCA_963580575.1 Bacteroidia bacterium | reverse complement strand
TTTTTCACTTTCAATTAAAAATATTAATGAACTAACTAATTTAATGAAAGATATTATTTCTTCAAATGAAGAAACAATTAATTCATCTTTTAAAAATATAAATAAGACATCTCAAAATTTAATTCAAATAACAGATTCAATCTTATTATCTCAAATAAAACCTATGATTGATAATTTTGAAGAGGTTGGTAAAAAGTTAAATCTTACCCTTGAAAAAATTGATAATGATAAAGGTTCAATAGGAAAGCTTCTAAATGATAAAACATTGTACAATAATCTAGTAAATTCATCAAAAAAACTTGAAGAATTAATTATAGACCTTAAATCTAATCCTAAAAAATATGTTCATTTTTCTCTTTTTGGAAGAAGAAATTGAAAAGAAAAGTAATTTCATGTATTTAATTATTAAATGTCCTACATAATAAATATTATGCATGCATAGTGTTTTTTTTATATTTGTATCGATTTTTTAGTAATTGAGGTATTAATATATTTTTTTTTAGAAATTAATTTTAATGAGCTTTATACCTAATTTGTTTTTCTTTTTATTATTGATTTTTGCTATTTATTTTTTTTCAAAGAATATATCAAAACTTATCAGAAATATTAAAATAGGAAGAAAAATTGATAGAAGTGATAATAAAAAGAAGAGACTTTTTAATATGCTTCGAGTTGCCTTTGGTCAATCAAAAATGGTTGTTAAACCTGTTGCAGGTATTCTTCATATTATAGTTTATATTGGTTTTGTTATTATTAACATTGAACTTCTTGAAATTATTTTAGATGGTATATTAGGAAGTCATAGAATTTTTGCTCCATATTTAGGAGGATTATACAATTATTTAATAGGATCTTTTGAAATATTGGCTTTTTTAGTTTTGATTTCAGCTATTTTATTTTGGATAAGAAGAAATCTAATAAAATTGGAAAGATTTTGGAAGCCTGAGATGAAAAATTGGCCAAAAAAAGACGCTGATTATATTTTGTATTTCGAAGTAATTTTAATGTTGTTGTTCTTGTCAATGAATTCTGTAGATAGTATTCTTCAAGATAATCAATACCCAGGCTATATAAAAGCAGGGTTTTTTCCAATATCACAATTTATTAAACCTTTATTTAATGCTGTTGATTTATATTCTTTATTCATTTTAGAACGATTATTTTGGTGGTTACACATTATAGGTATACTAATATTTTTAAATTATTTGTATTATTCTAAACATCTTCATATTCTTTTGGCTTTTCCAAATACATTTTACGCTAATTTAAACCCAAAAGGTATGTTTGAGATTGATAAAAATATAACTAATGAAGTAAAAATAATGAGGGGTTTTGATAATTCAAATATAGAAAACACGGGAGCCCTTGAAAAATTAGGTGTTAGTGATGTGTTTGATTTAAGTTGGATTCAATTAATGAATGCATATAGTTGTACTGAGTGTGGAAGATGTACTAGCGTTTGTCCAGCAAATTTAACTGGAAAGAAATTATCTCCAAGAAAGATAATGATGGATACTAGAGATCGTATAGAGGCTGTTGGATATAATATTAGTAAAAATAGGGGTAAATTTATACCGGATAATAAACAATTGTTAAATGATTATATAACTAAGGAAGAATTATGGGCTTGTACCTCTTGTAATGCATGTGTTGATGCTTGTCCTATAGATATTGATCCTTTATCTATAATTATTGATATGAGAAAATATTTAGTAATGGAAAAATCTGAAGCGCCTTCAGATTTAAATAAAATGATG
This sequence comes from Bacteroidia bacterium, assembly GCA_963580575.1. GTDB lineage: Bacteria > Bacteroidota > Bacteroidia > Flavobacteriales > Flavobacteriaceae. The sequence goes on along the minus strand of CAUZKB010000027.1, from coordinate 12,500 downwards.
AGGAATATTGAAAATAATGGTGCCCCATGGCCTTTTAATAATGAAGATAGATTGTTATGGAGCCAAGAAAATAATTAAAATAAAAATTATGAAGAAAAAAGAGGTTGAAATTTATTTGCATAAAAAAGTTAAAGATGGAGAAGTTTTAAGTCCTGTTTTACCTGTCGGAGTAAAAAATTATTTAATAGATATTGATGGTACAATATGTGATGATATACCAAACGAACAACCTGAAAGGATGGCTACAGCTAAGTATTATCTCGATGCATTGGAAATGTTAAACAAATGGTATGATGAAGGCCATATTATTTGTTTTTTTACTTCTAGGTTGGAATCTCATCGTGAAATAACAGAAAAATGGTTAAAAGCTAGTGGATTTAAGTATCATAGTATGGTTATGGGTAAGCCAAGAGGAGGTAATTATCATTGTATTGATAATCATTTAGTTAAAGCAACAAGATATAATGGAAAGTTTACTGATCTTATTGAAAAAGAAATTACTATTGAGGTTTTTGATGACAATGATTAAGAAATAAAATATAATTATGCAAATAAGAACTTTATCAGAAATGTCTACACAGGGGGAAAAACCAGAAATTGTTTTTTGGGTTGGATGTGCAGGAAGTTTTGATGATCGTGCAAAAAAAATAACAAAAGCTTTTGTCAAGATTTTAAATAATTCTAATATTTCGTTTGCTGTTCTTGGGTCTGAAGAATCTTGTTCTGGTGATCCAGCTAAAAGAAGTGGTAATGAATTTTTATTTCAAATGCAGGCCATGCAAAATATAGATTGTTTAAATAATTATGGCGTTACTGATATTGTGACAACTTGTCCTCATTGTTTTAATACTTTAAAAAATGAATATCCTCAATTAGGAGGAAATTATAGAGTTTTTCATCATACTCAGTTTTTGAAAAACTTGTTATCATCTGGTAAAATAAAAATTAAAGGTGAAAAGTTTAAAGGAAAAAAAATCACTTATCATGATCCCTGTTACTTGGGTAGAGCTAATGATGAATATGAAGCTCCTAGAGTTTTAATTAAAAAATTAGAAGCCAATTTATTAGAAATGAAGAGCTGTAAATCAAAGGCTCTTTGCTGTGGAGCAGGTGGAGCTCAAATGTTTAAAGAGCCAGAAAAAGGCAATAAAGACATTAATATTTTAAGAACTGAACAAGCCCTTGAAACAGAACCGGAAATTATTGCTACTGCTTGTCCTTTTTGTAATACTATGATGACTGATGGAATAAAAAATAAAGAAAAAAAAATAGCTGTTATGGATATTTCAGAATTAATTGCTAATGCAGAAAATTTATAATCATGTATGTTTCATTTAATACTTTGCCACCCAATTCAAGAGTTTGGATTTATCAATCAAATAGATTATTAACTAATAATGAAATAGAATTTTTAAGAAAAGAATTAAAGTTTTTTTTAAAAAATTGGACTTCTCATGACAAGGATATAGAATCAAGTTATGACCTTATATATAAAAGATTTTTAGTTATTGGTTTAAATCAAAATATTACTTCTGCTAGAGGATGTTCTATTGATAAATGTATCCGTTTTGTAAAGTCTCTTCAATCAAAATTTGGAATGAATTTTTTAGATAGATTAATTGTGGCATATAGAGTTGAGGATGATATTAAAACAGTAAATTTAAATGAGTTTGAATCTATGATAAAAAGAAATGTACTTTTAAGTCACACAATTGTTTTTAATAATATGGTAGATACTAAGGAATCGTATCAAAAAAAATGGGAAGTTCCTATTTCAAGAAGTTGGCATAAAAGATTCTTATAAATGAGACTATTATACTTTTTCATTTTAATTAATTATTCCGTATTTATATTCTCACAAAAAAAAAATCCTTTAATAGTTGAATCTAAAGATTTAATTTTACAAAGTAAATGGGTAGACAGTATTTATAACTCTATGAGTTTAGATGAGAAAATTGGACAATTATTTATGCCAATGGTTTTTTCTAGAAAAGATTCAACACATTACAAGTCTACAATAAAGCTTATAAAAAAAAGTAATGTTGGTGGTATAGTTTTTTCTCTTGGTTCACCTTTAAAGCAAACAAAATGGCTTAATTCTTTTCAACAATTATCTAAAACACCTCTTCTAGTAGCAATGGATGCTGAATGGGGAGTTTCAATGAGATTGGATTCTGTTATTTCTTTTCCATGGAACATGACTTTAGGTGCAATAAGGGATACTTCTTTAATCAGAGAAATTGGATATAGAATGGGTCTCCAAGAAAAAAGATTAGGAATTCATCTTAGTTTTTCTCCTGTTTTAGATATTAATACTAACCCAAGAAATCCTATTATTGGAAATAGGTCTTTTGGAGAGTCAAAAGAATTAGTTACAAATCATTCAATTGCACTGATGAGAGGTCACCATCAAGCTGGAATTTTAACTTGTGGAAAACATTTTCCTGGTCACGGTGATACTGACACTGATTCTCATAAAACATTACCAATATTAAAATTTGATGAAAAAAGAATAAATAAAATTGAACTTTATCCTTATTATAAATTGATAGAAGAAGGTATTCCTTCAATAATGGTAGCACATTTAAATGCACCTAGCCTTACGTCTAGTAATATTCCTACTTCATTATCAAACAATGTAATTGAAAATTTATTAAAACAAAAGATGAAATATAAAGGGTTAATAATAACAGATGCATTAAATATGAAAGGAGTATATGAAAATTCAAGATTAAAAAATATTGATCTTGCTGCTTTTCTTGCAGGAAATGATTTGTTAATCATTTCAAAAGATATACCTAAGGGTTTAAGATCAATTAAAAAAGCATATAAGAGAGGAAATATTTCAGAGAGTAGACTTTCTCATTCAGTAAAAAAAATATTAAAAGCAAAATATAAAGTTGGTTTATTTGATTACAAACCTGTGAATTTATCAAATATAGTTAAAGAATTAAGTACAAAAAAGGACTCTATGATATATTATAAGGCTATATCTTCTGCAATAACTCTTTTGAAAAACTATGGAGATGTTTTGCCATTAAAACTGAAAGAAAATATTGCTCATATCCCAATTGGAGATGCCACTAGTCAAGTCTTTCAAAATGAATTAAATAGAAAATTTAGTGTTAAAACATTGGAGAATGTCAATACTAGTAATTTTAAGACAAAAATTGAAAATTATGATAAAATCATTATAAGTTTTCACAGATCAAATGAGACTCCTTGGAAATCTGAAAAGATGAATAGAAATCAAATTAAATTAATAAATAGTATATCAAAACAGAAGAAAGTTGTTCTAAATCTTTTTGTAAAACCATACGTGTTAAAAGATATTGAGGGTTTAAAGAATATAGATGCGATTCTTTTAAGTTATCAAAATAGTTACATCGCTCAAAAAGTAAGTGTTTATTCATTGTTTGGTTTACAAAAAATTTCTGGAAGATTACCTGTAAGCGGATCAAAGGAATTTGTATTAAATTCCGGTATTGACCTTTTGCCAAATGATTACTTAATATATGCAGATCCTGTCATTCTGGGTTTTAATAAACAAAAACTTTATATGCTTGATTCTCTTGCTAAAATTGCAATAGACTCCATGATGACACCTGGTCTTCAAATGCTTGTTGCAAGAAAGGGGAGAATTGTATATCATAAGAGTCATGGATTTCACACTTACAAAAAAAAAATACCTGTAAAAAATAATCATATTTATGATATTGCATCATTAACTAAAATAATAGGCACATTACCACTAGTAATTAACTCAGTTGAACGATCTGAATTTAATTTAAATTCTGATTTAAAATCTATTATTCCTGAGCTAAAGGGAAGTAATAAAGAAAATATTACTTTAAAAAAAATGTTGTCTCATTTTTCTTATTTAACTCCATGGATTCCTTTCTTTAAAGAAACTTTAAATAAAAAGAATAAACCAAAAAGAAAATTCTATAGAAAAAAGTTAAATAAAAATTTTTCAACTCCTGTAAGTAAAAATCTTTTTATTAGAGATTCTTATAAAAATGAAATATTTAATAAAATTATTCAAAGTCCATTATTAAAAAATTCTCAGAGTAAATATTCTGATTTACCATATTATCTATTAAAATATTATTATGAAAAAAAATATAATAAAGATCTATCCTTAATAGTTGAAGATCAAATTATAAAACCATTGAAACTTAGAAGTACTACATATTTTCCTTTAATAAGCAAAAATGATTCGATAATAGTTCCTTCAGAAATCGATGAATATTTTAGATATTCTGAATTAAAAGGTTATGTTCATGATATGGGAGCAGCTATGCAAGGGGGAGCTGGAGGACATGCAGGTTTATTCTCAAATGCTTACGATGTAGCTGTAGTTATGCAAATGTATCTACAAGGTGGAATATATTATGGGAATAAAATTCTTTTAAGAAAATTAATTAAAAAGTTTAATAAATGTTATTTCTGTTCTGAGGACAATCGATACGGAATAGGTTTTGATAAACCTCAAATAGACAGAGAGAAAAGGGGATCAACTTTTGGAGGAGTTTCAAATCAAAGCTTTGGTCATATGGGATTTACAGGAACTTATACGTGGGCTGATCCTGAAAATGAAATCATTATTGTATTTTTATCCAATAGAACTTATCCTTCAATGGATAATAATTTATTATCAAAACATAATATCAGAACAAGAATGCAGCGTATTGTTTACGAAGCATTAATAGATTAATTTAAAATGAAGATTGCAATAGTATGTTATCCAACATTTGGTGGGAGTGGCGTAGTAGCCACAGAGTTGGGTATAGAATTATCAAAAAAAAATCATGAAATTCATTTTATAACTTATAGCCAACCAGTTAGATTAGAAGCTTTAAATGAAAAATTACATTTTCATGAAGTAAATGTTCCAAATTATTCCCTGTTTAAATTTAAACCATATGAATTAGCTTTGTCAAGTAGATTACTTGATGTTGTTAAATCAAATGATATAGATATTTTACATGTACATTATGCAATTCCTCATGCATATGCTGCTTATATGGCAAAAAAAATGCTTCAAGATGAAGGAATAAATATTCCTATTGTTACAACACTTCATGGTACAGATATTACTTTAGTAGGAAGTCATCCTTTTTATAAATCAGCAGTTTCATTTAGTATTAATCATTCTGATTGTATTACTGCAGTATCAGAAAGTTTGAAAAATGATACAATTGAATTGTTTGACACAAAAAAACAAATTGACGTTATACATAACTTTATAGACGTTGATAAAGTTATTTCTAAAGAAACTCCTTGTGAAAGAAGTCTGCTTGCATCTGATGATGAGAAAATAGTTGTTCATATAAGTAATTTTAGACCTTTAAAAAGAACAATGGATGTAATTTATGTTTTTGAACAAATAAGTGCTAAAATCAAGTCCAGACTTATTATGGTTGGCGAGGGTCCAGATAAATCAAAAGCTCAGAAGTATTGTGAAAAAAATAATTTAGACAATATTGTTCTGTTTCTTGGTAACAGTTCAGAGATAGATGAGATTTTATGTTTTTCAGATATATTTTTACTTCCATCTGAAAAGGAAAGTTTTGGTTTGTCAGCTCTTGAAGCTATGATTCACAAGGTTCCAGTGATTTCTACAAATGTTGGAGGTCTTCCTGAATTGAATATAAATAATTATTCTGGTTTTCTTTTTGATGTGGGTGAAATAAATAAGATGGCAAAAAAGTCTATTGAAATTTTGTCTGATGAAAAATTACTTAACAAATACAAAAGGCAAGCATTTAAAAATGCAAAAAGATTTGATATTAAAAAAATTATTAATGAATACGAATTAATCTATGAAAAGGCTATAAAAATGAAATGAATTATTTTGGATTATATCTTTTTTTTGCATTTAACATAACTTTTTCTTTATCTAATGTCATTTTTTTTGTTTTAAATGTTGCATATTTATTCATTTGATCATCATAGTGAGGACTATTAGGATTGTCAGAAGCGCCATAGGAAATAATAGATTCAATTTCAGGACCATTTTTAGTATATTTTACTAATTCTATATATGATTCGCCAGCTGTTACTTTAACTTTTCCATTTTTGTATGGTGAAGAAGACATAGCTGTTATTACATCTCTAAGACCGAAAATTGGAATTTCTTTTGATCCTCTTACTAGTTTCTGAAATTCACCTAATTTAACCTTTTCTTTCCCAAAGAATTTTAGCATATGATCTTTAGTTTCTTTTAAGGCTTCGATTATGAACGTTTTAGGAAAAATTTTAGGCTCAGGTAATTGCCTGTAATATTTTCTTAATTTTGAATAAAGAATAGCATAAGCTCCTGCACCATAGGAATCTGCATTTGCCTTTCGATCCCATTGTTGAATCTGTTTTAAAATATTCGAAATTTCTGGGTATTTATTAGGATTAATATCAAAAATAGTATTTATATCCATCCATGAGTATGCTAATGGAGTTGGAAGAGTGTTATCATACTTTATTTTTTTAAAATCACTATAATCTAGTGATTGTTTATCTTCAATTAATGAGTATAACCTAGTTGATCGATTATTGTTATATGTTTCAAAACCCATGTTTTTTGAAAAATTGGCTTGTTTAGGATTTTCTTTTTTTGATGTTGATAGAAATGGTGAATGATTAGTATTATAAAAATACCCTGAATTAGGTTGAAGTACTTGTGGTAATTCTTCAATATTATAAGTTTCTGTCCATAATGTTTCTTTAGTATTACCAGGAACTATATTTTTCCAATCATATCCATCTTTTCTTTTTGGAATAAGACCATTAGACATATAAAAAATAGTGTCGTTTTTATCTACATAACCTATATTGTAACCAGGTAATGCTTTCATTTTTAAAATATTATAAAATTCAGTAAAATTTTTAGCTTTATTCATTCTCCACCATTGTTCCATTGATCGGATTTCAAAAAGCACCGGAGTTCTAATTGAAAAATATCCGACTTTGTTTTTTAAGGTAGGACCATATATACTTTTATAATATTTTTTTTTAATTTTTATAGAGATACCAAGGATCCTAATTGTTAATTCTGCTTTGTGTTCTTCTAAATCATAATAATTATTATCAACTCGATATTTATGTTTAATTTTTGGATGCATTTCCAAAGCAAAAACATCTGTTTTGTCTGGACGATTAACAGTATGTGTCCAGGCTAAATTTTCATTAGCACCAATAAGAATATTAGGACTACCGGCAAAAAGAGCACCTAAAATATTCGTGCCTTCTTCACTACAAAGATGAGCTTCATACCAAGAAACTGGTCCATCTAAAGGTTGATGAGTATTTATAGCTAAATAGGTATTGTTATCTTTAGTTCTTGAGCTATTAAATCCAAATGTATTAGAACCTTTTGTTTCTTCATTTGAATATAAATTGTTTGATTGATCAACAACACGATAACCTAAATCATTATTTAAAATTTTGTTAATCCAATAATCTCCTTCAGAAGAAATAAATAATTGTAATTGAGAATATCTAAGTAATTTTTTTGGATTTAGTGGAAATAGGTCTGGAATTAAAACTTTATCAGGATGCAGTTCTGCATAACGGTTAAGACCTTGTGAATAAGCTTTTAATATTTTTTTATATTCTGGACTTATTTTACTTTCATAAAATTCATCAACAATTTCTTTGGAATTAATAAATTGAGTTACAAAATCAGCTCTAGCCCCTTTAATTCCAAGAAGTTTTGACAGGATACCATTTCCGGCTAAATATGATTTCTGAATCGTTTCAAAATCATCTTCAGAATGGGCCCATGCAAGACCATATGCAACTTCTGCATCAGTTTTTGCGAAAATATGAGGAACACCATATTCATCTCTTATAATTTCAACATTATTAGGATTTATTTGAGAAAAAAGTAGTCCTATTGAGATAATGGACAATAAAATTGTGTAAAAAAATTCATGATAAATTTTTATCATATTTTTAAAAAGATTTTAGTCTTTAAATGAATCTAATTAGTTCGTTATTAAAAGTATATTTTATCCAATAATATATAGAAATTATTATTCTATATGTTAAATATACAGCTAAAATTGACCATATTCACCATCTATTTTTTATGTGCCAATCCATAATATATAAAATCAAAGTATGAATATAATTAATAAAGAAAAGATTTCAATAATTTTGGCCTTTTAATAGTGGTTTATAATCTATTTTAAAGAAGATGTTTTATATCAATTTTTGAGTCTTTCATTAATTATTAATAATATTGCAAATACAATAACTTAAATAACTATGAAAACTAATATTAAAATTTTATTTACGATAATTTTAATTTTTAACACCATTAATAGTTTTTCTCAAATTGATAACGATAAAGTTGCCCTTGCTGATTTTGTTAAAGAGCATGAAAATTTTGTTGAAAATGATGCTGGGGAAATTGATCCAATAAATGTAAAAGAGATTAATAAGATTGTAAAATTTCTTGTTGAAGAAAAATTTACTAATCTAGAGCATACAAGAAATATTATTTGGGATTCATATGAAACATATGTTAGCCCTTTTAGCCGTTGGCATAAACATACTTTTATAGTTCAGGTTAAAATGGTAAATGTTGAAAGATATAAGTATGTTGAGGTAACTTATGATCCTAAGAGTAAGAAAGCCGATACAGAGTATTCTTGGGTTGATGAAAAAGAAGATTTTTTTATTCTTGAAGAAGAAAATTCTAAGGAAGAAAATAAAGAAAACTAATAATAAGTTAGATTAGACGTAAAGTTTTCTTTGTATATATTTTCAGAATAAATGGTTTGATTAAGATTTTTTGTGTTTTATTTTTTGAGTTTTTAGATAATATTCTTAATTATATTTGAATATCTATTTCTTTTTTTTATATTTAACAGTGTGAAGCGCAATTTGTTACATTATGATTTTCCTGAAGGTTTATCTTCTTTATATATTAATGGGAAGCGCTATAGAAAAAAAGAATTCTATGAAGCTCAAAGAAGAGAAAGAAGTAGAGATAGTCGGGGAAGATATGCCAGAAAGATTACTTATATTAAGTAATTAGTTTAATTTATTTCGATTTTTTTTCTGAATCTTAATTTTTTATATGAATAATACAAAGTTTTTTTTATCAATTTTTTCTTTTTTTTTATTTAATTTTTCTTTTTCACAATCCATTTCTTTATTTAATGGAATTGATTTAAAGGGATGGACTATTCATGGTACTGAAAAATGGTATGTAGATAATGGAGATTTAGTCTGTGAAAGTGGTCCTGACAACGAATATGGTTATTTGTCTACAGAAAAATATTATGATGATTTTATATTAACTTTAGAATTTAAGCAAGAGTCTAATGGAAATAGTGGTGTTTTCTTTAGATCAACTCTTGATGGAATAAAAATTAGTGGATGGCAAGTTGAAGTCGCCCCTCCTGGAGATAATACTGGTGGAATCTATGAGTCATATGGGAGAGGTTGGCTTATTAAGCCTGATTTAAAAAAGGATGAAAATTTAAAATATGGAGAATGGAATTTTATGAAAATTAAGGTTAAAGGGGATAATGTAATAACTTGGTTAAATGGATCTAAAATGGTTAATTTTGAGGATAAAAAAATAGGAGAGGGGAAAGGTTTGATTGCACTTCAGATTCATTCAGGTGGGGATTTAAAAATTCGTTGGAGAAATATAAAATTAGAAGAATTATGAAAAAAAGAGAATTTTTAAAAAGTGCAACAGTACTTGCTTCAATTACAATGATACCATCATCAATTTGGTCAATACCAAAAAATAATCTCATAAGAACAGCACATATTGGAGTTGGAGGGATGGGTGCCGCAGATTTAAATTCAATATCTTCTCATCCTTCTGTAGATATTGTTGCTTTATGTGATGTTGATTCCATAGCTTTAAAAAAAGCTAAAAAGCTTCATCCTAAGGCTATCGAATATTCTGATTACAGATTGATGTTTAAAGAGATGGAAGATCAAATTGATGCAGTTGTTGTTTCTACACCAGATCATACACATGCTCCTGCATCAATTATGGCTATGAATTTAAATAAGCATGTTTATTGTCAAAAACCGTTGACTCATCATGTAACTGAAGCAAGATCAATGAGAAAAATTGCTGAAGAAAAAAAATTAGTTACTCAAATGGGCATTCATGTTCATTCCTTTTATGATTATAAACTTGCGACTATTTTAATTCAAGGGGGAATAATTGGAGAGGTTAATACCGTAAGAGCTTGGTCGCCCAAAAACTGGGGTTATGATGGTCCTCCACCTAAGGGCTCAGATACTATTCCTGACAATTTGAATTGGAACTTATGGCTAGGAACATCTGCTAAAAGACCATATAAAAAAGATGTTTATCATCCAATGAATTGGAGAAAACTTTTGGATTATGGTTGTGGAACTCTGGGAGACATGGGTGTTCATATTTTTGACACACCTTATAATGCTCTTCAATTAGATGTTCCTGAAACAGTTAAAAATAGATGTAGAAGACCTAATGGTTTTGGGTTTCCTGAAAAAAATTCAGTTACTTATATTTTTCCTGGAACAGAACAAACAACTGAAAAATTAAAATGGATCTGGTCCGACGGCCCTGGATCTCCATCATATCATAGAGACTTAAAGTTGCCAAATCGAGAAAAATTATCTAATCAAGGAGCTATGTTTATTGGAGAAAAAGGAAGATTACTTTTACCTCATTTTATGGAATTACCTAGATTAATTATTGATGGTAAGTATAAAAAAATAGATTTGTCAAAATACCCTGAAGCATTAGAAATTGGTGAACCTGTAAGAGAGTATAATAAAGAAGAACATTTGCACTATCATGAATTTATTGATACATGTTTAGGTAACGCAAAATGTACTGCTCCCTTTTCTTATTCAGCAAGATTAACAGAAACTATCCTTTTAGGAGTAATTGCTGGTCGTTTTCCTAATAAAAAGCTTCATTGGGATAGTAAAAATGCATTATTTAAAGAATCAGAAGCAAATGAATTCCTTGATTCAAAGTATAGATCATTTTAAATTAAATTAGACTTTTACCAAAATAAGCTATAGATAACTGCAAGAATTAACAATATTGCAAATGATCCTATATTAAAAATCTGATCTGTTTTGAAAACACCTTCTTTTAATTCAATTCCTTTTGGATCATCTGCTCCTTTATTTTGATTTAAACTCACAAGAATTATAACTAACATTGTAAACAAAGTTGTTAATCCCATTTGATCTAAAAATGGAAGCGATGGAAAAAGAGATTCTATAACAGCTCCTTCAACCCAGCCTTTTGAACCAATCTTCAAAAACATTGCTGTAGGTATTGAAATTAATGCTCCAATAATTGCACCTTTATTAGTTGCTTTTTTCCAAAACAGACCTAACATAAATACTGCGAGTATACCGGGACTTACAATTCCAGTATATTCTTGTATAAACTGAAAAGCTTGATCAATTCCTCCAAGAAGAGGAGCCATAATTGAACCAAGAATTAAAGCAATTGCCGCAGATATTCTTCCAATTTTTACAGTTTTATTTTCACTAGCAGTAGGGTTTATTATTTGTTTGTAAATATCCATAGTAAAAATTGTAGCCGTTGAATTCAACATTGAAGCAAGAGATGAAACAATTGCAGCAGCAAGAGCTGCAAAAGCAACTCCCTTAAGACCTGTTGGTAAAAATTGTAATAACCAAGGGTAGGCTTTATCAGCAGTTTCATTACTAGGCATGTTTAATAACCCTTCTTGGCCAAGACTTGAAAGAAGTTGAGGGTCATTAACTATGACATAAGCAGCGATTCCAGGAATAACAATTATTAGAGGAAGAATCATTTTTAATCCAGCTGCTAGGATTATTCCTTTTTGTGATTCTTTCAGTGATTTTGCAGCTAATGTTCTTTGAATAATATATTGATTAAAACCCCAATAATATAAATTTGCAACCCACATTCCTCCAACTAAAACAGCAATACCTGGGAGATTATCATATTCTGGATTAGTTTTATCAAGTATCATATTAAATTTTTGTGGAGCGGCTTCATAAATTTTTTTTAAACCTTCTAAAACACCTTCTCCTGATGATACTGTATTTAGAGCTAGATAGGTTGTTATAAAACCTCCAATGACTAAAAAAATAACTTGTATTACATCTGTCCAAGCAACAGCAGATAGACCTCCGTATAAAGAGTATGCAGCTGCAAAAAGAGATAATCCTATAACTGAATATATCATATTAACACCTAAAATTGTTTCAAATGCTAATGCTCCTAAATATAAAACTGATGCTATATTTACAAAGACAAAGAGACCTATCCAAAAGACTGCTAAAATCGTTTTAAGATTTGTTGAATATCTTTTTTCAACAAATTCAGGAATAGTATATAACCCTTTTTCAATAAATATTGGCAAAAAATATTTTCCTACAATTAAAAGAGTAAAGGCTGCCATCCATTCGTATGAAGCTATAGCAAGTCCAACAGCAAAACCAGATCCTGACATACCAATAAATTG
>CAUZKB010000026.1:0-14344 GCA_963580575.1 Bacteroidia bacterium | reverse complement strand
TCTATAAGTAAAGCTCCTTTTTTCTCCTTTTCACCCTCATCGTTCATAATTAAAATTGAATTAAATTCTTTACCCCATTTATTTGGAAAATACAATCCTCTTTCTTGGATCCATAAATTAAAATCATTAATCTCAATTTTATTAGGATAATTTAGTATTTCATGATTTGGATTTAAAAATTTTACTATTGAATTTTCTTCAGCAACACGATCTCTAGAAATTTTAAGTTCATAAGGTGTGATCTTGTCAGTTTTTAATCCTCTTAACGTATTATATTGAATTATAAGATTACCACCATTTTTAACATAATCCCATAGAATATTATTTTTAGATTTGATTAGTGAATTTATATTATAAGCTCTAATTCCCATAATAATTGCTGGAAAATTTTCCAAGTCATAATTTTCTAGATCTGAAAGATTAAGTTTTAAAATAGAGATTCCTATAGCTTTTAAAGATTCAGGAATATTATCTCCTGCACCTTTTATATAACCTATTTCTTTTATTTTAGTTTTAAGATTTAATTTTGAAGCTATTGATTTGTTTAGCGAGAGAATATTTTGTTTGGGGATATGAGGATAATTTAGTTTTATTAAATCATAGTTGTATTTTTTTTGTCCTGAATATGCAGTAGCAGAAATTTCGTTTAGTGATTCTTTTTGAGAACTTGTAACTAAAAAACTATAGGATTTAGATTCTCCTTTACCTTTAATTAATACTTGATGTTTCAAAGGATAACTTGTCCAATTTTCGGGTAAATTTAGTTTAACAAAACCTTCAAAGCTATTATCATTATTTGTTACAATAGCTTTTATTTCTTTTTTATTTGAATTAACAAATGCATAAAGTTTTTTATCAAGCTTGACTGTAGCTTTAGGATAAACCTCAAATTTTTCTATTATTTCTCCTTTAACAGGGTCTGTAAATCTATATAATAATGATTTCTCTATTTTAATAATAACATCATTAATTTTAAAATTAAAAAAACATTTTAATGGATTTGATGTTTCAGGGTTTCCTTTAATTTGAATATCATTAACAGAATAATTTCCAATCGTACCTTTTTTAATTAACCAAAATGGAGAACTAAATTTATTTGGTATTTTTATTTTTCTTTTTAGTGAGTAAACTTTATTGTTTATAAAAAAATCAGTGTTTATTATTGAATTGTCAGTTTCAATTTTGTTTAAAAATATATTAATCGGACTTGGATTAAGAATTTTAAATTCTACATCAACTAAAGATTCAGGAACTCCGTAACTGCTTTTTGCATTGAATTGAATTTTAACACCTAAACAATTAATTATAATTTCTGATAACTCATCAATTTTTATTTTTTTTAGATGTGAGTCTTCAATATTTTTAACTTTTTTGTAAATTTTTAAAAGATTGTTTAAATTTTTATAGGGTTTCTTAAAATTAAAATTTTTAATAATAATATCAACTAATTCTTGAATTTCTTTACCACCACTAATTTTTTTCCATGAAGTATCAATGTTTTCAAAAACATTATTAGTTCTTGTTTTTTCACCATCTATTAATTCTAAATATTCTATATTATTGTTTAGGCTGGGAGAGCTTCCAAATCCTTGCGATTTGTGCTGACTTCTACTAATTGAAGCTATTTTTGAATTATTTTTACCTAAAATAGGGTCATATAAATTTGTACTTATTGAAATCATATGAGATTTATCTATTTCTTCAAAGTTTTTTTTGCTCTTATACGCTCTCCAGGAAGTGTTATAGAAAATTCTTTTTGCTTTCCACGGTTTAAAAAACTTTAAATGTTCTGTAAAAAAATTTTTATTGTTTGCAATTTCATTAGCTTCGATACTTAATAGAGCTGAGCTAGTATGATGTCCATGAGTTAAACCAGGAGTTTTGTGATTAAATCTATTAATAATTACATCTGGTTTAAATTTTCTGATTATATAAACTATTTGAGACAGTATATCTTCTTTATTCCATATTTTTAGAGTTTCTTTAGGATGTTTAGAATAACCAAAATCATTAGCAGTAGTAAAGAATTGTTCACCACCATCAACTTTTCTTGCGTTAATTAATTCTTGAGTTCTTATTACTCCAAGTTTTTCTCTTAAATCACTCCCAATTAAATTTTGACCACCATCTCCTCTTGTTATTGACAAATAAGCTGTTCTTGAATAGATATGATTTGAAAAATATGAAATTAATTTTGTGTTTTCATCATCTGGATGAGCACCAATGTAAAGAACAGAACCCAAAAAATTAAATTTTTTAAGTTTTTTGTAGATATCATTAGAGCTTTGAGCTATCGTAAAATTAGGACTAAAAATTAAGTTTAATAAAAGAATTGAAATATATAAAGGAAATCTTTTTATTGATTTAATTAATTTTAATTTTTTCAATTTATTATCGTTTAAATTAATATTTAAAAATAATTTCTTTTATTTTATGAAACACCTTATATACAGGAAGACCTACGACATTTGTGTAACTTCCTTTAATGTTTTCAACGGCAATTAAACCAAACCAATCTTGAATTCCATAACCGCCAGCTTTATCAAAAGGATTGTCTTTTTCTGTATATTTTATTATTTCATTATTAGAAATTTTCCCAAATTTAACTTTAGTTATTTCGTGTATACATTCCCAATGATTTATTGTAAGAAAACCGACAGCAGTAATAACCTTATGCTCAGAATTTGATAATTTTTTTAACATACTTATAGCTTCTTTTTTATTTTTTGGTTTTCCAAGATATTTTTTTTGATGCCAGACTATTGTGTCTGCAGTTATTAATAATTGTTTTTTTTTAATTTTTTTAATAAACGGTTCAGATTTCTTTTTAGCAATATACCTTGGAATTAAATGACCTTTTAGTTTTTTATCGAAATTTTCTTCATATTTAATTTTTTTAACTGTGAATGATATATTCATTTTTTTGAAATATTCTAATCTTCTTGGAGATGATGAAGCTAATATAATTTCATAGCCATTTAAGTTCATGAATCATTATTTAATTAAAATTGATATTCCATTTATTTTGGACTTTAAGTGTTTGCTCAATAATTTCTCTAACACAACCTTTTCCTCCTTTTTTGCTAGAGATATAGTTTGATATATTTTTTACTTCTGTTACTGCATCTGAAGGACAACAACTTAATCCTACTTTTTTCATAATTTCTATATCAGGTATATCATCTCCCATATATAATATGTTATTTACATTTAAATTGTAATTATCAATTATTTCTTTAAGTGTATCTATTTTTTTTTCAGCACCAAGAAATATATCTATTACTCCTAGAGCTTTAAATCTTTTTTTTACACCCTCGTTAATGCCAGCAGAAATAATTGCAATTTTAAAACCAGTATTAATTGCTAATTTAATTGCATAGCCATCTTTTGTGTTAACAGATCTGTACATTTCACCCTCAGTTGTTAACAAGATACTTCCATCTGTAAGAACGCCATCTACATCAAAAATAAATGTTTTTATATCAGACAGTTTTTCTTTATAGTTTTTATTTTTCATAATATTTTATTATTGATTCAGAAATAGTTTTGTATGTTTTTTTAAAAGGACTATTTTTTAACAATTTAAGATGTTTCTCAATTATAATCTTGTCGTTTCTTTTTGCTGGTCCAGTTTGAATATTTTTAGGGGAATTTTTAATTACTTTTAATGAAGTTTCTTTAATTATTTGATTAAGTAAATTAAAAGGAATTTCATTATTAATACAAATTTCTTCAGCTTGACTAAACAGATGATTGCTAAAATTATTAACTATAGTTGCAGCAAGATGAAGATATTTTCTTTTTTCTGAAGACATTGAAATGGGTTTTGAATTTAAAATTCTTGCTAAATTCTCCAGAAATAAATAATCAGATTTGTATTCTGTTTCTATACAAATTGGTAAGTTATTAAAATCTACACTTTTCTCTTTTGTAAAAGTTTGAATTGGGTAGAAAACACCTTTTCCTCCATTATTATTGAGCTCTTTAAGGTTAATACTTCCAGATGAATGAACTGTTAAAGTTTTATTTTTTATTTTTTTTGAAATGCTACTTATTACACTATCAGGAACCATTAATAAATTAATATCTACGGGTTTTAAATAATTTAGATCATTAATTTTGTTGATTCCATTTTTCGTCACTAATTTTTTAAATGATCTAGAATACCATTGACAGATTTCTACTTCAGTTTTTTGTAGTAATTTTTTTAAAAACTGTGTCGCTAAATTTCCCCCACCTATTATATTAATTTTCATAATTGAAATAAATAAGAAATATTTTTAATAATTAAAAAATGAAGGATTATCTTTATTCATACATGTATTATCTTTGAAAAATTTTAGATTCTAATGAAAGATAAAATTTACTCTATAATTTTTTCTAACAAATTTACTGCAATTCTTTTTATAATATTTCCAACTGCAATGGCTTTTGGAACTTTTATTGAAAGTTGGTATGGTATAGATACTGCAAGAATAATGATCTATAATGCCTGGTGGTTTGAATTGATTTTAGTTTTATTCGTTTTTAATTTTATTGGAAATATTTTTGAATATAAATTATTAAGAAAGAATAAATGGTCAATTTTATTACTTCATCTGTCTTTTATAATTATAATTATAGGCGCTTTTATTACTAGATATTTTGGTTTTGAAGGAGTAATGCCAATAAGAGAGGGTGACTCAAAAAATGTATTCATTTCTGAAAAGACTTATTTGACTGTTTTAGTTGATGGTAAAATAAATGATCAGTCTAGAAGAAAAAAATTAGAAAAAGAGGTTTTATTTTCTGAAAGTGTAGATAATTATTTTAAGTGGAATAATGATTTTAATGGTGAGGAATTCAGTATAGAGTATATTGATTATGTTGAAAACGTTTACGAAGATTTGATTCTTGATGATTTAGGGGAAAGGTATTTAAAAATAGTTGAAGCTAGAGATGGAAATAGACATGAGCATTACATTAAAGAAGGGCAAATAACAAGTATTCATAACATTTTATTTACTCTAAATAAAAAACAAAATGGAGCCATAAATATAAGAGTTGATAAAGGTGTTTACTTTATTGAAATGCCTTTTGATGCAAATTTTATGAGAATGGTTGATCAGTTTAGCGGAAATGTTTATGCTAATATCGAATCACCTCTTCAATTTAGATCTTTATATACAATATCTAATTTTCAATTTGTTATTCCAGATCCAGCTCTCAGGGGGTATTTTGACTTTGTTAAAGGAGATGTAATAAATAAAAATGTTCAAGATTTGCTACAACTTGAGATTAAAACAGGTAATCAGAAAAATATTGTAAAGATAATAGGAGGGAAAGGGTTAATTAATGAATCAAAAAAGATTTCAATTGAAAATTTAGACTTTAATATAATTTATGGTTCAAAATTATTGGAGCTTCCATTCTCGATTAAATTAAATAATTTTATTGCAGAAAAATATCCTGGGACAGAAAAGAGTTATTCTTCTTTTATGAGTAAAATTACCGTAGAAGATGAAAATGAATTTGATTTTGACATATATATGAATAATATTCTTGATCATAAGGGTTATCGTTTTTTTCAGGCATCTTTTGATCCAGATGAAAAAGGAACAGTTCTATCAGTTAATCATGATTGGTGGGGAACATTTATAACATATATTGGATATATCCTTTTATATTCAGCAATGATAGGAATATTTTTTATCGGAAAAACTAGATTTAAAAAATTATTAAAAGCCCTTAAAAAAATTTCAAAAGAAAAATATACTCTACTGTTTCTTCTTCTTTTTAGTTCAATTTCTTTTAGTCAAAATAAATTAAGTTTTAATAAATCATTTATTGATTTCGATTCTATTGTTAAAGCAAAATCTTTTGATTCGAAACATGCATCAAAGTTTGGAAAACTAGTTATCCAAGACTTAGATGGAAGAATGAAACCAGCAAATACTTTTTCTTCTGAATTATTAAGAAAAGTTAGTAAAAAAGATAAGTATTTGGACTTAAATTCTGATCAAGTTCTATTGTCAATAATGAGCAGTCCAGCTATTTGGTTTAATGCCCCCATTATCTATTTAAAAAAAGGAAATGATAGTATTAGAAAATTAGCAGGGTTAAATAAAAATGATAAATACGCGCCATTAATTTCTTTTTTTGACAATGAAGGAAATTATAAAATTATTGAACAGTTAGAAGAAGCATATAAAGCTTCTTTACCTAATCAATTTCAGAAAGATTTTATAGAATTAGATAGAAGGATAAATTTATTATATTCTGCAATTGAAGGTAAAATAATGAGAATTTTTCCAATTCCCAATGATCAAAATAATAAATGGGTTTCCTATAAAGAACTTAAAACATCTAATTTTAAAGGAAAAGATTCTTTATATGTTAAAAATATTTTACCTCTTTATTTTCAGACTTTAAGAATTGCTAATGAACAAGATGATTATTCTCAAGCAGATAATTTACTTGAAAGTATAGTTGGATTTCAAATTAAGTATGGTTATGATGTTATACCTTCCGCTGAAAAAATTAATGCTGAAATTTTATACAATAAATATGATATTTTCAAAAGTCTTTATAGTTGGTATATTTTGTTTGGGATTATGTTTTTGATTATTCTTATAATTCAAATTTTTATTGAGAGTAAAATTATTTTTTGGATAATACGAGCCTTTAAATTTTTTTTATTAGCTCTTTTTGTTTTTCATTCTCTTGGTTTAGTTTCAAGAGCTTTTATTTCAGGTCATGCTCCATGGAGTGATGCATATGAATCAATGATATATGTAGCATGGGCAACTCAATTTTTTGGATTGATTTTTGGAAAGAAGTCTTCATTAACTTTGGCAGCAACTTCTTTTGTTACCGGAATTATTCTGATGATTGCTCATTGGAATTGGATGGATCCATCAATAGCTAACCTTCAACCAGTACTTGATAGTTATTGGCTTATGATTCATGTCGCTGTAATTGTTGCTAGTTATGGACCATTTACATTAGGTATGATTATTGGAATTGTTTCGCTTTTTCTTATGTTATTTATAAACAAAAAAAATATTTCAAAAATTGAATTAAATATTAAAGAACTTACAATTGTAAATGAACTCTCTTTAACCATAGGGTTAATAATGTTGACAATAGGAAATTTTTTAGGAGCTATGTGGGCTAATGAAAGTTGGGGCAGATATTGGGGTTGGGATCCAAAAGAGACTTGGGCTTTAATTAGTATAATGTTTTATGCCTTTGTTATTCATATGAGATTAATTCCTGGTTTAAAAGGAATGTGGATATTTAATTTGATGAGTATTATCGCCTTTGCAAGTATAATTATGACATATTTTGGTGTTAATTTTTATCTTGTAGGACTCCATTCTTATGCGAGTGGAGAAAAGATTATTACACCAAGTTTTGTTTATTATAGTTTAATATTTGTCTTTTTACTTGGATTATTTTCTTATTTTAAAAAAGACAGAATAAATGCTTGAATTTTTTATAATTTTAAAAAGTGAAACCCATAAAAATTGTAAAAAATAGATCTGATATAGGAGCTGGAACTAGAGGTTCAGATATGGGTGTTGATGCTCTGGAAATAGCTGCAATTAATTATAACGATGACTTTTTTAATAATTATCCTTTTGAAGATGTAGAAACTCACAATGAAACTATATACAATAAAGTAAAATGCAACTTTGCTAAAAGAATAAATTTTGTTTCTGAACAATGTGAAAGGGTAAGAGACACTGTTTTCAAAACTTTAACAGATGGGTATTTTCCCCTAATATTATCTGGGGATCATTCTTCATCAATAGGAACAATGGCTGCAATTAATAAGTATTTAGATGGAGATAATTTTGGTGTGATTTGGATAGATGCGCATGCAGATTTACACACACCATATACAACACCATCAGGTAATGTTCATGGCATGTCTTTAGCTGCAGTATTAGGTATTATTAATTTTTCGGATGCTATCAACAAAGTAGATAAATTTACTATAGCAAACTGGAATAAATTAATCAAACTTGGAGTTTCAAATCCAATTTTGGAGTTTAATAATATTGTATATATGGGGTTAAGGGATATGGAAAGTCAAGAAAAAGAAATTATTTCTAAAAAGGACATTAAAAATATTAAAGTTCAGGATATTAGAAATAAAGGTCTAGAAGAATCTGTAAGTGGTTTAATGAAATATTTAAATTCAATAGACAAAATTTATATTTCATTTGACGTAGACTCTTTAGATTGTGACTTAGTTTCTCGAGGAACTGGGACACCAGTTAGTAATGGATTTGATACTATTGAAATAATTTCAATTATTGAGCATATGATTAAGTCTGATAAAGTTATAGCTATGGAAGTTTCAGAAATAAACCCTCTTTTTGATAATAGAGGTAATAAAATGGCGGAGAAAACATTTGAAATAATAAGAAGAATATTTAAAACTTAATAATCTTCTAATAATTTATAGCAATAGTCAAAGTGGGCATTTAATATTTTATCATTTCGATTAAGATTTTTCTTAAAATATTTTTTTAGTTTTTTTAATTTGTAGTTTATTAATCCTTGAATTTCTAACTCCAAATCTTTGTTGTTTTTTACTTCAACAAATCTATTTACCAGATGTTTTTGAATATTTCTCTCTAATATATCGGGGCTTTTCCTTTTATTAATTATATCTTCAATTAAAATATCAAGTAGATAATTATTATTTATGCCTGATCCAAATATTGTTTCCTGAGTTGAAAAAATTCTGTTTAATTTCTTTATGCTTAAGATATAATTAATAACAGATTTTTGAATATTCGAGATTCTATTTAAACCCCCTTTGTGTTCTATTTTTGAGATAATTTCTTTGTCAATCAACCAATATTGAGATGACCAAAGGTGTTTGTTTAAAAAATTAAATGCATATTTTTGTTTTTCTAGATTTACATTTTGGAAAGGATAAACTCCTTTTTGACCTTTATTTATTTTCGTTTCATTAATTCCTCCTATAATCCTAACAACATGGTAGATATATCTTTTATATACAGCTATCATTTCTAAGTATAATTCTTTTAAATCATTAAAGTTTTGTCCCTTTTTTGTTGTCCATAGTTCTAAATTTTTTGCAACAATTTTTAAATTTTTTAATCCATATTCACTTGCTTTTACAGGGTCATTTCCAATATTTTCTGTTTGAGAATTTGGATCAAAACCATTATATCCAAACATGTATATTGGGTTTAAACTTTTTTCATCAACTGTTTTTTTTAGTAATTTTTTTTCAGATTCAGGTGTTTCACTTGCAAAGTATCTGTAACCCCAATTAATAGAATAGTTATCATAAGGACCTAATTGTCTAATAAATCTAATATTTTCATCTCCAGGTTGGGCAACATAATTATATCTTGCATAATCCATAATGGTTGTAGCGATTCCCATTTTTTGTGTAAAGTTTCCAGATCGTAGTGAATCAACTGGGTATGCTGAGCTAGCTTTCATGTTATGAGGTAGTCCAAGAGCATGACCAACTTCGTGAGATATAACTCTTCTCATCATCTCACCAATTTCCTCTTCTGGAGTATCCAATGTTCTAGCTTTTGGATTTGCTGCTCCAGTTTCTAATAAGTATCTATTTCTATATGATTTTATGTGATTGTGATACCAAATAATATCACTTTCTATAATTTCACCTGTTCTTGGATCTGAAACACTTGGTCCTACAGCATTTCTAGTAGTTGAGGCAACATATCTTACTGTAGAAAACCTGATATCTTCGGGACTGAATTCAGGATTCTCTTCTAAACTTGGGGAAGGTTTTGCTATTATAGCATTTTTGAAGCCAGCTTTTTCAAATACCTTATTCCAATCTTCAATACCTTTAATAAAATATGGTCTCCATTTTTTTGGTGTTGCCGGGTCTAGATAATATATAATTGGTTTAATAGGTTCTACAATTTCCCCCTCATTATAAGCTTTTATATCAGAAGGTTCAAGTCTCCATCTCCTGACAATTTTATAATCATCAGCCTTTAATTTTTCAGAACTATAATTATATATTTTTAAAGTAAACCAACCGACTCTGTGATCATGGTATCTTATTGGCATAAGTTTTTTTGGAAGTCCAATTATAGAGTGATTGATTTGAAAACTTAAAGTTTTTGTTTTATTATTTTTTGGAGCATTATTTATATTGTAAGTGAGAGTATGTTTTATTTCAGTATTTTTTGGATAACTCTTAGACGAGTCAATGAAGCTTCTTTTAGAATCAACATTACCTATTTTATATTTTTTTTTCAATGAAGGGTTGATAATATTAAATCCTGGGGAGTCTTGATTAAAATAGTTGCTTACATCAATCAAATATTTCTTTTTTTCAAGGTTTTTAATTTCAAACATTCCTAAGATTGGAGGAAAATTGTTTTGTTCGACACTTAAGCTGATAGGGTCTTTATTAGAAGCATTATTTATGTAGGATTTTTGAATAATTAAAATATTTTTTTTATTCTTTACAAAGTGGATTAAATTTTCACTTGTTTTTGACCCTGCGTTAATATAAGGGGAATAATTTTCTGGTAGTTTAACAAACCTTGTAACCATAAGTAAATCTTGATTTAATATAGAATCATGAATTTCAAAAAATAACTTATTGTTATCAAAATACGTAGTAATCAATCCTTTTTGAACTGACATTTCTTTAGTCAAAGAATCAATTGGTTTTATTTTTGATTTTTCAATTTTTTTTTGACCAAAAGATGATAAACTAATTAAAGAAATAATAAAAAACAGTATCCTATTTAAATGAGTGAAATTGAAAGTCATACAATAATTAATGTGTTACAATATCGTAAAATTGTTTGATATAAATTTTCTACATTATTTAAAGAATTCTTAAAAATAAATTAATATAAAAGGATATTCGTAAAAAATATTATTTGTTTTTATAATATTCTTACAAGAAGTATCATTTGTAACAAATTTTATTTGTAATATTAGTTTTTAAAAATTTAACTATTGTAGTATGAAAAAATTAAACTTTCTTTTACTTGTTTTAATTGTTTTGACAAGTATAAATGTTATAAATTCTCAAAGAAAATCTAAATTAAAGAAGCCTTTAACTCAAAAAATTGATTTAAAGGCTTTTAAATTTAGAAATGTTGGTCCTGCATTTCTTTCAGGTAGAATTGCAGACATTGCTATTCATCCATCTAATGATAATATTTGGTATGTTGCTGTTGGTTCTGCAGGTGTTTGGAAAACAAAAAATTCTGGAACAACATGGGATCCAATTTTTGATAATGAAAATTCATATTCGACTGGTTGTGTAACTATTGATTCTTCTAATCCTTCTATAATATGGGTTGGAACTGGAGAAAATGTTGGAGGTAGGCATGTCGGCTATGGAGATGGAGTATATAAATCTATGGATGATGGAAAGACATGGACTAATATGGGGCTGAAGAGATCTGAACATATCTCAAAAATTATCATACACCCTGATAATTCGAATATAGTTTGGGTCGCAGCACAAGGACCTCTTTGGAATAAAGGGGGAGAACGAGGGCTTTACAAAACAATTGATGGAGGTAAAAATTGGAAAAGAGTATTAGGTAATTCTCAATGGACAGGAGTTACGGATATTGTGATTGATCCTAGGAATTCAGATGTATTGTATGCGGCTACTTGGGATAGGCATAGAACTGTAGCGGCATATATGGGCGGTGGTCCTGGAACAGCTATATATAGATCAGATAATGGAGGAGAATTTTGGAAAGTATTAAAAAATGGATTACCTAATAAACCTGATTCAAATAATGATGGAGTAGTTGATGAAAAAGATTCGCCAAGTTTGAATATGGGTAAAATTGGATTAGCAATTTCTTCTCAAAATCCTGATGTGGTTTATGCGGCAATTGAATTGCATAGAACGAAGGGGGGGGTTTATAGATCAGAGAATAGAGGAGAATCATGGAAAAAAATGTCAAACACTGTATCTGGAGGTACTGGGCCTCATTATTATCAGGAACTTTATGCAAGTCCACATAAATTCGATAGATTATATTTAATGAATGTAAGAGTCTTAACTTCTGAGGATGGAGGTAAAACCTTTACTCAATTAAAAGAACAAAAAAAACATTCTGACAATCACGTTATTACGTTTAAAAAAGATGATTCAGATTATTTATTGATAGGAACTGATGCTGGAATTTATGAAAGTTTTGATCTTGCTGAAAATTGGAGATATATTAAAAATCTTCCTTTAACTCAGTTTTATAAGGTAGCCGTTAATAATGCAGAGCCATTTTATCATATTTTTGGAGGTACTCAAGATAATGGATCAGTCGGAGGACCATCTGCAACTGATGAAAGAGAAGGCATTAGTAATAGAAGTTGGTATAAAACTCTTGGAGCAGATGGGCATCAATCGGCAACAGATCCTGTGTATAATAATATCATTTATGCTGAGACTCAGCAAGGAGGTTTACATAGGATTGATTTAACCTCGGGTGAAACATTGTCAATTCAACCTCAAGCAGGTGAAAATGATCCCCATGAGCGATTTAATTGGGATGCCCCAATTTTAGTTAGTCCTCATAAACCTTCAAGAATTTATTTTGGATCTTACAGAGTATGGAAATCAGAAACTAGAGGAGACGATTGGACTGTTATTTCGCCAGATTTAACTAGAAATGAAGAAAGATTGTCTTTACCTATTATGGGAAGACAGCAAAGTTGGGACAATCCTTGGGATGTTGGTGCAATGTCTACTTATAATACGATAACTTCTCTTTCAGAGTCTCCAATTAAGGAAGGGCTTATATATGCTGGGACTGATGATGGTTTTATTCAAGTTACTAATGATGGTGGCTCTAATTGGACAAAAATACCTTTAACACGTCTTGGTCTCCCAGAAAGAACTTTTGTAAATGATATTAAAGCAGATTTGTTTGATGTTAATACTGTTTATGTAAGTTTAGATAATCATAAAGAAGGAGATTTTAATCCTTATATTTTTAAAAGTACAGATCAAGGTCAAACATGGTCTTCAATGTCTGGAGACCTGCCTAAAAGAACTTTGATATGGAGATTAGTTCAGGATCCAATTGCAAAAAACTTATTTTTTGTTGCTACCGAATTTGGTATTTATACTTCTATTGATAGTGGTACTAGTTGGTATAAATTAACTGGAACTCCAAAAAGTCCTTTTAGAGATATTGTAGTTCAAAAAAGAGAAAATGATCTTGTGGCAGCTTCATTTGGTAGAGGTTTTTATGTTTTGGATGATTATAGTGCTTTAAGACAAATGACACCAGAAAAACTTAAGCAAACAGGAGCTTTATTTTCTCCTAGACCAGCTAAGTGGTTTGTTCCACGTAGTGAGGTAGGTAATACAGGAGCAGATTATTATTTTGCAAAAAATCCAACATTTGGCGCTGTTTTCACTTATCATTTATCTAAGAATTATGAATCACTTAAAAAAAATAGAAACCAAAAAGAAAAGGTTTTAAATAAAAAGAAGCAAAACATAAGATTTCTAGGTTGGGATAAGTTAGATAAAGAAAAAAAAGAAATAATGCCAAAAGTTTGGTTAAGTATTAGTGATTCTAATGGAAATGTAATAAGAAATATTACTCAAAATGCTAAAAAAGGATCACATAGAATTGCTTGGGATCTTCGTCACCCTAGTACTAGACCTATTTCTGTAGGGAATATTAGCAGTAGAGGAGGCTGGAGACGTTCCAGCTCTGGACCTTTAGCAATGCCAGGTAACTATACTGCAAATTTATTCCTTGAAAATAAAGGTGAAATAATCAAATTGGATGGACCAGTATCTTTTGAAGTTAAGCCCATAAGAAAAGGTGTTCTTAAAGGAGTTCGTTATGAAGATTTTAAAAATTATAGAATTAGTATTTCATCTCTTCAAAAAGAAATATATTTATATAATGATTCATTTTCACAGAGTATTAATAATCTTAAAAAATTCAAAATTGCATTGAGTAGAACTAATGTAATACCAGGAGATTTGAATTCTAAATTATATGATGTAGAGAGGGAGTTAAATCTTTTAGAGAAAATGATTAATGGTAGTAGCTCTAAAAGAGAAGTAGGAGAAAAAATAAAAGCGACTATTCAATCAAGACTAAGTTTTGCTTCTAGAGGATTATCAACTACATATGGTCCAACTAAGCTTCATAGAGAAAGTTTAGAGTTAGCCAAAAAAGCATTTAATAATTTAAAACCAAGAGTTGACAAAATGTTTAATCAAACCCTTCCAAATTTAAAAACTTTACTAGATAAATCAGGATCACCACATATAAATAGCAAATGAATTAAATAAGATTATTCAAACTTTTAAAGCCTCTTAAATTAGGAG
>CAUZKB010000025.1:0-17535 GCA_963580575.1 Bacteroidia bacterium | reverse complement strand
ATGAGGATAAGATAAATTATATACATCCAAATAACCATATTGATATGAGAGCTCCAGGTAAAGATGGATTAAAAAGAGAATGGATTTTGGAAATTCATTTTGTTGATAGACGAAAAAAGATAGGGGGCTTTTTTGAACAACTTTTAAGGTGAATTTATATGAATTTAGATTTTATTTTTTCATCTGGAATTAGACAACTCTCATATTTTCCAAACCATTTGTATCTATTCTTTGCAATAAAATTATAAATACCATCTCTAATAAACTTTGGCGTTAAAAACCCTAATATCCAAATAAACTTTAATTTTTTTATTTTTTTGAGTAAATAAAGAACCGCATCACTTCTGTAAAGGTAATTGTCATTTTCGTCTTTTATTGATATAGTTTCAATTTCACTTGCAGTTTTATGATTTTTTATTGCATAATCACTTTTAAAATGGGAAAATTTTAAAAGATTGCAACTATCGTTTTTAATTAACCAAATAATTGATTTATTGCACATAACGCAATAAGCGTCATAGAATACAATAATTGATTTTTTGGAGGTCATAATTTGATTAATTTTTAAAGCTAGAGTTTAAATTTTGAATTTATTAATTTGAATTTTCTTAGATTAATTTTTTTTATTTTCATATTAAATTAAAAATATATAAAAACTTTTTTCAATTGTGAAATATCATTTAAATTAATCTAAATAAAGATTGTTTTGTAAACAATCTCATTATATATTCGCTTTATATTTATTTAGATTAAATATAAATAGTATGAAAAATTCAAATTATCTGTTACTATTTATATGTTTTTTTCAAATATATGCTCAAGAAAATAAATCACAAATTCAAAAGGACTCTATAACCGCTCTCAATGAAGTAATAATTAGAGCTAATACAATTTTGGGTAATAAGTTTGTTTCAGAGAATCGTACAGGTTCAGCATATTATTTATCATATGAAGAATTATCAAATTTTAATTATGTAGATATTAATCGTACTCTAGATTTAGTTACTGGAATTAATGTTTATGAAGAAGATGGTTTTGGACTTCGTCCTAATATAAGTTTAAGAGGTTCATCCCCTGAGAGAAGCTCTAAAATTACACTTATGGAAGATGGAGTTTTAATTGCTCCTGCACCTTATAGTGCTCCATCTGCTTATTATTTTCCATCTGTTGCTAGAATGGAAGCTGTAGAAATTTTAAAAGGCAGTAGTCAAGTTCAATATGGACCATACACTACTGGGGGAGCTATTAATTTTGTTTCAACTAATATACCTGATAATTTTAAGGGTAGAATCAAGGCAAGTTATGGTAGTTTTAAATCAGGGCAACTTATTGCAAGTTTTGGAAATACTCATGGTCAGGTTGGTTATATGATTGAGTATTTAAATTATAATTCTAATGGATTCAAATCGTTAAGAAAGGATATAAATACAGGATTTGATATTAATGAAATTGTAACTAAAATAAGTTTAAGTTCCTCTGAAGAAGCTTTAATTAATCAGAGTATAGAGTTAAAATTTCAATATTATGACGAGCTTTCAAATGAAACATACTTAGGTTTAACGAAATCGGATTATTCGATAGATCCATATCAAAGATATGCTGCATCAGAAAAGGATCAAATGGATGCAGACCATATCCAATATTTATTAACACATACTTTAAATTTTTCTTCCTCATTCAAAGTAGTTTCTAATGTTTACTATAATGGATTTAAACGTAATTGGTATAAACTTGATGATGTAGTATTTGAAGATAAGAAGAAAAAAATATCTGATATTGTATCTAGTCCCAATTTATTCCTGGGTCATTATTTAATATTGAGCGGAAATACAAATGGAAAGGCTAATGCCTTGAGAGTAAAGGCTAATAATAGAGAGTATTATTCGAAAGGACTTCAAACTAAAATTGATTATCATTGGTATGGAGAAAATGAGTCTTTTAATGATATTGAAATAGGTTTTAGACTTCATTATGATGAAGAAGATCGATTCCAGTGGGAAGATGGTTATAGTATAACTAGTGGTAATATTGAACTTACAAGCAAAGGGATACTCGGTGCTGAAGGAAATAGGATTAGTTCCGCTGAATCTTTTGCGACTTACGTAATGTACAAATACAAATTTAAAGGCTTGACCTTAATCCCAGGGTTACGATATGAGTCTATCATACTTGAAAGAGAAGACTTTGGAAAAAGTAATCTAGATCGAAATGAAAGTCAAGTTTCAAAACGAAAAAATAAGGTTTCTGTTTTTATTCCTGGAATTGGAATTAATTATACTTTAAATAATGCATTTTCTTTTTTTGGAGGAGTACATAAAGGATTTTCTCCCCCAGGAAGTTCACAAGGTCAAAAGCCTGAAGAAAGTATAAATTTTGAGTTTGGCACAAAATTTTCTAAAGGTGAATTAAAAAGCGAATTAATAGGATATTTAAACAATTATAACAACTTACTTGGTAGTGATTTAGCTGCTTCAGGAGGCACAGGAGATCTTGATCAATTTAATGCGGGAGAGGCTCTGGTTAATGGTATAGAATTTTTACTAAATTATAATTTAGTTAAGAATGATAAAATTAAAATTCCAATATCTCTTGCTTATACTTTAACTAATGCGAGATTCCAAAGTGATTTTGGAAGCACACAAGATATTTGGGGTGAGGTAAAAGATGGTGACAGGATACCTTATATTTCTCAGCACCAATTTAATTCATTAATAAGTTTTTTTACAAATAGATTTCAAGTTAATTTAAGTGTAAATTATAATGGAAAATATAGTACTCTTGCAGGAGGTCTTGGTATAAGTAATATTGATGAAATACCTTCTAATGTTATTTTTGATATTTCTTGTAAATTTAAAATCAATAAGAATTTTAATATTAGCACAAAAATTATTAATCTTTTTGATAAAGAATACTCGGTTTCTCTTGTTCCAGCGGGTTTACGCCCTGGTCATCCTTTTGGTGTTTATGGAGGAATAGAATATGATTTTTAAATTTTAGTTATTTTACTTGTTCAATAAAAGACTTAAAAAGAAAACCAATTGAATAATATTTGAAGTGGATCAATAATTATGTTGATAATATCAAGAAGATAAAAAATTGCAGGAATAATTATAAAAATTGTTATAAGGCATCCACATCCAAATTTAAAAAATGATTTCAGTGAATCTGATATCCATTTAGATACTTTATATAAAAAATTTGTTTGAGAATCATCGTTTTCAATGATAATTGGTGATTTACTTTTCATTAAAGTTAGATTTATTTTCTAGATCGGCATAACAATATTTATCTCCAATTTTATAAGATTCATAATCTGATTTATAAACTGTTCCTGATCTTGATTTATCTTGAATTCCAGATAAATCATTTGAATTTGATGAATCAACATCAAATCCATCTTTATCCCAATAAAAAAGATATAAACCGTTAATTATTTTTTTGTTTGATATTTTAATGCAATCATTTTCAGTTTTTGAACATCCAAATATTAAAGTATTTATAATTAATGAAAATAAAATAAAGTTTTTGTTAAACAAAGCTTTTAAGATTTATGGTTAAAATAAAATAGTTTTAGAATTAAACTAATTAGTTGAGGGATAGTAAATGAAATTAAGATAATAATTAAGGTTTTTTGGTCATTCCATTTAAATATTGTTTCAAAACCCGAAATTCCATAAAGTCTGTCAAGGATTAAACCAGTTAAGAAAACATACCAAATTATAAGTAGAAATCTTATGATTCTTCTCCAAATCTTGGGTAAAAAACCAAATGTTAAAGTATTCACTTGTCTAAATTTATCAATAAGTGATAAATTTAATAAATGATAAATAATAATTGTTAATAGATAATTATTAATTTAAGTGAAGAATAATAAATCTAAAAAAATTAAGCAGATGCAATTTGAGGAGCCCAATGAGAACATAACATTTCAGGAGCTGCTTTTTTTGGATGAGCACAACTTGGGCCTTCAAGTCTAAAACAATCCGAACAACTTGCGTCGTTCTTTATTGTTTTTTTCATTTCAAAGTTATTACAAGTGTATTTTTCACTTACTTTGACATGGTGAATTGAACACGTTTCGTTAAGTTGAAAACTCTCACAATTTAAACAACTGTTGGCAATTCTGATAGACATAATTACAACGTTTCAAGTAAAATTAAATATAATGTCAATTAGAATGAATATAAATAAGTGAAAATCAATAATTTATATTTAGATTAGTTAAAAACTATGTTTATTGATTAAAATAATCTTCGCATAGATAGTCAAAAAAGAGCAGATCTTTTTCACTGAAATTTAAGTAAATTTTTTCTGATTTATTAAATTGTTTTGTAGAATTGAAATACCAGACTTCATTATTATAAAAACACTTTATTTTATAGTCTTTGCCTTGGAAAATGCATTTATCAATTACAACCTCAAAATCAGATTTTTTCACAACTTCTAGGTTTTCTGGTCTTACATAAAAGTTTTTATTCTTTATAATAATTTTATTTAAGTCTCCTAAAATTTTTGCA
Source organism: Bacteroidia bacterium (assembly GCA_963580575.1). Classification (GTDB taxonomy): domain Bacteria; phylum Bacteroidota; class Bacteroidia; order Flavobacteriales; family Flavobacteriaceae. The sequence continues at coordinate 13,018 of CAUZKB010000025.1, read as the reverse complement.
CAATAACAATTGGCTGGTTCGCAATACATTTTTCTAGGATTATCATACTGTTGCAGTACTCCAGCTTTAAATACGAGAATTTTGTCAGAGATATTTAAGCAGTCATTAATATCATGGGTTACTAAAATTGTTGTTGTGTGGGTTTTTCTAATTATTTTATAAATTGCTTCCTTTATAGATTCTTTAATTTGAGAATCAAGATTACTAAAAGGTTCATCCATTAATAGCAATTCAGGCTCTCTAATTAATGCTCTTGCTATACAAGCTCTTTGCTGTTCTCCCCCTGAAAGTTCATGCGGATATCTATCTATTAATTCTTCAAGATTAGTTAACAATAACATATTTTTAAAATTATTTTTAAAATCTTTATCAATATTAAATAAAATATTTTCTTCTAGATTAAGATGAGGAAATAGTGGGTAATCTTGAAAAATGAATCCAATTTTTCTTTTTTGAGGTTTTACAAAAACATTTTCATTATTAAGAATTTTTCCATTTAGTAATATTGAACCTGAATTAATTTTCTCTAAACCTGAAATGCATTTTAAGAAGGTGGTTTTTCCTGAACCACTTTCCCCTATAAAAGAAATTATATTTCCTTTTTTTACAGAGAAATTTAATTTTTTAATAATTGGAAAATCTCTTTTGTAATATTTTACAAGATTTTTAATTTCAAGATGCATTTGAAAGATTATTAATTAAGTTTTTAAGTATAAAGAGAAATAGACATCCAATTGAAATAATTACTAGAGAATAAATACTGGATTCTTTTAACATTTCTTCTATTGCAAATTCATAAGTTTGTGTTGCAAGAGTATCAAAATTGAATGGTCTCAATATTAGAGTAATTGGAAGTTCTTTCATTAGGTCAACAAAAGTAACAATAAATGCAATTATTAATGCCGATAGGTTAATTGGCAAGTGAATTTTTTGTAAAATTTTAAATGGTCCTAAACCTAAATTTTTAGCAGTATCATCAAAAGATTTAGGGTGTTTTTCAAGACTAGATTTAATAGGAGATTTACCAACAGCCAAAAATCTAACAATTAAAGCGTAGATCAATAGATATAATGATCCAAGAAGATAAATGGATGGAAATAGTTTATTAATTCCAGAAAAAAAGATAATTAATGCTAAAGCAATTACAGCTCCTGGAATAGCATAACCAAGAGAAATAAGTTGATTAACTATATTATTAATTTTAGATTTTGATATTTTTTCAGTGTATTGAAAAAATAATGCTAATATGATAATTAATATTGCAGAAATAAAAGAAATATATATGGTATTTGAGGTTAGTTCAATTAGATTTTGAAAATCTGTTTTTTTAATAATTTTTAATGAATTGTTTATTATAAATAAAAATGGGATAATAAAACCCAAGAAAAAAGGAATAAAACAAATTAAATTTATTAGAATTGAATTAATATTAGAAGTTTCAGATAGATTTTGAGTATTAGTATTTGAAGAATAATTAAATCTATATTTTGAGTGATAATTTTTTTCAATAAAGAATAAAAGAAAGACTATGGACATAAGAATAAAAGCTAAAATTATCGCAGAACTTATATCATTCATAGAGAACCAAGCTCTAAAAATTCCTGTTGTAAATGTATTCACACCAAAGTATTTTACAGCGCCATATTCATTTAAGACTTCCATTATCACAAGAAATAATCCAGAAAAAATTGCTGGACTAGATAATGGCAGGATTATTTTAATAAATGTATTAAATGATGATAAACCAAGAGTTTTTGAAAGGTCTAGGTAATTTGATCCAAGTAAACTAAATGAGACCCTTGATACTGAATAAATGTAAGGATATAGTGCTAATGCTAAAATTACTGCAAGAATTTCAATTTGTAAAAAATCTTTGTTGAATAAAAAATATATTTTAGAATAATTATTTCTTATAAAACTTTGTATTGGACCAGTATAACTTAGAATATCTCCATAGGTAAAAGCCATTATATAGGTAGGTATAGCTAGTGGAAGAAATAGTGCAAGATCATAAAGTTTTCTCCCTTTAAATTTATACATGCTTATAAACCATGCAGGAAATATTCCAAAAATTAAAGAAAAAAAACATGTTAATATTACAAGGTAAATAGTATTTAGTGAATAATCTAGAAGGAGTGTTTCTATTAAATATTTTAGTGAAAAGCTGTTGTTAAATATTGTTTTGTATACAATAGTTGTAATAGGGAGTAATATAAAAAGAGCAACTATAAAACTTAGGAGTGTCCAATTTTTATAATCACTTTTTAAAAATTCAGTTTTATTTCCAACCAGTTTTATCAAAAATTAAAATTGCGTCTTTTCTGTATTTGCCTAATAAGTTTAAATCTAATGAATCACGTTTAAAATCCCCCCATTTTTTTACAATATTAGAGGGTTGAACTAATGGGTTTATAGGATATTCATGATTTGTATTTGTATATAATTTTTGTGCTTTTTCTCCTGTTAAATATTCTATTAATTTTAAAGCGTTTTCTTTATTTGGAGAGTATTTTGCTAATCCGATCCCTGAAATATTTATGTGACTTCCTCTTTCATTTTCTTCTTGATTTGGAAAATAGACTTTTATAGAGTTTCCAGCATTTAATTCTTCAGGATTATCTGATGATAATAGAACACCTATATAGTAAGAATTAACTATTGCAAGATCCCCTTGTCCAGCAGCTATTGCCTTAACTTGATCTCTATCATTTCCTTTGGGGTCACGTGCAAAATTTTTCACTAAACTTAAAGACCACTCAGTTGCTGATTCAATTCCGTTATTTGCAACTATTGATGACATTAAAGCTTGGTTATATGCATTTGATGAGGACCTTACTAGAATTCTACCCTTCCATTTTTCATTCGCTAAATCTTCATATGTACTAAGCTCTTTTTTGGTAACTCTATCTTTACTATATACAATAATTCTTGCTCTATATGTTATAGGAATCCAAAATTCATTAGGATCTCTTAGGTCACTAGCAATGTTATTATTAATTTTTTGAGAATTAATTTTTTGTAGAAGGTTCATTTTTGATGCCTTATATAATTTTCCAGCATCTACGGTTATAAAAAGATCAGCAGGACTATTTTCTCCTTCATTTTTTAACCTTTCAATTAATTCATCAGCATTTGCTTTGATAACATTTATTTTTATACCAGTTAATTTTTCAAAATTTTCATATTGTATTTTGTCAATAGTATAATGTCTTTGACTATATAAGTTTATTTCATTTGATTTTTTTTCATTTGAACAGTTAATGCTAAACAATATTATAAATAGATATTTAAATGCATTAGTCATTTTATGAATTTTAAAAGGGTTACGAAATTACTATTTTTATTTAGAATAAATAAAAATAGATTAGTGTTTTTTAATTAAACCGAAATCTTTAAAGTTTAAAATTATGAATCATATTAATTTTAAATATTTGATACTTCCTTCTAGTGTACCTGGGTCTGATTCCATTTCAACCATTTACCATCTACAGTATCAATTTTGGATAATGTGACATTGTTAATTACCGTGAACATTCTAATCTTATCATTTAAAGAATTTGATATTTCTTCTTCAGCATTATCAATTGGTTCTTTTGGGAGATACCCCTGTAATGGCATTTCCATATTTGATTGACCTGATGCTAACTATACCTCTCCAATTAATACATCTGAAATTTCTTTTGTTATAATTCCATTATTAATTTTTAATAGATAAGGTCCTCCAGCCTCTGGGGTATCTAATTCAACTATCCAATTTCCATTAGAATCAGATTTAGTTATTGATTTCTTTCCCCAAGAACCTTCAACATTTATTTCAATGTTAGGACCTGAAATCCCCCATATTTTTATTTTTGATTTTTGTTGAAGGACCATACCGTTAGAGAAAATATCCATTAATTTAAGATTAGAGGATTTTTCTGAATTACAAGAAATAAGAATTATTGATATAATTAATAGTTTTAGATATTTTATAGAATTGTTTAACATATTTATTTTTTTAAGATTAAACTAGGGTTTATTGGATATCTACCAAATGATTTACCATAAAGGGCTATTCCACCCTCACCTTCAGTCTGAAGTCGAATATTTAGACTACCTTTTTTTGTTGAGATAATTAAATCATTTTCACTAATTGGTATTTTTATTAAATAACCATAAGATCCTGCCTCATGTAATTCAGGTTGTTTTTCCCACCAATTATCATCAGTGGATTTTGCGGATGATTTTATTTGATTGTGCCAAGACAAAACTCCTCTATGATCAGCAGGGTCATCAGGAAGAGTTAGTGATTTTTTAAAATCACCATTAATAGATATTTTAATTTTTGACGGAAAAAATGTTTCGTCAGTCATTGGATATGAATTTGGGTTTTTACTTGGGCTTACTTTGGAACCTTTCATCCAGTCCATTCCAGTGTCTATATAATTTTTTCCTTTTTTATCTTTATCAAAGAGTTTTTTTGCTGAAGCTTCAATTATAAAATAAGCTTCTTTAGGATTTAAGTTTTTATAATCATGGGGAATTTTAAATTTATATTCAAAAAAACCACTTCCAGTTCCATTTATTTTTTTCCCTTTTAAAACTTCCCATGTTTTTTTACTCCAATTTGAATTTGAAATTTCTTTAACAGGCAAACTAATAACTTCTATATCTTTTAATTTTTTATTTGAATTAACTTGAAAATGCATAAAATTTCTATGTAATATTTTGTTGTCTAAAGTTTTTACCCTTAAAATTAGTTTGGCAAGACCACTAAAATTTGGCATTATTAATTCAAGAGGTTTTATGAATTTTTGTATCCATGGATTATATTTTATTTTAAAATTATCGGATTTAATTAATTTCTCTTCAGATATATAATTTGTATAGGATAATTCATATTCAACAATTATTTCATCTCCATAATTTTTATTTGTCATTGAAGAAATAAATAAAGGCACATTAATTTTTTCTCCACCTTTAACGGTTTTACATATTTCAACACCGGTAGATAAATATACAGGGGAATGAAAATCATTTAGAGTCATTCCTTCCAAAATTTCATTTAAACCAGTTTCTTTTTCAGACCTATCAAATCTCCAATACCCATTCCATTCGTTTATAACATCATGATGCTCGGTATATAACCAACCAGCTACTTCAGGAAATTTTCTAAAACTATTAATCATCCTATGATAATCATAGCTCCAATCTACATCACCAGTGCTTCCTTTATAACCCCAAACATTTCCACATTCAGAGTTAACAAAAGGTTGATCTTCTTGTTTAAATCCATTATAATAAAGGTGAGAACCCCCTTTATAGTTTTTTTCAGTTTGATCTTGTAAATAGTTTTCCCACTCATAACCAGGAAGGTATACATGCCATGAATTTATATCAGTAGCTGTATGAAGACCACCACAGCAAGTTGAATTATCTTCAATTAGTCTTGACTTATCCATAGATTTTGCCAGGTAATACATAGATGTTGCCCAATTATATGTTTCAGGAAGAATTTCATTTGGATTGTCTTTATTATCTTCTAGATCATTTTTTGTTGAAAGGCCCCATTGTTCATTAAAAATTACCCATGAAAAAATAGAAGGATGATTATAATCCCTTTTTATCATTTGTTTTAGGGTATATTCAGATTCTTTTCTCATAAATTTGTCTGGATCACCCCAGGAATTTGGTAAATCTTCAACAACTAAAAGCCCTAATTTATCAGCCCAATATAATTTTCTTGGGACTTCAACTTTTACATGTACTCTAATTCCATTTAACCCAATTGATTTGCTTCTTAAAATCTCTTCTTTAAGAAAGTTATCACTAGGGAATGTATAGTATCCATCAGGATGGTAAGATTGATCTAAAGCTAACTGAAGATATATAGGTTTATTATTCAAAGCAACATATGGATATTTGGTTCCAGGTAAATTAACAGTAGAAATTTTACGCATTCCAAAATAAGATTCAACTATATCGTCTTCAAGTTTAATTTCAACCTCATATAGATATGGATCTTCAAGGCTCCATAGTCTCATTTTGGGAATTTTTATATCAAAATTTCTTTTTAATTGACTTGGTTTTAATGTTATATTGTGCTCAATAAAACCCTTTTCAGTTTTAATTTTCACTGTTAAAGGCAATTCTTTTTTAGCATAGTTTTTTAAGTATGTAGTCACGTTTACTTTTTTATTATCAATATCAGGTGTGAAATGAACAGCATCTAAAAAAATCTCACCTCTTGCTTCTAGATAAACTGTTTGCCAAATACCTCTTGCATTCCCATAACCTTGTTTACCATATAAAGCATATCCGCGTTTAAATTTATTAGGATCACCAGCATCATCATCAACTCTTAAAACTAGATTTTGATATTTGCTATATTTTAAATAAGGAGTTAAGTCGAAAGAAAAAGGAACATATCCACCTTGATGCTTTCCTAAAAAAATTCCATCAAGCCAAACAGAAGTTTCCCAATCAGAAGCACCAATAGTTATAAATGTTTTTTTCCCCTTCCAATCATTTAAAACCTTAATTTTTTTTTTATACCAGGCTATATTAGCTTTATCTTCTACCCCTGATAGTTTAGACCCCCATGGAAAAGGAACTAATATTTTTTGATCGAATTTGGTTTTTCCTTCTTTTTGCCATTCTTTTTTTATACCGATATCGTTTGGATCAAATTTAAAAGCCCAATTACCATTAAGATTTTTCCACATTTGTCTTTTAAAATCTGGTCTAGGATGTTCAGGTAATGGAATTTGAGATTTTAGAAAAAAAGTTTGAAAGAAAATTATTATAATAGAAAATCTAAAAAAAGTTTTTGTGAATTTCATTTTTATTTAAAGAGTCCAACCATCACGGTATTCTTTATGTAAAAGCTCATTAGCCATTTCATTATTTGTAAACTTGAATTTTTTTGAATCCCATATTAATCTTTGATCCTTTAGACGTATTGCAATCATTCCAAGTAAAGCCATTTCTGTTAATGGGCCCCCATATTCAAAGGATGAACTTGCTGGGGTACCAGTAACTCCTTCTTTACATGCTCTTATCCAGTCTTGTTCATGTCCTCCTCTTCTCCAGTCACCATTTACTCTTTGAATTGTTTTGGATGGTTGTTTATATGATAACATTTTTTCTTCAGGAATTAATTTTAAGTCACTAGCTCCATGTGAATCATGAATAATTTTTCCTTTATCACCAATTATCATTGCTCCACTTAGGGTAAATTTTTCATCATTTTTAAATTCTTCAGGAATTGGAGGAAGAATTCTTCCATCGGACCATGTTAATTTCAATTCTGGATGTTTTCCTCTTTTGGGAAATTTCATTCTAACAATAGAAGCAGAGGGGTAAGTTTGAGATTCTATTTCTGGAATCCAATGAGTAGATGTTGCTTGAATTTCAGTTGGAGCACCAAGTTCAAGTGCATAAAAAGAAGGATCAATTATATGACATCCCATATCTCCCATAGAACCTGTTCCAAAATCAATCCATGCCCTCCATGAAAGAGGATGATAATCTGGGTGATAGTCTCTATACTTTGCTGGACCCAACCATAAATTCCAATCTAGTCCTTTTGGAATAGGTGGTTTATCTTTAGATTTAGCTTTTACAGCAAAAGTGTCCCAAGCATTTCCTCCAATGGGTCGATCAGTCCAAGCATAAACTTCTCTAACAGAACCAATGGCTCCATCATCTATCCATTCTTTTAGTTTTCTAATCTCATCTGAGGATCTTCCTTGGTTACCCATTTGAGTCTGAACTTTGTATTTTTTAGCCGTTTCTGTAATAAGTCTTGCTTCATAAACAGTGTGAGTTAAAGGTTTTTGACAAAAGACGTGTTTACCAAGTTTAATTGCCATCATTGAAATCATTGCATGATTATGATCTGGTGTTGCTGTAATTACAGCATCAATATTTTTTTGATTTTCAAGCATCACTCTAAAATCTTTATAAGTTTTAGCTTTAGGATATTTATTAAAAGTAGCGGAAGAGAGATTATGGTCAACATCGCAAAGAGCAACTATATTTTCAGTTTCGCAGTTGGCTAAATTTCGAGAACCCATTCCCCATTCTCTTATTCCAACTCCTGCAATATTTAGTTTATCACTGGGAGAGGTATAACCTTTTCCTCCTAAAACATGTCTTGGTAAAATCATTATTGAGGGTATAATAATTGATTTTTTTAGAAATTTTCTTCTTGAACTCATAGATTAAATTTTATCTTAAATATAAATAAAAAAACCCTTACTATAAGGACTTTTTTTGTAAAAATAAATATTATTCAGCATTTGTTTTTTCTTGGTACAAGGCCATTTCTTTTTCAATTATTGCTGTATCAAAAAAACATTCAGTTCCTACAATTTTATCCCCATTCCATTGCCAAGCACAGTAGAATTTTAATTCATGTTTTTCTCCAGTAATTTTAGAAGTTGCAGACCATCCTGCCCATTGATTTGTAAAAACTCGGTTGTTATTATATTTCATAGTAGTAACTATTGGATTAATATGCTTGATGTCGTTAAATAATTCTGAATGAAAATTATATCCTTGGATAATTTCATTAGTTGTATATTTTGTATCATTTACTGTATGTATACCATCTTCAGTAAAATATTCCTTTGCAATCTCGAAAGTTCCAGTTTCATAACCCTTTGCGAGTTTTTAAACAATTTTTGTCTTTTCATCATTTTGATTTATTGTTCCAGACCATGGAGACAGATCTATAGGGTTATTACATGAAAAAAATGTTATTGATAAAATTAAAGTAGTTATTAAGTTTTTCATTTTAAATTAATTTATAGTTAATAAGTGTTCAAAAATAAATTTTTTTATTTTGGATTACCAAATAATAATTAAGGTATTTAGAATTATAAAAGTGAATCCTGAGAAGATCATAGCAATTTTATTTTTTTCTAATAATCCGAAATTGATTTTTTCATTGTTTTGAATGATAACAATTAAGACATTAACTATTAATAAAAGTAATATCATATTATTAATCATATCTGCTTTGGTAAGTATTTGAACACTTGGAATTGTAGATTCAACAAAATATCTATTTCCTATTGCACCAAAAATAGCTCCAACTGTTAGGCTTATTCTAGATTCAAATTCTTTGCTTGGAATAAGGAAAACAATCCATGAAATTATAAAAGAGAGAATTGAACCTAAAAATAGTTTTACAAATAGCCATGAACCTTCTCTAGAAATTATTATTTCAAAATTACCTATAGGAGAAACAAGAACCCTTTCAGTTTTTTTTGGAGAGAAAGAATTAAAAACACCAGTAGATTGATAAGATTTAAAAAAATTAATTTCATCTATTTTATAACCATCTTTTAGACCAATCATTTCTTTATTAAAACTAGCTGGGTATTTTTTTGATTCATTCAAACTGATTATAGAAGAATCTTCTTCAGCTAGAAATCTTATTATAATTTTTTGTTTATCGAAAGGATAGTTTCTTAAATCCCAATTATGATAAAAACTATTTTCAACGCTTGATGAATATTGTGCTCCTCCTTGAAGGGGAAAGAAAAAATCTAATTCTAAATCACTAATTTTAGTTTGATCAGATGATATATAATCAAGTTTAATTATTTTTCTTAAATCTGTAATATCAGATTCTTTACCGTAAAAAGTTTTGTAAATAGCATCATATTTTGAATATGCTGCATAGTCAAATTTTGCAAAAAATTGATTGTTTTTTGTTTCAAAATCATATATGTCATTAAAAATTAGTTCAAGTTCAATTTCAATAGGATAACTTAAAGTATCCGAGTTGATAACTTAACATTCGGATAAAACCAACCAGATCTATTATAATCAACTCCAGATATTTTTTTTGCATATTCAAAATCAATTATTGATCCTAAAGAGTCTTCTAAATTTTTTTTATCATTCCTCTAGCACTAAATAAATTTGGATCATTGGGAAATTTTTGTATGCCTTTTTCAATATCTTTAAGTGTTCCTTTTAAATCCCCTAGTCCAAATTTTTCAAGACTCTTGTAGACTATTTCGAACTTGGGACCTTCAAAATAATTATTTTCTTGTTGTCCAAGAATTTTGTGAATAGAAGAAAAAAGAATAATTCCTATTTGAATTGTTATGAAATACTTTTTAAGTTTTTCCATGTAGGGTTAAAAATATAAAATATTTTAATAAAACTTAATTAATTAGATTTTGTAAATTTATTCTCATATAATATTATGGGAAAAGGAGATAAAAAAACTAAAAGAGGAAAAATTGTAAATAAATCATACGGAGTTAGACGACCTAGAAAAAAGAAGAGCAAATAATTGTATAAGTTTTTCTTTATGTTATTTGATAAGATATATAATTAAGCCTCCGATAATAAAACCTTCCATAAAGAATATCCAAAGTAAACCATAATCGGATATACCGAAACTTTTTTGAAACTGTTTAACTATCTCTTTATGCCATTCTAACATATAAATATTTGTTTTGTTTATATAATTCCAAAAGCTAAGCTTAGCGCTAAGATAACTAAACAAATATTTACTAGTTTTTGAATAAAATCTATTGTAATTTTTTTTAATAAAAAATTTCCAATTAAACTTCCCAATATCGCTCCCATACAACAAAAAATTAATAAATAATTTTGATCTGAAATTTTGATTAAATCAATATTAGAAAAATAAACTCCTATTCTTGTAAAATCTACTAAAGCAGAAATAGTTACAGCGGTAGCTATAAATGATTTCTTTGACAAATTAGTTTTAATCAAAAAAGCACTTCTTAACGCTCCTTGGATACCAGTTAAACCTCCAAAAAATCCACTTAAAAACCCTCCTAATGGTAACCATTTTTTTTTGAATTCAAGATTTTTTGTTTGAGGGATTAATTCAATTGATGCAAAAATTAATAAGAAAATTGATATTAAGAATTTTAAAAAATCTTGTTCAATAATATGGTCAAATAAGGAGTAATTATAGTTAAGATTTAAATCTTTAAAAAAAAATAATAAATATGCACCTATAAAAGCAGCAAAAATAGCCGGTATTCCAAAGTTTATAACAGTTGACCAATTGATGTTTTTTCTTATTAAAAGCCATTTGAATATATTATTTACAAGATGAACTATTCCAGTTGCAGTTATTGCAAATTCAGTTGGGAAAAAGATTAATAAAATGGGAGTTAATAAAGTTCCTAATCCAAAGCCTGAAAAAAAAGTTAGAATTGAAATAAACAATGCAAGTAATGATATTACAAGAATTTCAATCATTAAGAATTAGTTGTTAAACATCGTTTATATTTGGATTTAACCATTTCTTGGCCGCTTTTAAGTCAACATTTCTTCTGGAGGCATAATCTTCAACTTGGTCATTATCAATTTTGCCAAGACCAAAATATTTAGATTCATTATTAGCAAAATAGTATCCAGATATTGATGCTGCTGGCCACATAGCTAAATTTTCAGTGAGCTTTACTCCGATTTTTTCTTCTACATCTAATATTTTCCAAATAGTTTTCTTTTCTAAATGATCAGGACATGCTGGATAACCTGGAGCAGGTCTTATTCCTCGGTAGTTTTCTTTGATTAAATCTTCATTTGTGATTTTCTCATTTTTATCATATCCCCAATATTCTCTTCTTATCAGTTTATGTAAATATTCAGCAAAAGCTTCAACTAGTCTATCAGCAATTGCCTTAGTTATTATACTATTATAGTCATCATTATTATTTTCATAGATTTTACATAATTCATCGCAACCAAAACCACTTGAAACACAAAATAATCCAATATAATCTTTAATATTAATATCTTTTGGAGCTATAAAGTCTGAGAGAGCAAGGTTAGGGATACCATCTCGTTTTTTAGATTGTTGTCTAAGAGTAATAAATTTATCTAAAACTTTAATTCTTTCATCATTTTTATAAACTTCTATATCATCATCATTTATTGAATTTGCTGGAAATAATCCATAAACACCTCTTGCTTCAAATAGTTTCTCATTAATGATTTTATCAAGAACAATATTTGCATCTTGAAATAATTGTTTAGCTTCTTTTCCGTTTATTTCATTATTAAAAATATCAGGATAAATTCCGTGTAAATTCCATGATCTAAAAAATTGAGTCCAGTCAATATATTTTTTTAAGATATTAAGATCTTTAATTTTTATTGTGTTAATTCCTAATTTTGAAGGCTTATTTATTTTGACTTTTTTCCAATCAATTTTATATTTATTTTTTCTAGCATTAATTATAGAAATAAATCTTTTTTCAATTTTTCTTTTAAAAAAATTTTCTCTAATATTTTGATATTCATCTTTTATTTCTTTTTCGAAATCAGCCTTATTTTGATTTAATAAATTTGATACCACAGGAACTGCTCTTGAAGCATCATTAACATGAATAACACATCCACTATATTCTGGTTCTATTTTCACAGCTGTATGAGTTTTTGATGTTGTTGCACCTCCGATTAAAACGGGAATCTTAATCTTTCTTTTCTCGAGTTCTTTTGCTAAAAAAACCATTTCATCTAGCGATGGAGTTATCAATCCACTTAATCCTATAATATCTACATTTTTTTTTATGGCTGTATCAATAATTTTTTCAGGGGGCACCATAACTCCAAGATCTATTATTTCAAAATTATTACATCCAAGAACTACTCCAACGATATTTTTACCTATATCATGAACATCTCCTTTTACAGTTGCCATTAATATTTTTCCAGCAGACCTTTTTAAGGAATCTTTTTCAGCTTCAATAAAGGGAATTAGATGAGCAACTGCTTTTTTCATTACTCTAGCTGATTTAATTACTTGAGGTAGAAACATTTTTCCTTCACTAAAAAGATCGCCAACAACATTCATCCCATTCATAAGAAACTTTTCAATAACATTTAACGCCCTTTTTTCGTTAATTCTAGCTTCTTCAGTGTCTTCTAGAATATATTTATCAATACCTTTTACTAGTGAATGAGTTATTCTATTTTGCAAATTATCTTTTCTCCATACTTCTTCTTTAATTGATGAGATGTTTTTTGATTG
>CAUZKB010000024.1:0-18005 GCA_963580575.1 Bacteroidia bacterium | reverse complement strand
CTTCCTGAATCGTGAAGTAAAACTACATCATCCTTTTTTAATTCATTTTTTAATTGAAGAACTCCTTTTATTGAGCACCAGAAGAATTACCAGCAAAAATACCTTCCTCTCTGGCAAGTTTTCTTGTATAAATTGCAGCATCTTTATCTGCAACTTTTTCAAATTTGTCAATTATACTAAAATCTACATTTTGGGGAAAAATAACTTTAAATAATTATCAAGCTATTTTTTTATCTAAATCTCAAAAATCTAGATGGTGAAATTTTTAAAATTATATTCAAAGGAATCCATAATAAAAAAGTACAGGTAAAAACAAATAAAATATTCACAAATAAAACGTCCATAAAATCAAGTATTACAGGTACTTCTTCCACAAAATAAATTTGAGGATCAAGCTTTATCAAACCATATCTTTTCTGAATAAAATAAAATATAATCCCAATAAAATTTCCAATCAATAATCCTCTTAAAAGGATTACTAAACCATTCCATAAAAATATTTTTTTTATTGTTTGATTTTTTGCACCCATTGTTTTTAAAACAGATATCATTTTCGATCTCTCAAAAATTAAAATTAACAAAGCTGTAGATAAATTTATTAGAGCAACTATTATAACAACAATTAATATTATTAAAATATTGAAATCAAAAAGAGCAATCCACTGGAAAATACTTTTATATTTTTTTGTTATTGAAAAACTATCCAAGTTAGGAGGCAATTCATAATAAATTTTTTTTGAAATTTCTTCTGCATGAAAAATATTGTCAACAAATATCTCATATGCACCAATTTTATTTTCGCTCCATTTTTTGATTCTTCTAATTTGCCTAATATCACCATAAATTATATTATTGTCAATTTCTGGAAATCCTGAATAAAATAAACCAACAATTTTAAATCTCCCTCTATTTGGTATATTTTGATTTACTGAATTTTGAAAATATAAATCAATAGTTTGGCCCAATTTAAGCGATAATCTATTTGCTATTAATTTAGATAAAATAATTTCATTACTTATCTCGGTATTATTAATGTCAGGAAAATTTCCCTTTATTAAAAATTCTTTGATTACTTCCCAATTATAATCAAAATCAACTCCCTTAAATAAAACGCCATCAAAATCATTATTATTTTTAAGAATTGCTGCTCCAAAAGCAATTGGATTTATTTTATTAACTCCCTTATTTTTATTAATTAATGACTTTATTTCTAGATTATTTTCAAAAGGTAAAATTGATATTTGAGACTCATTATTTTCAAAGGGTGTAACAGTAATATGACCATTGAATGCAACTGTTTTAGATCTAATTTTTCCTTGAAGACCTTTTCCAGTAGACACAGCAATAATTATAATGGCTATACCAATTGAAATTGCTATAATTGCTATATTTATTATGCGATTTGAAACACTCCTTCTATGAGGTTCCTTATATTGCATTCTACGAGCAAAAAATAATGATAAATTCAATTAAAAATAATTACTACAACTTCAAAAATACATTTTTTCTTTTGCTTATCTCTAATATCTATTATATCTGTTTAAGTCAAAGTACTGTGAAAACTGGTGCAGAAAACACCAAGGAATATTTAAATCATATAAAAAATAAAAATGTAGGCATAATTGCAAATCATGGAAGTCAAATTAGAAGAGACTCTAATTATATTCACTTAGTTGATAGTCTAATTTCATTAGGTATAAAAATCAATAAGGTTTTTGCTCCTGAACATGGCTTTAGAGGAAATCAAGATGCAGGAGAAAAAATCTTAGATCAAATTGACAAGAAAACTGAAATTAAAATTATTTCACTATATGGAAAAAATAGAAAACCCAAACCTGAGGATTTAAATAATATTGAAATATTAGTTTTTGACCTTCAAGATGTTGGTGTTAGATTTTACACATACATTTCAACATTACATTATGTTATGGAAGCCTGTGCTGAAAACAAAATTCCATTAATTGTTCTTGATCGACCCAATCCGAATTCACATTATATTGATGGTCCTGTTTTGAATCCAATTAATAAAAGCTTTGTTGGAATGCATGAAGTTCCAATTGTTTATGGTATGACAATCGGAGAATATGCGAAAATGATTAATGGTGAGGGTTGGTTAAAAAATTCCATTAAATGCACCTTAAAAATAATACCATTAAAAAACTATACTCACAAAACAAATTTTCTAATTCCATTTAGACCATCACCAAATCTGCCAAACCAAAAAGCAATAGAACTTTATCCAAGTTTATGTCTATTAGAACCAACAGTAATTAGTGTTGGTAGAGGAACAGAAATGCAGTTCCAAATATATGGCAATCCTAAATTTCCTGAATCTAAATTTAGATTTATACCAGAACCTAATTTCGGCTCTAAAAACCCCAAACATAAAGAGATTTTATGCTATGGTAAAGATCTAAGAAACATTAAAAAAATAAATAAAATTTCTCTTGAATGGCTTATAGATTCTTACACAAAATATCCAGACAAAGAAAAATTTTTTTTAAAGGAATTTGATAGAATTTCAGGAGATTCTTCGTTAAAAGATCAAATTATTGCCGGCTGGACTCCCTTAAAAATTAGAAGAACATGGAAAGAAAACCTAAAAGAATTTAAAATAATAAGAAAAAAATATTTAATATATCCTTAATTCAATTTATTTCTAAGGTATATTTAAATATTTATGGGTTTGAAGAGAAATTTTCCATTTTGTGTTTTTCAAAACAAAATCAACCATTAGAGGCATTACTTTCTCTCTAGCACTCCACTCTGGCTGCAAAAAAAGCTTACATTCTTTACTTACTTTTTTTAATTGTGATTCAGCAAAATCAAAATCACTTTTATTAAAAATAATTACCTTTAATTCATCAGCAGATTCATAACATTCTTTAAATGGTAATTTAGTTTTTTTTGGAGATAGACAAAACCAATCCCAATTTCCTGATAAAGGATAAGCCCCAGAAGTCTCAATATGAGTAGAAATTCCAACTTTATTTAATTTTTTAGTTAATGGACCCATAGGCCACATTAATGGTTCTCCTCCAGTAACAACTACAACTTTAGAATATTTTATTGCTTGATCAACAATTTTGTTTATATCTGTTGATGGGTGAATTTCATGATTCCAACTCTCTTTAACGTCGCACCAATGACAACCAACATTGCATCCTCCAATTCTTATAAAGAAAGCTGCTCCACCTTTATGAAATCCTTCTCCCTGAAGTGTATAAAATGACTCTACCAAAGGTAACTCATAACCTTTTTCAAGTAAATTTAAATCATTTTTTTTTCTCACCTTTCAAAGATAATTTATTATGAAAATACTTTATCTTTTAAAAATTATATATTACAAAATATTTTTAAAATGAAAAAAATCCAACCATTTCATCTTGCCATACCTGTAAATAATCTTGAAGTTTGTAAAGAATTTTATGAAAATATACTTGAATGCTCAACAGGTAGATCAACTGAAATATGGGCAGATTACGATTTTTTTGGACATCAACTAGTCCTTCATTTTGATTCAAATAAAAGAACGTTACATCACAATAAAGTTGATGGAAAATCTGTGCCTGTCCCTCATTTTGGTGTTGTATTATCTTGGCAAAACTTTTTAGATTTTGAAAAAAAATTAAAGGCTAAAAAAATTAAATTTGTAATAGAACCATATGATAGATTCAAAAACCTTCCTGGAGAACAAAGAACAATGTTTTTTTATGATCCTTCAGGAAATGCTCTAGAATTTAAATCTTTTAAAAATATGAGTCAGTTATTTGAAAAATAAATAATAAAATTTCCAGATTTTTTATTGTAAAAATCTAATCTTTTCTTTGACAAGCTAATAAAGTATTTTTTAATAGCATCGAAATAGTCATTGGACCAACACCTCCAGGAACAGGAGTAATAGCACTAGCTTTTTTTGAAACATTTAAATAATCAACATCCCCTTTGATTTTATAGCCCTTAGGTTTAGACTTATCAACAACTCTTGTTATTCCAACATCAATTACTACAACTCCATCTTTTACCATATCAGATTTTAAAAACTCTGGAATTCCCAGTGCAGAAATAATAATATCAGCATCCTTAGTAAATGATTCTAATTTTTTTGTTCTGCTATGTGTCAAAGTTACTGTTGCATTACCTCTTCTAGATTTCTGACTCAATAATATACTTATAGGCCTTCCTACAATATTACTTCTTCCAATCACCACACAATTTTTACCTGAGGTCTTAATATCATATCGATTAAGAAGTTCAATAATTCCATATGGAGTTGCAGGAATAAAAGACTCCATATCTAAAGTCATTTGTCCAAAATTTGTTGGATGAAAACCATCAACATCTTTTTTTGGATCTATAGCCAACAAAACTTTTTGCTCATTAATTCTTTTTGGCAGGGGAATTTGAACAATAAACCCATCAATTGAATTATCTCTATTTAAAACATTAATCTGGTCCAACAATAATTTTTCAGTTATCGAATCCTCTAAACGAATTAGTGTTGATTTAAAACCAACATAATTGCAAGCCTTAACTTTATTTGAGACATATGTTAAACTGGCACCATCATTTCCAACTATTATTGCCGCCAAATGTGGTCTTTTTTTTCTTTCAGAAATTCTTTGAGAAACTAAAGCCTTTATCTCATTTTTAATGTCTTGTGCTATTTTCTTTCCATCTAATATCATATCAAAAATCATTTCATTCCCTGAAACATTTGCATCAATTGTTGACTTTTTCCACCCTGCATCATCTTCATCATTTTATTCATCTGATTAAACTGCTTAATTAGTTGATTTACTTCATCCATTCCTCTTCCCGAACCTTTAGCAATTCTTGTCTTACGACTATGATCTAAAATATAAGGATTTTGTCTTTCTTTTGTAGTCATTGAACTTATCACTACCTCTATATTTTTAAAGGCACTTTCATCAATGTCAACATCTTTTATTTTATTTCCTAAACCAGGTATCATTTTAACTAAATCTTTCATATCTCCCATTTTTTTAACCTGTTGTATTTGAGATAAAAAATCGTCAAATCCAAATTTATTTTTTGCAATTTTTTTATTTATTTTTTTTGCTTGTTCTAAATCAAATTGTTCCTGAGCTCTTTCTACCAATGAAACAACATCTCCCATTCCTAAAATTCGATCAGCCATTCTATCCGGATAGAAAACATCAAGTGCATTCATTTTTTCTCCAGTACCAATAAATTTTATTGGCTTATTAACAACAGTTTTTATTGATAATGCTGCACCTCCTCTTGAATCACCGTCTAATTTAGTTAATACTACTCCATCAAAATTCAATATATCATTAAAAGCTTTAGCAGTATTAACTGCATCTTGACCAGACATTGAATCCACTACAAAAAGAGTTTCTGAAGGCTTAACAGCTGCATGTATATTTTCAATTTCTTTCATAAGAATATTATCAACAGCTAATCTTCCAGCTGTATCAATAATGACTGTATCACAACCTTCTTTTTTTGCAAAATTTAGACTACTTAAAGCTATATTAACTGGATTTTTCTCATCAACATCAGAAAAAATAGGCACATCAACTTGTTTAGCCACAACACCAAGTTGATCAATAGCTGCAGGTCTATAAACATCACAAGCTACTAACAAAGGTTTTTTTGAAAATTTCTTTTTTAAATACAATGCTAATTTTCCACTAAAAGTTGTCTTTCCTGAACCCTGAAGACCAGACATTAAAATAATTGAAGGTTTATCTTTAATATTTATTTCAGAAACTTCAGAACCCATTAAATCTGTTAATTCATTCTTTACAATTTTTATTAACAACTGACTAGGTTTTAAGCTAGTTAAAACTTTCATCCCAATTGCTTTATCTTTAACTTTAAGAGTAAAATCCTTAGCTATTTTATAATTAACATCTGCATCCAAAAGAGCTCTTCTAACCTCTTTCAAAGTTTCTGCAACATTTATTTCCGTTATTTTTCCATGTCCTTTAAGGACCTGAAATGCTTTTTCTAATTTGCTGCTTAAACTATCAAACATGATTACACAGATATAAAAAATTTATTTAAGCAAAAATAATAATTGAAAAATGATTGACCTCAATTATTTTTAATTGTTTGAAATATATAAGATATAACTATAACATGAGAAAAAGTTATCGCAGCTATAATGAAAAAATAAAATTGAGAAAAGTAATGCTAAAATAAATAGAAATATGTTAAATTGATAACACTTTAGCACTGATAATGAGATAATTATAAACTTTATGTTAAAATAATCAGAATATTATTTTGCCTCCCTTCTTTTTTTGCTAAATTTAAACAAACAAAACAATAATTATAATTATGGAAAAAATTTTAAATCAAATTTTGGATTTACCTCAAATGGTGAATCAAAAACTTCCGAAAAACAGTTTTAATAATATAATGGAAGGTTCAGAAGGTTCCTTTGGAAGCTGGGCAGGAACTTTTTACAAAGTTGGCGCTTTAGTTGTTCTTGTTGGAATACTAATTGCTGCAATTACTGGTGGAATAGATGCTGTTAACTCGGCCGAAGGCCTTGGTAAAGCGACAGCTGTTGTTTGTATGCTTATTTTAATATATGCAGCATTTCCAATTGCTCAAACTGTAAGATCAGCTGGAGATAGTTTAACTGAGTCCAAAAGCGGAATCGTAGATTTCATTTTTAGAGATCTTGTTGTAGCTAACATCAAACTGGCAGGACATGCTGGAGCTTTGGTCGCTTTATTTGGAGCGTTTTGCGCTACATTAGGCTGGCTGTTATTAGGCTCAGACCCAAATATTGCTATTGCTCCTGAATTTTTCGCTGGAATAGCATATTCTGTTAGTCTACCCATTAGTGCAACTGCTGAATTTTTATCAATGCTTCGCTTAGATTTTGTAGGAGGAGTTTTAAATGAATTTAATGCTTTGGACGTTAGTGGTTCTGATGCTACTGGTTATAATGTTGGAGGGATTGTGGCTGTTGGATGGGAATATGTTCAAGTAGCAATTGTTTTAGCAAAATTATATGTTTCTCTAGCTCTTTACAATTTCCTTTATGGCCTTTTGAGTACTTTGGTTAGCTGGATAAAAAACCCATCTCTTCCAATTAAAACAAGTTAATTTGAAAAATCAGTCAAATGGTTATGATTAAAGTAAAATTTTTGATGTGTTAAACATGGTAGAAATTTATAACGTTTGATACTACAAATAAAATTGGATTTGGTTTAGTTATTTATAAACTAGCTTATGACTCTAAATAATTAATTTAAATCACTTTTAAAGTTAAAAAAATCACTCTTAACAATAAGAGTGATTTTTTTTACATATTATCGGGAACATCTATACCTAAAAGTAAACATCCTGAAAAAATAACATCAGCAACCTTTTTAGATAATTTAATACGAAACTTCTTTAAAGAACTATCTTTAGTCCCTGAAATAGATACATTTTGGTAAAATGCATTAAAAAATTTAACTAAATCATAAACATAATTTGCAATTAATGCTGGACTGTAAGTCTTTCCAGCTTGATTAATTATATCTGGATATAACAATAAATGCTTAATTATACTTTTTTCTCTATAATCAATATTATCTAAATCCTTAATTTCTATATTAGAATTCTCAAATTTTCTTAAAAGAGACTTTATTCTAGCATATGTATATTGAATAAATGGACCAGTATTACCATTAAAATCTACTGAATCTTCAGGATTAAATAAAATTCTTTTTTTAGGATCAACTTTTAAAATATGATATTTTAATGCTCCCATTCCTATAGTTTTAAATAAAGAGGACTGTTCTTTTTTTATCATACCCTCAATCTTTCCTATTGACTCAGATACTTTTTTTGCAGTAGATTCCATTTCATGAATTAATTGATCTGCATCTATAACATTCCCTTCTCTACTTTTCATTTTACCATCAGGTAGATCAACCATTCCATAACTAAGATGAAAAAGAGAATCAGACCATTTATAACCAAGTTTATTTAGTATAAGAAATAACACTTTAAAATGATAATCCTGTTCATTACCTACAGTGTAAACCATTCCATCTAATTCAGGAATATCTTCTACCCTTTTTGATGCTGTCCCCAAATCCTGAGTTATATAAACCGATGTACCATCAGATCTAAGTAATAACTTCTCATCTAACCCTTCTTTAGTCAAATCAACCCAAATTGAACCATCTTCTTTTTTGAAAAAGAGATCTTTAGAGAATCCCTCTTCAATTATTTTCTTCCCTAATAAGTAAGTATCACTTTCATAATACAATGAATCAAAAAATACTCCAAGATTATTATAAGTTCTATCAAAACCATTATAAACCCATTCATTCATTTTTTTCCAGAGCTTATAAGTAGATTTATCACCAGATTCCCATAATCTAAGAAGTTCCTGAGCTGAAATAAAAATAGGTGAAGATTTTATTGCATCTTCTTTATTTTTACCCTTATCCATCAAATCTTTAACCTGTTGATTATGGACTTCATTATACTTTACATAATACTTTCCAACAAACTGATCACCTTTAATTCCAGACGATTTAGGTGTCCCATTATTCGCAAAAAGTTTCCAAGCAATCATTGATTTACAAATATGTATTCCTCTATCATTTATTATCTGAGTTCTCAAAACTTTTTTTCCATTCGCTTCCAAAATATTAGAAACTGAATGACCTAAAAGAATATTTCTCACATGACCTAAATGTAAAGGCTTATTGGTATTAGGTGATGAAAATTCAACAATTATTAAAGGTGAATTAACTTTCTTTTCAATAAAACCATAATTTTTTATTTCATAAATTCTATATAGTTCTTGAACAAAATATTTATCCGAAATATTTAAATTTAAAAAGCCTGTAACTAAATTAAATTCAATAATATATTCACTGAAATTTACAAGGTAATTTCCAATTTTAACTCCTAAATCATCTAATGGTATCTTTAAAACTTGAACTAAAGGAAAAAGAACCAGAGTTATATCACCCTTAAATTCTTTTCTTGTAGACTGAAATTCTAATTTATCTACTTTTAAAGAAAAATTTGATTGAAAAAAAGATTGAACAAGTTTCTTTAGATCCTTATTGATGCCCATTTTTTGTTATTGAATAGTCTTAAATAAAATAATAAAATTATTAATATTAATTTTATTATTTTATTTAGAAATAGACCGCTGATTTAAACCTATATATATTTGTCTTGGTCTTCCAATTGGCTCCATATTTTTTCTCATCTCTAACCACTGAGCAATCCATCCAGGAATCCTACCAAGGGCAAACATAACTGTAAACATCTCCGTAGGAATACCCAAGGCTCTATATATTATCCCTGAATAAAAATCAACATTAGGATATAATTTTCTGTCAACAAAATATGGATCTTTTAATGCTTCTTCCTCCAAACTTTTTGCTATATCTAAAATAGAATCAACAACACCAAGTTCTTTCAGAACTTGATCAGCCGCCTTTTTGATTATTTTAGCTCTAGGATCAAAATTTTTATAAACCCTATGACCAAAACCCATTAATCGAAAAGGATCTTTTTTGTCTTTTGCTTTAGACATATATTTTTTGGTATCACCGCCATTTTTTTGAATTGCTTCTAACATTTCTATAACAGCTTGATTTGCTCCTCCATGAAGAGGACCCCATAAAGCAGAAATTCCAGCAGAAACTGATGCAAATAAACCAGCATGAGATGAACCAACTATTCGAACAGCAGATGTAGAACAATTTTGCTCATGATCTGCATGAAGAATCAATAATTTATTTAGAGCATTCACTACCACTGAATTTGTCTGATATTCTTCATTAGGACTTTTAAACATCATGTTTACAATATTCTCTACATAAGAAAGTGATGTATTAGCATAATTTAATGGTAATCCCTTAATTTTTCTATGAGTCCATGAAGCAAGAATTGGAAACTTAGCTATTAACTTAATAATAGCTTCTCTCATTTCCGACTCTGAATCAACATCAACTGAAGAAGGGTTAAAAGCTATAAGACCAGCAGTTAGTGATGTAAGTACACCCATTGGATGTGCAGATTTTGGAAAACTTTTTAAAATAGATTTTAAATCTTCATCAACAATTGATTCTTGTTTTATATCCCCAACAAACCTTGATAATTCATTTTCATTAGGTAATTCACCAAAAATTAATAAATATGAAACCTCTATAAAACTTACTTTAGAGCACAATTCCTCAATAGAATAACCTCTATATCTTAAAATTCCCTCTTCTCCATTTAGATATGTTAAATCACTCATACAAGACCCTGTGTTTTTATATCCAGGATCATATGTTATCAATCCAGTTTTGGCTCTTAATGTTTTAATATCTATGCCCTTTTCATTTTCACTTCCTTCAACTAAAGGAAATTCATAAGTAATACCATTATAATTAAGTTTTACAGAATTGCTCATAAAAGTTAATTTCTTGTGTAAAAGTATCAAATTAAGAGAAGAAAAGAAAGGAGAATTAATTTATACTCCCTAAAGAACTAAAAAACAAAAACTAATTGAGCTAAAATTTAAAAGCGTTTTTACCAAGAAATAAAGCCTGATCTTTTAACATTTCTTCAATTCTTAAAAGTTGATTGTATTTTGACATTCTATCACTTCTTGATACAGAACCAGTTTTAATTTGACCTGTATTTAGAGCTACAGCTAAATCAGCTATTGTATTATCTTCAGTTTCGCCAGATCTATGAGACATTACCGATGAATATCCTGCTCTATGAGCCATCTCAACAGCAGCAATAGTTTCAGACAAAGTCCCTATTTGGTTAACCTTAATTAATATAGAATTTGCAATTTTTTGGTCTATACCCTTTTTTAATCTATCAACATTTGTAACAAAAAGATCATCTCCAACAAGTTGAATTTTATCTCCAATTTTATCGGTTAAAGATTTCCATCCTTTCCAATCATTTTCATCCATTCCATCCTCAATTGAAATTATTGGATACTTTTCACACAATGACTCTAAATATTCTACTTGTTCTTTAGAACTTCTTATTTTACCATCTGAACCTTCAAAAATTGAATAATCGTATTTCCCGTCTCTATAAAATTCTGAACTTGCACAATCAAGAGCAATCATAACTTCATTTCCAGATTCATAACCCGCTTTATTAATAGCTTCAATTATTGTATCTAGCGCATCTTCTGTTCCTTTAAGTTTTGGAGCAAAACCACCTTCATCTCCAACAGAAGTACTTAGATTTCTTTTATTAAGGACTATTTTTAAATTATGAAAAATTTCCGTTCCCATTTGCATTGAATGAGAAAAAGATTTTGCTCCCAATGGAATTATCATAAACTCTTGAAATGCTATAGGAGCGTTTGAATGAGAACCCCCATTAATAATATTTATCATTGGAACTGGTAATGTAAAAACACTGTCTCCACCAATATATCTAAATAATGAAGTTTTTGATTCATTAGCAGCTGCTTTTGCAATCGCTAAAGAAATACCAAGTATTGAATTAGCCCCTAAATTTGACTTATTAGAAGTGCCATCTAAATCAATCATAATTTGATCAATTTGTTTTTGATTAGAAACTTCAGTCCCTATTATATGTTGAGCTATTATTCTATTAACGTTTTTTACTGCCTTTAAAACACCTTTACCCATAAAAGAATTACCACCATCTCTTAACTCTACAGCCTCATGTTCACCAGTAGAAGCACCTGATGGAACTGCAGCTCTTCCAATAAAACCTTTCTCAGTTTGAACATCAACCTCAACAGTAGGGTTACCTCTTGAATCAAAAATTTGTCTAGCATGAATCTTTATTATCTTGCTCATTTTAAAAAATTTTACACTTATTAATTATTTTTTTTTCTCATGTTTTTATAAAAAAGATCAAAAAGATATTTTGAATCATTAGGGCCAGGTCCTGCTTCTGGGTGAAACTGAACTGAAAAACAATTCTTTGATTTCATCCTAATACCAGCAACAGTTTCATCATTTAAATGAATATGTGTTATCTCAATATCTGGATGAGATTCAGCTTCTTCTTTTACAACTGAAAATCCATGATTTTGAGAAGTTATTTCTCCTTTAGTAGTAATTAAATTTTTTACTGGATGATTTATTCCTCTATGACCATTAAACATTTTATAAGTTGAAATTCCATTGGCTAAAGCAATAACCTGATGGCCTAAACAAATACCAAAAAGAGGATAATTTTTCTTAATAATTGATTTAGCAATATTAATAGCCTTTTTTAATGGTTCTGGATCACCAGGTCCATTAGACAAAAAATAGCCAGTTGGATTCCATGATTCCATACTTTCAAACTTAGTGTTATAAGGAAAAACTTTCATATAGATATCCCTATCAGCCATATTTTTTAGAATATTCTTTTTTATTCCAAGATCAAGAACAGCAACCTTTAAAGACGATTTAGGATCACCGAAAAAATATGGCTGCTTTGTAGAAACCTTTGATGCGAGATCTAAACCTTCCATAGTAGGAATATTTATTAATTTTTCCTTCTGTTTATCAATTGAATCTATATCAGTAGAAATTACAACATTCATTGCTCCATTCTCTCTTATATAACTAACTAATGCCCTTGTATCAACATCAGAAATAGTTATTATTTTATTTTTTTTTAAATAGTTAAATAAAGAATCTTTAGATTTAACTCTCGAGTATGAAAAACTAAAATTTTTACAAACAAGACCTGAAATAGAAATTATATCTGATTGGGCTTCTTCATTTAATACACCATAATTTCCAATATGAGCATTTGTAGTAACCATTATCTGACCAAAATATGAAGGATCAGTAAATATTTCTTGATATCCCGTCATACCAGTGTTAAAACAAATTTCTCCGTAAGAAGTACCTTCTATACCAATAGATTTTCCATAAAAAATTGTATCATCAGCTAAGAGAATATATGCTTTTTTTCTTGACTTGTACTTCATGAATAATTTAAACAAATTAAATCAAAAAAAGGATAAACAAAAAGTTTATCCCTTTAATTATCTTCAAAAAAATGAATCATCAAAAAATTATTTATTTTATTTATTTTTTTGTTTATCTTCTTAATTATTAGACCCTTTATTTTTACTTGTTTTTTCTTCGGTATCTGGAGCTTCTTCAGCATCTGGAGCTTCTTCATTAGAAATGTTTAAAGACTCTTCCTTTTCATTCTTTATAAGATTATCTTCAGATTTAATATTATCTATAACTAAATCTTTATTTTTTTTACTTCTTCTTCTTGTTTTTTTCTTAGTTTTATCTTCAGTTGAATAAACTTGATTATAATCAACAAGTTCAATCATAGCCATTTCAGCATTATCTCCTAGTCTGTTTCCAAGTCTTATTACTCGAGTATAACCTCCAGGGCGATCATCAACTTTTTTTGAAATCTCTCTAAACAATTCAGAAACGGAAATCTTATTTCTCAAATTTCTAAAAACAATTCTTCTATTGTGAGTAGAATCCAGCTTTGATTTTGTAACCAATGGTTCAAAAAATTGTTTTAAAGCTTTAGCTTTTGTCAAAGTTGTATTTATTCTTTTATGTTCAATTAGAGAACAAGCCATATTAGCTAACATAGATTTTCTGTGAGCAGACTTTCTCCCTAGATGCATAAATTTTTTACCGTGTCTCATTTAAATTTTTTTAATATTGTAATTTTTAATCCTTGTCTAACTTATATTTTGTTAAATCCATCCCAAAATTTAGTCCTTTAAGAACAACTAATTCCTCTAATTCTGTAAGTGATTTCCTTCCAAAATTTCTAAACTTCATTAAATCATTCTTATTAAATGAAACAAGATCACCTAAAGTATCAACCTCAGCTGCTTTAAGACAATTAAGAGCCCTGACTGATAAATCCATGTCAATCAGCCTAGTTTTAAGAAGTTGTCTCATATGAAGTGATTCTTCATCATATGTATCTGACTTAGCTATTTCATCAGCTTCAAGTGTAATCCTATCATCTGAAAATAACAGAAAATGATGAATTAAAGTTTTTGCCGCCTCAGTTAAAGCATCTTTAGGATGAATAGAACCATCAGTAATTATTTCAAAAATTAATTTCTCATAATCTGTTTTTTGTTCTACACGATAATTTTCTATACTAAATTTAACATTTTTTACCGGAGTAAAAATAGAATCAATTGCAATCACTCCTAATTCTGAATCAATATTTTTATTCTCTTCGGCAGGAACATAACCTCTCCCTTTTTCAATCATAATTACCATATTAAAATGAACATTCTTTTCAAGGTTACAAATAATAAGATCAGGATTTAAAATTTGAAACCCTGAAATAAATTTTTGAAGATCTGATGCTTTTAATTGATCTTGAGAACCAATAGATATATTCACTTTTTCATCTTCAACTTCAGAAATTTGACGTTTGAACCTAATTTGTTTAAAATTTAAAACTATTTCTGTTACATCTTCAACTACTCCAGGAATAGTAGAAAACTCATGATTAACGTTATCCATTTTTATAGATGTAATTGCAAATCCCTCAAGAGATGAGAGTAAAACTCTTCTTAGAGCATTGCCAACTGTAAGACCATAGCCTGGTTCCAAAGGACGAAACTCAAATTTGCCCTCGAATTCAGACGAATCTATCATTATTACTTTATCCGGTTTTTGAAAATTCAATATTGCCATAATTTCTTGATTAATTTCTTATTTAGAATATAATTCTACTATTAACTGTTCTTTTATATTTTCAGGTATTTGTTCTCTTTGAGGAACATTTATAAAAGTTCCTTCAAGTGATTCTTTATTCCAACTTAGCCATTCATAAATAGAGCTACTTGATTCAATATTTTCTAATATTATATTTAAAGATTTTGATTTTTCCCTAACACCAACAACATCTCTACCCTTAAGAAGAAAAGAAGGGATATTAACAATTTTTCCATTTACAGTTATATGTCTATGTGAAACTAATTGTCTTGCAGCTGCTCTTGTTCGCGATATACCCATTCTATAAACTGTATTATCTAATCTTGACTCACAAAGTTGAAGCAAAACCCCACCAGTTATACCTTTACTTCTACTTGCCTTTTTAAATAAATTTCTAAATTGTCTTTCAAGAACACCATAAATAAATTTAGCCTTCTGTTTTTCCATTAACTGAATTGCATACTCAGACTTTTTTGTTCTTCGACGATTATTTCCATGTTGACCAGGAGGATAATTACGTTTTTCAAAAGACTTATCATCGCCAAAAATAGCTTCACCAAATTTTCTAGCAATTTTTGTTTTAGGACCTATATATCTTGCCATTTTTTTATTTTTTTTTCGAAAAATTATGAATTAAGGTCTCACTTCCTTCGATAATTATATTTCGATTAATTATTTCTATACTCTTCTTCTTTTAGATGGTCTACAACCATTATGAGGTACAGGTGTAACATCAATTATTTCACCAACCTCAATACCATTATTATGTAAAGTTCTAATGGCTGATTCTCTACCATTACCAGGACCTTTAACATAAACTTTTACTTTACGTAAGCCAGCTTCTTGAGCAGTCTTTGCTGCATCCTCAGCCGCTGTTTGTGCTGCATATGGCGTGTTCTTTTTTGAACCTCTAAATCCCATTTTTCCAGCAGATGACCATGAAATTACTTCCCCTTTATTATTTGTAAGAGAAATAATTATATTATTAAAAGTTGCATTTATATGGGCCTCTCCATTTGACTCAACTACAACTTTTCTTTTTTTACTTGATGTTTTAGCCATTTAATTTATGCTTTAGTTACTTTTTTCCTATTTGCAACTGTTTTACGTTTACCCTTTCGAGTTCTAGAATTATTTTTTGTTCTTTGCCCTCTAAGAGGCAATCCATTTCTATGCCTAATCCCACGATTAGAAGCAATATCCATCAATCTCTTAATACTCAATCGAACCTCTGCCCTTAGTTCTCCCTCAATTTTAAGAGCGCCAACCACATCTCGAATTCTTCCAATTTCATCATCAGACCATTCAGACACCTTTTTATCTTCGCTTACTTTAGCTTTTTTAAGAATTTTACTTGCACTACTCTTTCCAATACCAAATATGTATGTTAGAGCAATAACGCCTCTTTTTTGTTTTGGAATATCTACTCCCGAAATTCTAGCCATAATTATCCTTGTCTTTGTTTAAATCTTGGGTTTTTTTTATTTACAATGTATAATGTTCCTTTTCTTCGAACAATTTTGCAATCAGCACTTCTTTTCTTTATTGACGCTCTTACTTTCATTTTTTATAATATTTAAAATCTAAAAGTTATTCTAGCTTTAGTTAAATCATAAGGACTCATCTCTAACTTCACTTTATCACCTGGAAGAAGTTTTATATAGTGCATCCTCATTTTTCCTGAAATATGAGCAGTTACTATATGTCCATTATCTAATTCCACACGAAACATTGCATTTGATAATGCTTCAATTATAGTTCCTTCTTGTTCTATTGCTTCCTGCTTTGCCATAAAATTATATTGCTCTTCTTATTTTTCCTGCCTTCATTAATCCATCATAATGTCTATTCAACAGATATGAATTTACTTGTTGAATTGTATCAATCGCAACTCCCACCATAATTAATAAAGACGTTCCTCCATAAAATAAAGCCCATCCTTGTTGAATCCCCATCAATTTAACTACAATAGCAGGAAAAACAGCAATTCCAGCTAAAAATAATGACCCTGGAAAAGTAATGTGAGACATAACATTATCCAAAAACTCTGAAGTTTCATTTCCAGGTCTAATTCCCGGGATAAACCCTCCACTTCTCTTTAAATCATCTGACATTTTATTAGTAGGAACTGTTATTGCGGTGTAAAAATACGTAAAAATGATAATTAAAATTGCAAATAAAACATTATACCAAAATCCAAAAATATCTGAAAAGCTAACCTGTAACCATTGCCCAACTTTAGCCCCTCCAATAGCACTTCCTAAATAGGAAGGCAAAAACATAAGCGCCTGGGCAAAAATTATAGGCATTACTCCTGAAGCATTGAGTTTCAATGGAATATATTGTCTAGATCCGTATATACTTCTATTATTAGAATTTCCAACTGATGAACGT
The DNA here is from genome assembly GCA_963580575.1 of Bacteroidia bacterium. Lineage (GTDB taxonomy): Bacteria > Bacteroidota > Bacteroidia > Flavobacteriales > Flavobacteriaceae. The sequence continues at coordinate 942 of CAUZKB010000024.1, read as the reverse complement.
CGAGCATATTGAACTGGAATCTGTCTTACAGCCATTACTAATAAAACGGAGAGTAAAATAATTATTATCCATAAAACCAGTTCTATTAAAATCATCATTGGGCCACCGTTATTTTCAGTTACTCTAGAAACGAATTCTTGAGCAAAAGAAAGTGGAAGACTAGCTATAATACCGACCATAATAAGTAGTGATATTCCATTTCCAATACCTTTATCAGTAATTTTTTCTCCTAACCACATTGCGAAAATTGTCCCTGTAACTAAAATCACTACTGAAGAAAAAACAAATAAAGGTCCTCGACCTAAAACAAAAGCCGAATCTGGTACTCCAAGCGCACTTAAACCAAATAAATATGCTGGTGCTTGTATTATACAAATTAAAATCGTTAACCATCTAGTTATTTGATTAATTCTTTTTCTTCCACTTTCTCCTTCTTTTTGTAATTTTTGAAGATAAGGAATTGCTATTCCCATTAACTGAACAACAATAGAAGCAGAAATATATGGCATAATACCAAGAGCAAAAACTGAAGCATTTGCAAAGGCTCCACCAGTAAAAGCATTAAGAATACCGAGAAGACCTCCTCCTCCTGTTCTGTTTGCTAATTCTGACAACTGAACTGGATCAATTCCAGGTAAAACAATTTGAGCACCAATCCTATATACCAATAACATTCCAAGTGTTAGAATAATCCTTTCTCTTAATTCAACTATTTTAAAAATATTTAATATTGTTTCTAAAAATTTATTCATTGAAAAATTAAATTATTATTGCTTCTCCTCCAGCTGATTCAATTTCTGATTTAGCTCTTATTGAAAATTTATTTGCAAAAACTTTAATTGAGGCTTTTAATTCTCCTCTTCCTAATACCTTAATCATATCTCCAGGTCTAACTAAATTTAATTTCTTTAAAATTTCAAGATTAAGTTCTTTTGAAATTTT
>CAUZKB010000023.1:0-18088 GCA_963580575.1 Bacteroidia bacterium | reverse complement strand
TATTACCAGTTATAGAAGCTCCAAAAAAGAATTTATTATTTTTACCAACACGTACACCAAAATATTTTTCTTCTTCATTTAAATTTTTTGTATAATCAGATTTAACCATAATAAATCGAGCAGCCAATGGTGACATATTTAACAAATAAATAAGTTGTTTCTTTATATAAATTCCAAATCCTCCTTAAATTATTGCTGGAGAGAAAAATTTTAAAATTTTTCTCTCCTAAATTCCTCTTCAGTAACAACAGGGTGTTTATACCCTGGCTGGAGTTGAGTTTTAATATTTACAAAAACTGAAAAACTTGACAATTTATTTATTTGCTTTCCAATTAACGAATTAATTTCAATCCTATCATCTGTTTTTCTAGCAAAATCATTTCCTTTTATATAAGTTACTCCTATAGATAATAAAAAATTTGTATCCCAAACTAATCCTTTTCGATCTGAATAATTGTAATTATAATCAAGCCCAAATAAACCAGTAACAGAAGTTTCTCCTCCTGAAATCCAGTTAGAAAAATATGCCTGATTTAAAGTGAACCTTGTGTTACCATAAAACTTAGATCTTTTTCCACCTAATTCTGATTGAATTAATGCTCCAAAAGGAATTGAATCAATAACAAGATCATTATCCTGAGAAAACAATATCGTATTTAAACACATGAATAATAATAAAAAATTAAAATTATTTTTTGAATTTTTGTAATTCATAATTATTAATTAATCCAATAGGTCTAACTTCACTTCCTTTAATATTTTCGAGACTATTCCCCAATATTAAACTTATGGAGTCAGATATTCTGTCAATTTTAGTTATAATATTAGGATATAAACCAGCAACATTATTTTTTTCTATTGGATCTTCAATCAGATTATATAACTCGGCTGATTTTATAGAATTCATCTCATATTTTATTGGAGTTCCATCAGATTTTCCTTTTTTACCATTTAAACTTCTATAAGAATGTTTTAAATAATATTTCCAATCATTATGTCTGATAGCATGTAGTTCATTTTCTCTATAGTAAAAAAATAAATTTTCATGAGGAGACTTTAAAGTTTTACCAGTCAATAAAGGAACCAAAGATTTTCCGTCAATTTTAAATTTAGGGAGTTTACCCTTTGAAAATTCTGTTAATGTTGGAAACCAATCTATTCCCATTACTGGAGCATCAATAATTGTATTAGGTTTTATATACTTCGGAAACCAAATTATTCCAGGGACTCTATGTCCACCCTCCCAACTTGTACCTTTTCCCTCTCTATATATTCCAGGAGAACCTGAATGTGAGCCATAAGAAAGCCAAGGTCCATTATCAGAAGTAAAAATTATAATTGTATTTCTATCTAACCTGTTTTTTTTTAAAACTTCAAAAATTCTTCCAAAAGAAAAATCAATTTCATTAATAACATCACCATAAATTCCTCGATCTTGTGTGCCAATAAATTTTTTATCTGCAAAAAGTGGAACATGGGGTTGAGGATGAGAAAGATATATAAAAAAGGGACTCTCCTTATTCTTTGTAATAAAATTTATAGCCCTATCTGTTAAAGACTTTGTCAAAAAAGATTGGTCCTTAATTACTTTTAAGGGTTTCTCATTTTCATATAATATTAAATCATCAAAATTAAAAACTGTTCCCTGTTTTGGATGATATGGCCACATATCATTTGAATATAAAATACCATAAAATTCATCAAAACCATGTTTTGTTGGAAAAAATTCAGGAGCATCACCTAGGTGCCATTTGCCATAAATTGCAGTTGTATAACCTATGTTTTTTAACATTTCAGCAAGTGTAGTTTCTTGACTGTTTATTCCTTTTTTTGAATTAGGCATAAAAGCATTATAAATACTTATTCTATCTGAATAACATCCTGTAAGAATAGATGCTCTTGAAGCTGAGCACACTGGCTGAGTGGCATAATATGAAGTAAATCTTGCTCCTTGAAAAGCTAACATGTCAATGTTTGAGGTTGAAATATCAGTTCCCCCATAAACACCTAAATCACCATAACCCTGATCATCAGTAAGAATAAAAATTATGTTTGGTGGAACAAATTTCTCTTGCTGACAAGAAATAATTAATAATAAAAACACTAAAAATAAAGAAATTTTTTTCTGAAACATTAAATAAATTTACATTAAAATCAAAAATAAATTTAAATTGAATAAATTTATTTTTAATGTTAAAAAAAATTTTTTACCCATTAATTATATTAATTTATTTAAACTCCTATGCTCAAAAAACTATCAAAAATGAATTTGAAAAAAAAATTGATTCATTAATTAACAATAGTATTTTAGAAAAAGCATTCCCAGGAGCTCAAGTTTTTATTTATAAAAACGATCAAATAATTCTAAATAAATCTTATGGATACCATACTTATGATTCCATCATTGAAGTAAATAATAAAAGTTTATTTGATTTAGCTTCTTTAACTAAAATTTTTGCTGGTACTCTCTCATTTATGAAATTAAAAGAATTGTATAATATTAATTTAAACGATAAAATTTCAAACTATTTGCAATTAATAAAAAAAGGTAATAAAAAAAGCACTTCATTTAAAGAAGTTCTAAGTCATAGTTCAGGTTGGATTCCATATATAAATCACCATTACAAAATATATAGAAAAAATGGAAATCCTAAATTCAGAACAATTTCAAATAAAAAGAATAATTTTTTTACATCAAATCTTTCAGATTCTTTATTTATACATAAAAAATATTCAAAAAAAATTTTTAAAAGAATTAAAAAAAGTAAAATTAATAAACTTGGTGAATATAAATATTCTGGATTATGGTTTGTTCTTCTTCCTAAAATAGTTAAATCTATAAGTGGTTTATCATTTGAAGAATTTTTAGATTTCCACTTTTATAATCGCATGAAAATAAATCGAATTTCCTTTTTACCCTTAAAAAAATTTCAAAAAAATGAGATCATACCTACCGAAAAAGATAGTTTATTTAGAAAGACTCTAGTTCACGGTTGGGTACATGATGAAACAGCTGCTTTAATGAATGGTATATCAGGTAATGCTGGACTTTTTAGTAACTCTGAAGGACTAGCTCAAATTTTAAAAATGATTATAAATGAAGGAAATTATAATAATATTAAATATTTAAACTCTTCAACTATAAAAACCTTTACTTCCAAAGCTTATCCTAAAAAAAACAATAGAAGTGGATTGGGTTTTGACAAACCTGAATTCAATCAAAAAGATTCAACATATTATCCTACAAAACTTGCATCAAAAAGTAGTTTTGGTCATACAGGATTTACAGGAACCTTTTTTTGGGGTGATATAGAAGAAAAATATTATCTAATTTTTTTAACTAACAGAGTTTACCCTTATAGAAGTCAAAAAAAGTTATATGAATTAGATATTAGAAAAAAATTACTTGATTACGTTATTAAATTATAAAAAATTAATTCATACTTGAAGTATGATCACTAATTATATACCATCTTTTCCCTTTTTTCTTCCATATTAATGAAAAAAACCCTCTACTATCTTCAATTTTTCTTTTTAAATGAAAACTTCCTTGCATTTGAATAATTTTGCTACTTAATTTTTGAATATCAATAATTCTGAATTTCAAATTACCCATTAAAGTTCTATTTGAATATTTTTTTAAATATCTATTTTTTGTTTCTTCCCAACCAAAAATGGATCCATTTGATCCTGTAAAAACAATTTTGTCTGATTTAAGATATCCCTCCATAAACTTATCTATATCTCCTTCATTCCATGAATTTTCTTGATATCTTAAAACCCTCATAATTGAAATGGAGTCTGTTAAACTAACATTAAACTGCCCATATATAAAAAATGGAAATAAAAAATATATTATAAGGATTCCTTTAATCAAAACATTACTTTTTTACAGTTGGATATTCAATTCCTAACTGTTCAAGATAGTTGTCATATTTAGTTTCATCAAAATAAAACCTTTCTAGCTTAGGTCTATACCTATCCATAATACCTTTATTCAAATATATTGGAGGTGAATCATTTTTACTTATCATAGGTTTGTATTTGGTATCCTTTGATTGTACGTTATTAAAATAATCTTTTGCGCTATTTAACAGCTTTTTATTATTTAAAAAATCAATTACAGTTAAGGCAACAACTTTTGCTCCATTTGTGGCTCCTTTGTGAGCTATTGGTGTGGCCATAGCAATAGCATTAGACCAATGATGCCCTTGTAAACCAGGAATATTTGATGGAAATCTTAAAGTAACTGTAGGAACCTTCCATGAAATATCTCCAATGTCATCTGAGCCACCACTTACTAATGTTGTAGAAGGTTTTCCCAAATTACTCAATTTAATAGACAATCCATTTTGATTTTTTGAATTAACCTCATTTTGAACTGCTTTTGCCAGTTTTTGATCATTTTCAGACCACTTTGGTAAACCAATTTTCTTAATATTAACATACATTGTTTCAGCAATTACCTTATTAAAATGTCTAGGCCATGCTGTTCCAACAATCTTTGATGTAAATTTTGTATCAGTCATAAGAGCGGCTCCTTTAGCTATATTATTTGCGTCATTATACATATCCATAATCCCTTCATATGCAATATCTCTTAAATAAAACCAAATTGAAGCTTTAGATGGTACTACATTAGGTTGATCTCCAGCATCTGTAAATATTGAGTGTGATCTCTTCAAAGGATGTATATGCTCCCTTTTATAATTCCATCCTATATTCATAAGCTCAGCCGCATCTAATGCACTTCTACCCCTCCATGGGGCACCTGCTGAGTGCGCAGCTTCTCCTTCAAAAGTATATTCAACAGAAATCAACCCTGTTCCTCGAGCTAATCCATAAGAAACTCCTAAATTGCTCCCAACATGAGTGAAAATACAAATATCAATTTGATCAAAATATCCATCCCGAACATACCAAGCTTTTGATGCTACTAATTCTTCAGCTATACCAGGCCAAAGAACTAATGTTCCTTCTAAACCATATTTCTTCATTATTTTCTGTAAAGCTAATGCTGCAGTTATAATTACAGGAATCCCAGAATTATGTCCTTCTCCATGACCTGGAGCTCCTTCAACAATTGGTTTATGATATGAAACCCCTGGATATTGAGATGCTTTAGGAATACAATCTACATCACTCCCTAAAGCTATCACTGGACCATTCCCTTGGCTCCAAGTTGCTGTCCAAGCAGTTGGAATATCTGAAATTCCATAATCAATAAAAAATCCAGCACTTTCTAATATTTTTGTTAAATATTTTGATGATTCATTTTCTTGAAAACCAAGTTCAGCAAAACTAAATACTTTATCAACCATAACCTGTGTTTTCTTATGATCTTTCTGAACAAGATTCTCAGCTTCTATTTTAATTTTTGAAATACTTCTTTTTGAAAATTTTTGTTGAGCATTAATCCACGAAAAGTGAAATAATAAAAAAATTAACAAAAAAAATTTTGTGCGAAATAAATAATTGAACTCCATAATTTTAATATTTTATAACAATTTACAAATAATTTAATCTTCTAAATAAATTAATTGATTAGTATAAAATCTAATATTAAAAACGTTTAATCTAAATATTTTCTTAAAATTTAAATGACTTCAAAAAGGGTGTCTTTTAAAGGCCTCTATAGCTGCATAATCAGAAAGACCCATCTCACGATATTTTTTTGCAGTTTGCGCGTTTCTTTCCTCAGCACGAACCCAAAACTCTCTGAGATCATTTCCCTGAAACATCACAACATCTTTTTGAGATTGATGGAAAAAAATTGCATTTCTTTTCCTTACAACTTGATCTGGACTCATTGGAACGGCCATGTCAATTTCATGAATATCCCATTCATGCCATGCTCCTCTATACAACCAAACCCAACAATTTTTCATAAAAGATTCTTTTTTTAATCTTTTAATTACTCTAATAATAATTTCTAGGCATACTCCATGAGTCCCGTGAGGATCAGCTAAGTCTCCAGCTGCATATATTTGATGAGGTTTAATTTTCCGGATTAAATCTATAGTTATTTCAACATCTTTTTTCGAAATTAGATCTTTTGAAACAGTACCCGTTTCATAAAATGGAAGATTCAAAAAATGGACTTGACTATCAGGAAGACCAAAATATCTTGTTGCTCCAAGGGACTCTCTTTTTCTAATCGAACTCTTAAGTTTTCGAACTATATTAGAATCAGGATAATTAGAACCTTTTGATTTAAATTTATTTATAATTTTCTTATAATCTTTGTCTATTTCTTTTGAAAACATATCATGAGTAACTTCAATAAACTTACTAGCATCTTCATTTGAAACTGCAATATTCCCAGAAGTTTGATAGGCAACATTTACAATATTTCCCTGAGAAACTAATCTATCAAAAGTACCTCCCATAGATATAACATCATCATCTGGATGAGGACTAAAAATTATAACTTTTTTCGGATGAGGTGACGCTCTTTCAGGTCTTTTTGAATCATCAGAGTTAGGTTTTCCTCCAGGCCACCCTGTGATTGTATGTTGTAATTTGTTAAACATCTCAATATTTAAATCATAACTAGATCCAGTACTAACAGCTAATAAATCAACCATCCCATTTTCTTTATAATCATTATCAGTCAATTTTAAAATTGATTTACCCGTCTTTTCACATAGCCAAATAATTGCTTTAGACCTATTATCAAAAGTCCATTCATATGATCCAACTAACCAAGGTGTTTTTATTCTGACAAGTTCAGATGATGCTTCATTATCCAAAACTAAAGTTGTGTTATTATGATGTTGTAAATATGAAGTAGGGACTAAAGATGAAATTTCACCTTCTATTGCTTTTTGAAGAATTTTAGCTTTATTAGATCCCCAAGCCATTAAAATTATTCGTTTAGCATTCAATATTGTTTGAATACCCATAGTTATTGCTTCTCTTGGAACATTTTCAATTCCTTGGAAAGATTTTGCAGCATCAAAACGCGTTAAATCATCTAAATTTATAGCCCTAGTCTGAGAATTAAAATGTGATCCTGGTTCGTTAAAACCAATATGACCTGTTCTACCTATACCTAAAATTTGAAGATCAATTCCACCAAGCTTTTTAATTTTTTTTTCATAATCTATACATGATTTTCTCACTTTTTGATTTTCAATCTCCCCATTGGGAAGATTAATATTTTTATTAAGAATATCAATATGATCAAATAAATTAACCCTCATGAAATAATTATAGCTGTTTATATCATTTTTAGAAATTGGTAAATACTCATCTAAATTAAAAGTTATGACATTATTAAAACTGAGTCCTTCTTCATTATGCATCTTTATAAGCTCTCTATATACACTAAGAGGAGAAGATCCAGTAGCTAAACCTAAAACACAATTCTTCTTTTGAGACTGTTTTTCTTTTATAAGTTGAGCTATTGAATTAGCTATTGATATTGATGCTTCATCAGAATTATCATAAATTATATTATGTAATTTTTCAAATCGAGTCTCTTCAAAACTTCCTGGAGACTTATAATTAATAACTTTTTTATTCTGTTTAAATCTCATAGAAAGACTTATTTTTGAGATTCAAATATAAAACATATCTGATATACATTCCTTCCTTTGAGTTTATCTTTTTCATTTTAGAATTAAAAAAAGTCTATTAATAATTAAATCTTAATAAAATATAATAGAATTTTTTAAAAACTTATCTTTTTAGAATTTATATTTACCATTAATTTATTCAAAATATTTATAAACAAATGTTTTTAATTCATGAGTGATTTATTGAATAAAATTTTTATAGAAAACGAAAAATGGGCAACTAATCAAATTAAAAAAAATTCTGATTTTTTTAAAAAATTTTCAAAAAAACAAAACCCAAAAATATTTTGGATAGGATGTTCTGATAGTAGAGTTATTCCAAACCAAATTACAAGTTTAGGTATAAACAAAATTTTTGTTCATAGAAATATAGGAAATTTAGCATTAAACAATGATTTGAATTTTAGAACTGTTTTAGATTACGCTATTAATAAATTAACAATTAAAGATATAATCGTTTGTGGTCACTATAACTGTGAAGGAATAATAAAGGCAATGACCAATAGAAGAGAAAACAATTCAAACAAATGGTTTGACAACATTATAAATGTTTATCTTAATAACAAAGAAGAAGTTGATTCAATAAAAAATAAAAAAATACGTATGAGAAAAATTGTTGAACTTAACGTGAAATTTCAAGCTAACAATATTTTAAAATCTGATATTTATAGAAAATCCATTTCAAAAATTAATGATATTAAAATTCATAGCTGGGTTTACAATATTGAAAATGGAAAAATTATAGACTTAAATAAAAATTGAATTTAATTAACTATATATGGAAAAAGTTCAAAATATAATTATTGGAAGTGGTCCTGCCGGTTATACTGCAGCCATATATGCTGCACGTGCTGATTTAAAACCTATACTATATACTGGGTTAGAACCTGGAGGTCAATTGACAACCACTACTGATGTTGATAATTTTCCGGGATATCCTGAAGGTATAGATGGTCCAACTATGATGATTCACCTTCAAACACAAGCTGAAAGATTTGGAACTGATATTAGAATTGGGCATGTAAAAAATATTAATTTTTCAAAAAAGATTGGAGGTCTTCACAAAATATATATAGAGGACGGTACTGAAATAGAAACAAAAACTGTAATAATTAGTACTGGAGCAACTGCAAAATATCTAGGTTTAGAAAGTGAACAAAGATTAATTGGCGGAGGTGTTTCTGCCTGCGCTGTATGTGATGGGTTTTTTTATAAAAATCAAGGTGTTGCCGTTGTTGGAGGTGGAGATGCTGCTGCTGAAGAGGCATCATATCTAGCCAAAATATGTTCAAAAGTAACTATGCTAGTTAGGAAAAATAAAATGAGAGCGTCTAAAGCTATGCAACATAGAGTTCATAAAATAAAAAATATTAATTTAAAATTTAACACAGAAATTGATGAAGTGCTAGGTAATAAAGTTGTTGATGGATTGAGAATAATTAATACTATAACAAAAAAGAAAGAAGAAATTTCTGTTTCTGGTCTTTTCATAGCAATTGGACATATACCAAATACAGAAATTTTTGCAAATCAGTTAGAAATGGATAATTTAGGATATCTAATTACTAAAGGAAAATCAACCATAACGAACATTCCTGGAGTATTTGCATCAGGAGATGTTCAAGATAAAGAATATAGGCAAGCAATTACTGCTGCAGGGACAGGGTGTATGGCTGCTTTAGATGCTGAAAAATATCTGCAAAGCTTAAATTAAAGGCAATTTTTATATAAACTTTCAAATCGATTAATAGAAATTTCATCAGTAGTATATAATTCATTGCTTCAAACCGGACTTGATTCAAGATGTATAAGTTGTACTTTTTTGAGGAATAATTAAGTCCTTATAGTTAATATTATTAATCACCAAATAGATTATTTATTTTAAAAAGTCTGTGCCAATAACTATTGACCCAACTATACCCATCCCAAAAATAAAAAGGTCTTCTTTTAACTAAGAGTCAATTGAACAACTAGTTAGAGGTGAAATTATTAATTATCATTAGTGAAATTAAACTTAATATCAGGTTTTGAAAATCTATTTGGTTGATCCAGCCCACTAATCGGGTAAGAAAATTTAGATAATTCTATAGGTGTTTCCACGAAATCTTTGTGTAAAAAAGAAATTTCTACTGTAGATGGAAAATTATTATAATCAATTAATTCACAGTAGTTATTACCATGAATATGAACGATATGATAATTTTTTAAAGCTTTTTTAATGATAGAGTTGAAAATTAAACAATTATTATCAATTTGATGAAATTCAATCGCCATACCCACTACCATTTTATTAGTATTAAATATATTTTCAAAAGCTTCATGTTCAGCACCTTCAATATCCATTTTTATAAATATATTCTTGGCATTCGAAACAGAAATTTCATTAAGAGCATCCTCAATGGTTTTACTATTATTAATATTATTCTTCCAAATACGATGGCTATAATGAACAACATTATTTTTAAAATTTTTTTGTATTTAGTTAAAACAAAAATACCCTGCAATGAATTTTTTAAACGATTTGAATCTATTAAAAGAGTATGAATTATTATTAATAAAAAAGATTTAATTGTATAAACAAATAATGATTTCATGCTTAAAGTATGATCATAACAATGAATAACAGCTTTTGGATTTTCTGATAAAAAGTATTCCTCAAAAGACCAATCTTTATTTATTCCACAAGAAATTAAACCATCACAATGGGTAAAAATCGATTTAGGAATAATATAACCTCCATCATTATTTTTACCTACACGAATTAAATCATCTATCTTAATAGGTTGAAGTTTTTTTGTATTGATTTTCAATTTTAAAATTATTTATTACTAATAAGTTAAATAAAGCCAGCCTCTTTTTATTTTATTGGTCTCTTTGACCTCAACAATGAAATAATAGGAACCTCCGTGATGACCGGGATCAAGGCCAAGAGGCGGCAAGGCAGGGCGAGCGCCATTAATTGTTTCGTCGTGTGAAATTATAATTATTTTTATTATTCATAACTATATTATGTTTATTGTTAGTACTATATTTTTCATCATTTTCATTTATTCATTACCAGTCTCCTATACTATTATCTTTATAAAAAATTCCTTGTAAAATTTCTATTTATTGTATTAACCCATTCAGGTTGCTGAACTATAAAAAGAAACATTTTTATAATCTAAATTTAAGAAAAAATCCCTAAAGTTAATTAGAGGTCAAAACTCCGTATGCCATAATTTATCTATTTTAGTTTTATGATAGAAGACTATATACTTTCAATATTCTTCATTGGTTGGTTTTGGTTTATTGCTATTACTTTTTTATTTTATTACAGAAAAGAGAAAGATAGATATATCAAAAGTGATCAAATTGTTTATGGTTGGTTTATACGTATTTTGTTTATTATTGGAATCATTGGCTTCATTTATAACTTGCCTACAAATTAACCTCCCCCTTAGCAAGCCATAATATAATTTTCGTCACAGTTGATAGGTTCTGTAAAATTAAGTTTATCTACCTTAGTAAAAGTTGTGTCTACTGCAAGTACTCCATCACAATATACTCTAAAATAAAGTTTTCCATCTGGTACAATTTCAAAATAAAACTGATACAATTTTTCTCCTTCTGGATTACTTATATCTACTTGAATAAATTTTAAAGTGGTCTCCGTTTCTTCTCCTACAGAAAGGGCTGAAACTTCGTTATAACCATCAGAGTCAGTAAAATTAAATTCTCCTTCATAATTAATGTCACAGGAAAATTCGTCAAATATTTTCACAACATAATCTTTACTAAATTTAACATATGACTCTCCAACAGTATCCTCAACCCAAATTGTATTATCATATTCTATTCGAAATATATCTGGACTACTGTTAGAATTTTTAGAACAAGAAAGTATTATAACGGATAATAGAAGTAGAAGAAACTTTTTCATATTCTAAATGTACAAAAACCCCCTAAAGTTAATTAGAGGAAAATTTAAAAAACTACTTTAGATTTTTGTTAGAATTGTAAAATTTGTGAAGCCTTGTTATTGTTGGAGCCAATGACAATGTTTGAACTCGTGACCTCTTCCTTACCAAGAAAATTTTGACCTTATTATACTTCTTCTTTATATGTGCTGAAACAAATTATTGATCAAATACACATAGTGTTTTTAAAACCTTTTTATTCGATAACTTAGCAAAACTAATACTAAGTTGAAAATTAAATGATCACATTAATTGAGAGAGCGTCCAACTTCAAGGAGCGCTTAGCAATAAAAACTAAAGATTCCTCATACACTTATAATCAACTTTTAGAGGCCTCAAAAAATATAGGTCTCACACTATTGAAAGGTGATAAAGATTTAAACGGAGCCCGCATTGCGTTTTTAATTCCTTCCAGTTTTGAATATGTCTGCATCCAATGGGGGATATGGCGAGCCGGCGGAATTGCTGTTCCACTTTGCGAAAAGCATCCCTTACCTTCGCTTGAATATGTTATTGAAGATACCTTAGCTAATGTGATTCTATATACAGAAGCTTTTGAAGAACTTTTATCCCCGCTTTTTAACAGACCGAATTTACGAATTATCCCTGTAGGCGATTTTCCAAAACAAGAAGGAAATTTACCTTTAGTTTTGTCAAGCCGAAGTGCCATTATTTTATATACCAGTGGCACCACAGGAGCCCCTAAAGGAGTGGTGACAACTCATGCCAATATTGAAGCTCAAATCACAGCACTCACTACTTCATGGAAATGGAGTCGTAAGGACCATATTTTAAACGTACTCCCCATGCATCATGTGCATGGTATCATTAATGTATTGAGTTGTGCCCTATGGAGCGGAGGGTGTTGTCATTTAATTCCAAAATTTGATCCTGCTACTATTTTTGATATTTTTTGCAAAAGAGAAGTTAACCTCTTTATGGCTGTGCCTACCATATATTTTAAACTGATAGCCTATTGGAAGTCCTGTGCTCCAGAAATGCAAAAAAATATTTCAAAACATCTTGAAAATTTCCGATTGATGGTTTCTGGTTCTGCTGCTTTACCCATAACCGTTCTAGAAGAATGGAAACAAATAAGCGGACATATCCTTTTAGAACGGTATGGTATGACAGAAATGGGTATGGCCATAAGCAATCCCTATCGTGGAAAAAGAAGGCCAGGTCACATTGGACAAGCGCTTCCAGGGGTTTCTATTCGATTGGCAGATGAAAAAAATCAAGTTGTTACTGAAGGGAATCCTGGAGAAATTCAAATTCAAGGAGCAAATGTATTTGAAGCGTATTGGGAAAAACCAGAAGCAACTTCTGCAGCCTTTACGGCTGACGGATGGTTCAAGTCGGGAGATATTGCTGTTTTTGACAAAAACAGTTATAAAATATTGGGGCGAAATTCTATTGATATTATCAAATCGGGTGGATATAAAATTTCGGCTTTAGAAATTGAAGAAATTTTGCGCACTCATCCACAAATAAAGGATTGTGGAGTAGTTGGTATCCCTGATGAGGAATGGGGAGAAATCATTGGAGCAAGTTTAATTTTAAAAACGGATTCAATTGATTTAGAAGATTTAAAAAATTGGATTAGAGAAAGAATTCCTACCTATAAGAGCCCTAAAAAATTCATCTTCCAAAAGGACTTACCCAGAAATGTGATGGGCAAAGTAACCAAAAATGAATTAAAAACGTTATTTAAAAATAGCTAAACATGAAAATATATGGAGTCGCTTTACTTGCGGGTTGTTTTCTTTTAGGAAAACTGATGGGGAATCTTTTAGGAAAATTGATCCAAATCAACAATGATATTGGGGGAGTTGGATTTGCCATGTTACTATTAATGGGCACCTCTTTTTATTTAAGAAAAAGAGGATGGCTAAACACAGAATCTGAAACTGGAATTCGTTTTTGGAGCGCCATTTACATTCCTATTGTTGTGGCTATGGCAGCAACTCTAAATGTCACTGCAGCTATTACTGGAGGGGCAGTTGCTCTCTTAGCAGGTGCGGGAGCAACAATTGCAGGAATGGCTTTAGTACCGCTTTTATCAAAAATTGGAAAAACCAAAAATGATTCCCCAATAAAAAACAAAGCACATGGAGATCGTTGAAAATATTTTTGTTAAAAACGGTTTAATCTTTGCCTTTTTATGCGTTGGAGTCATTATGTTATTGTCCTATTGGATTTCTAATCAACTTATGAGAAAGCGGATTCCCGATGTAGCCATTGCCATTATCATAGGGTTAGGATTGGCATTTTTAGGAGATAAAAAGGGTATTGCCGATTTTCCTTTATTTTCGGGAATGGCACTTCTGGGCGGTTCCATGTTGAGGGATTTTTCGATTGTAGCTACTGCTATGGGGGCCGATCTCAACAAAATAAAACAAGCCGGATGGGCAGGAGTTATCGCATTGTTTGTCGGCATATTTATATCCTTTTTTGTTGGAGGAATTTTTGCCTATTATATGGGCTATACTGATGCAGAAAACTTAACTACAATTGCAGCAGGAGCATGTACTTATATTGTAGGCCCAGTAACTGGTTCTGCTTTAGGTGTAAGTTCAGATGTTATAGCGATTAGTGTTGCTGCTGGTGTTGTTAAAACTATTGTAGCTACAATTTTCACGCCTTTGATTGCTAAAAAAATACAATTAGACAATCCGCATGCTGCAATAGTTTTTGGGGGACTCATTGGGAGCACTAGTGGAGTAGTCGCTGGCTTGGCTGCAACCGACACTAAATTAGTTCCTTATGGAGCTTTAACAGCCACTTTTTTTACAGGATTAGGCTGTTTGCTTTGTCCATCTGTTTTCTATTTATCACTTAAGTTTATGCTTTAGTTCCCTTTTTAATAGACGTGAATACTTTCCATATGCCTTGGTAATAAAATTACATGGCGATTGGAATGAAAAAACTTGAAAAAAGAATTTCAACCTATGTTATTAGCATTTAACCAAGACGCTTTTAATAATGCTGAAAAAAAAAGCTAAATAAAAATTAGAGCTGTTAGACAAAGCATCTGTCTGGTCAGAAAAATATATAGATGTAAAAAGTTTACAAGAATTTGAAGATAACTTTATATAATATTTCAAAAAACATTATTATATCAAAAACAAGGATATAATAAAACTGGATATTAAAGTTGAAAAGATATTAGACTTAATGGATATCTCTTTAAAACCTTTAGAAGAATTACAAGCGAAGTATAGATCTAATAATGTGACAGTTACATTTATTAAAGGTGAATCATCTACAAAAGTAGAACGCAAGAACTTTGAAAACAGGAATATCTTCTTCTATAAGTTCGTGTATTTGCCAATACTTATAGAATGTGTTACATTTAGAATATGAATTTTATCAGGATTTCTTTTTATACTATTTTACTTCTATTATTCACGAACTCAAATATTGTTCTTGCATTTGCGCATAATTCAGGAAATACAAAACCACGTATTATAGTAATGACGGATGGAGAAATTGATGATCACAGTTCAATGATTCGATTCTTACTATATACCTGTGATGTCGAGGTCTGTGCTATAATTGAAACAAATTCAATATTTCAAAGAGAAGGACATAGCAAAGAAGATTGGTATGAGAATCAATTAGAAGCATACGCTAAGGTCTATTCGAACCTTATTAAACACAACCCCGATTATCCTACGCCTGAATATTTAAAAAAGGTTAGTTTTATTGGCGATGAAGACCACGACCACCTGAGAGGGTTGAGAAAAAAGAGATGGGAATTAAAACCAGGTGCAAAAACAACCTTTACACCTGAGAACTGGAAAGACACTCCGGGTTCGGATAAAATTGTTGAAGTATTGCTTGAAAAAAATCCTGAACCGGTTTATATCCAGGTCTGGGGAGGCGGAAATACTGCTGCTCGTGCTTTCTATAAATTAGAAATGGATTATCCCGATGATTACAAAAGGGCACTCTCGAAAGTGATAATGTATAATATTTGGTACCAAGATGGAGCCGGTAATTACATTGAACAAAATCACCCTGAAGTTACCATGTTGTATTGTGGTTCGTTTGCCGGAACCTGGGATTACAGAAGCCAGAAAAACACCTACGATTTCATTGAAAACAACGTAAAGAAAAACCATGGACCATTGGGTTCATTATATCCTCAAGACTATGTTAGCGAAGGGGATTCCCCCGCCTTTTTATATTCCATTGCCAATGGTTTACGTAACCACGAGCATCCTACCTACGGTGGCTGGGGAGGTCGATTTACCAAATTCAATCAATTTGAAAAAGTATATACCGACGCCAAAGATGACGGTGACATAAAAAAATCGCTTCGAAGATGGGTAAAGGATGCTAATAACGATTTTGAAGCCAGAATGGATTGGTGTGTAAAAAGTTATGATGAGGCAAACCATCCGCCCATAGTTAAAACTAAAGGCGATAAAAACATAACAATAAAGAGCGGTAAAAAAACAAGCTTTGATGCTGAAAAAACCAAAGACCCTGATGGAGATGAACTAAAATTTAAGTGGTGGCAATACAAAGAACCAGGAAGTTTTGATGGTTCGATGGAAATAGAAACTACAAATTCAAAAACAGTAACGTTTACAGCTCCCAGGGTGAGTAAACCTGAAACTATACATCTGATTCTGGAAGTAAGCGACAACGGGAGCCCATCTTTAAAAGGATACCGAAGGCTAATTATCGAAGTTGTTCCATAAAATTAGTATAAAGTGAAAAAAATACGATTGCTTTTCTTAATATCATTTATACTTTATTTTATTGGTCAATCCTTATGAACTATCAATATAATTTACAGCAATACAATTTTTAAAGAATGGATTATTAATATTCCTTTTGGACTATTCTCAATATTTGTCCTTTTTGCAAGTATAAATTGGTATAAACAGAAAAATTAACTTTAGGTTTTTATTCGAATTTGAAAAAACTTGATTAATCAATATAAATAAGTTTAAGATTATAATAAAGTAAAAATAAATCTTACAACTTCACTATACAGTTTTGTGCGGCAGACCTATAAATAGCCTCTACCACCCGAATATCCCTTAGTCCTTCTTCACCGGGAACGATCAGAGCCTTATTATTCAAAATGGAGTCGGCATCTTCATCCATTTGTTTCGCCTGTTGGTTCTCTAACGGAAAATTAATTACCGTGCCGTTAGACATGCTCCCATTGTTACCACCATATGACGAATGAGGCTGCATTTTGAGCCATCCCTTTTCGTAATTTACCTGTAGGTGATTCATTTGAATGCCGAAACTTGTGTGGCAGGCGGCACGTGCACCGCTGGGAAACTCCAGTTGAAACATCATGGTTTCTTCGACCTCATGATATACTTTCGGTCGCGTTGTGAATGATTGTGCCAAAACAGAATTAGGCTCTTCACCGGTTGCTAATCGTGCACTTTGCAGGGCATAAACCCCCATATCTCCCATGGCACCACCACCCATATTCTTCTTTTGTTTCCAATGGTCGGTTCTTCCGTCAAAGTAACCCGCTGCCGAAGTAATCATCCTTACTTGACCAAACGGTTTTTCTTTTCCGACTTTCATATAAGCTTGAATATTGGGGTCATGCTGACATCTATATCCTATGGCAAGTTTGACCTTATTATCCCTGCACGCCTTGATCATGGCTTCACATTCAGCAACTGAGGGAGCCATAGGCTTTTCGCACCAAACATGCTTCCCTGCGTTTGCAGCCCTTATTGTATATTCTGCATGCATAAAGGGTGGTAATACCACATAGATTACATCAATATTAGAATTATTTCTTATTTCATCAAAATTCTGATAGTTGTAAATGTTTTTATCCTTTAACTTATATTTTTCCTGCCATTTAGGAATCTTTTCCGGGCTGCCAGTTACTATTCCCTTGAGTTCACAATTTTTGGTCAATTGCAAGGCCGGGGCAAGCAAATAAGTACTGTAGTAACCCAGCCCCACTAATGCAACTCCTAATTTTTCTTTTTGTGGCCTGTTGGCCGATAGTAGAATATTAGGTGCAAAAGCGGTAGTGGTAGCAATAATTCCAGTCTTCTGAATAAATTTACGTCTCTCGTTATTCATACTCTAAATTAATCTTTTGGCAACATATTGGCAACAAATCATATGTTTTTTGTTACCTGCGCGATACTAAAACCCTAAAAAATCCAGCCATAAGCCCTAATTTGTTAGCCCCAACCTCCAAAATAGATCCACTTTCCTTTTTGGGAGAGGTTCGCTATATGGGTATATTACCACATCCCTCTAATTAACTTTAGGAAGTTTTTCTTACATTTAAGCAACTAAAATCCTTATAAGAAATGTTAAAATTCAACACATCTATTCTTCTCCTTATTTATTTATTCTTATGTAGCTGCCAACAAAATAATCAGTCAAATAACTCGGAAATTGCACCTCAATCAATCCCGTCTTTTGAAATAGCTTCAGGATTTAAAATTGAATTAGTTGTTTCTGAACCTCTAATTTCTGATCCAGTAGCAATGACCATAGATGAATATGGCAACTGGTATGTAGTTGAAATGCATGGTTATC
>CAUZKB010000022.1:0-22656 GCA_963580575.1 Bacteroidia bacterium | reverse complement strand
TTATCTACAAGGTCTAATGCTAAACAAAATTTTTTCATAATACTGAAATATTATAAAGCTTTATCTAATTAGTATATCATTCATCAACAAAAATTAATTGGCAAATTCATAAATTTCTCAAAAAAAGACCTACGATTTAGAAAACAATTAATTCCTTGAAAAAGTAGCAGTTTCATTAAAACTCACCCCATCTTCTTCATAAGAAGTAGTCATAACTAAACTTGTTTCATTTAAAGTTTCAATATTAAGAGCATCTCCAAAATTTAAATCTAATATAGTTTGATCATCATTTAACCATTGCCAATTATCAATAATTACATCAGCCGGTGTACCATTAGATAAAATAAATGCTACTGAATAAGTTCCAAACGTAGAAAAATTAACAATAATTTGACTGGGTTTTTCACAGTTTGGATCAATATACTCAGAAATTTCACCTGTAGTTGGGTCTTCTTCTTCAACAAGACAGAAATCTGACAGGACATTATCAATGGTTTCTTGAGTTCCGTCAGAGCCAATACTTGAAAGAGAAATCATAGTCCATTCGCCAATTAATTTACCATGATTACTCAGAGCTGAAGCAGTTTCTGTTTCCGGAACAGGGTCTTCTTTTGGAGCTGTATAACTACCAGACAAAGTGTTACAAGAGACCAAATCAGGAGGAAGTGTCATGTCAACATCAAAAGTTGCATTAATGTTACCTGCTGTTTCTGTAACAACAATATTAGTTAATCTTGCTACTCTAATATCAGAATCTCCAAGATCAAACATTAAATCAACACTTGCAACTTTACCTTCAGAGTCTTCTTCAAAAACATACTTTCCAAAAACATTATCAACAGAACCATCTCCAATTGTTATTACCATTAAATAATTTTCATCAGTAAATTCTATAAAATTGAATAAACAAGTCTTTTTATTAGTGTTAAAAGATATTGCAGCTTTATCAGATAATCCATCTCCACCAAGCCCTTTATTTGAAGAAAAAGGAGTTATATTCTAACGACCAAAAATTGTTTGTTTAGCTTCTGTCACTGTTTGATTTGATACTGTTCCCGTTGCATCTATCTTATTTACAGTAGTATAATCAACAGAATTTAATTCCTCACTAACTAATTCAAGTCTTTGAGACAAATCATTTACATCAACATTAGCAGATGCTAAAGCCGCTTGAGCAGACTCTAATTCGCTTTGTGCTGAAGATAATTGATTTGATAAATCACTATTATTAGATGTTAAACTTGAAATTTGAGATTGAAGTGTTGAAATTTGTTCATTTAGTTGCGCAATCTGAGAAGTTAAATCTTCTACCTCAGAATTTTCCTCTTTAGAGCAACTAATTATTAGAAAAAAAAGAAGTGTGAATTTTAATAGTTTTTTCATTATTTTAAATTTAATATTTTTGCGAATATAATTTATTAATTATTTTTATCAATCTAAAATGGCGTTATACTCATCTCTTACTAGTGTTGGATCATAATTCCAAAAATGCTAATGAGAATATATAATCATCTATAATTGATACAAGTTTGTTTAGAAACACCTAGTCCATCTATTCCTAATTCAACAATATCACCTTCTTTTAAATATTTAGGAGGATTTAAACCCATTCCTACTCCCTGAGGAGTGCCTGTAGAAATAATATCTCCAGGCAATAGAGTCATAAATTGGCTAATATAACTAACCACATACTGTATGTTAAAAATAAAATCTGATGTATTACTGTTCTGCCTTAAATCACCGTTTACTTTTAACCATAAATTTAAATTATTAGGATCATTAATTTCATCTTTAGTAACTATAAAAGGACCTAATGGAGCAAATGAATCACAGCTTTTACCTTTTACCCATTGTCCAGACATTTCAAGTTGAAATTCTCTTTCACTAACATCATTGTGTAATACATAACCAGCAATATAATCAAGTGAATCAGCCTTTTTTATATAAGATGCTTTTTTTCCAATAATAAGAGCTAATTCTACTTCCCAATCAGTTTTTACACTTCCCTTTGGAATAACAATATTATCATATGGGCCAGTAAGAGCGGTAGTTGATTTAAAAAATAAAATAGGTTCTTTTGGAATTTCCATTCCACCCTCAAGTGCATGTTTTTCATAATTCAATCCAACACAAATAATTTTTGAAGGGTTAACTATAGGAGCTCCTAACCTTGTATTGTCATTAACAATTGGACATATTGAAGCATTATTATTTAACCATTCTGTTAATTTATCTAATCCATTATTTCTAAAGAAAATTTGGTCATAATCAGAATTGAATTTAGAAATATCAATTTTTTTTCCATTATTAATTACAACTCCAGGCTTTTCAGATCCTTTATCACCAAATCTAAATAACTTCATTTTGATTCTAAGTATTTAATTTTACAAATCCACCATCTATTTGAAAATCAGATCCAGTAATAAATGAAGCTTCATCACTACATAAATATAAAACAAGAGAAGCCACTTCAGAAGGTTTTGCCATTCTTCCTAAAGGTTGAGTTTTTGAAAGTTTTTTAAACATTTTTTCTTTATTATCTGGATAGAACTTATCCAAATATGAATCCACAAATGGAGTATGAACCCTTCCAGGTGATATGCTATTGCATCTAATTCCAAATGAGAGATAGTCTTTTGCAATAGAATTTGTCATTGACATAACAGCTCCTTTACTAGCTGAATATGCAAATCTATCATCTATACCAACAATTGCTGCAGTTGAAGCTATATTTATTATAGCTCCACCGTTTTTTTTCATCTTAGGAATTATAGCTTTTGTTATATTAAATAATCCTTTAACATTAACATCAATAATCTTATCAAAATCTATTTCATTTGTATTTTCTATATTCCCAACTAATCCAATACCAGCATTATTAATAAGAATATCAATTTTTTCTGGAACAGAATTTTTAATTTTTATTATATCGTCGTTTTTTGTTATATCAGAAACAATTGTTTTCGTTTTTGAATTATCATTAATATCAATATTTATAACATTTGCTCCACTATCCAATAATAAAGTTACAATTGACTCACCAATGCCACTAGAGCCTCCAGTTACAATTATATTTTTGTCTTTTAAATTATAAGGCATATAAATTTAATCAAGCTTTCCCATAGATTTTGCCACCAACATTGAAACAGTAGCATCTCCTGTTATATTTGTAATTGTTCTACACATATCAAGAGGTCTATCAACAGCAAATATCAAAGCTAGACCTGCTTCAGGAATACCTGCCTGACCTAAAACCATTACAAGCATAATCATTCCAGCGCTAGGAACTGCAGCTGCACCAATAGAAGCAAGACTTGCAGTAACAATTATGCCTAATTGAGTTGAAATAGATAAATCCATACCAAATGCTTGTGCAATAAATACAGCCGCTATCGCCTGATAAACACTTGTTCCATCCATGTTTATTGTCGCGCCTATTGGTAAAACGAAACTAGAAACTTCTTTATCAACACCTAGATGCTTTTCAACTCTTTCCATTGTAACAGGAAGTGTAGCAGCACTTGAGCTCGTAGAAAAAGCTACAAGTTGAGCGGGTGAAATACCTTTCATAAAAAATAATGGACTTTTACCCGTAAATAATTTCACTAGTATAATATAAACAACAATTAATATTACTAACCCTGTAATTAGAGTTATTGCATACATTCCAAGAGCCTGGAATAAATCAAAACTTGGTGATTCAACAACTAAAGCAGCTAGTAATGCAAAAATACCATATGGTGCAGTAATCATTATTAAATCAATAAATTTTAAAATAACTTCATTGAAAGAATCAAAAAAATCTTTTACAGGTTTAGCTTTTTTTTCAGGTATTAAAATTAATCCTATTCCAAAAATTATTGCAAAAAATATAACCTGAAGCATATTTCTATTACTAGTTGTTGCATTAAAAATGTTGTCTGGAACTAGGTCTACTAGTGGTTGTAATGGTCCTGATTCCTTTTGTTCTGCAGCAGCATCCATTTTCTGTTTCGCTTTTTCCTGATAAGTTTCCATAAGATCTTTTCTAGTACTTTCTTTTATAGTATTTCCAGGGGCAATAGTATTTACAAGAATTAATCCAATAACAACAGCTAAAACTGTAGTACAAATGTAAAGTCCAATGGTTCTTCCACCCATAACAGAAAGTTTAGAAATATCTTTTAAATCAGAGACTCCTTTGATTAAAGACCCCAAGATTAATGGCATAGCAATAAGCTTTAAAGCATTAATAAACATAGTTCCAAAAGGTTTAATCCAATCAGAAATAAATCCAGATCCAAAACTGGTATTCGACATAACAATACCAAATAAAATTCCTAAAAACATTCCTAAAAGGATCTTCCAGTGTAATGCTAATTTTTTCATTAATTAATTTTTAACTGTTCTGTTTATTAAAACATAATCTGCTAAAACCAATGCAGCCATAGCTTCTACAATTGGCACAGCTCTTGGAACAACACAAGGGTCATGTCTTCCTTTTCCTAACATCTCTACTTGATCTCCTTTTTTATTAATTGTTTGTTGAGATTTCATTATTGTTGAAACAGGTTTAAAAGCGATATTAAAGTAAATATCCATCCCATTTGATATACCTCCTTGAATACCTCCAGAATAATTTGTTTTTGTAGACCCATCTGAATTAAATAAATCATTATGTTGACTTCCTTTCATTTTAACCCCATTAAATCCACTCCCAAACTCAAAACCTTTTACAGCGTTAATAGATAACATAGCTTGCCCTAATTTAGCATGTAATTTGTCAAAAACAGGCTCACCTATTCCAATAGGAACATTTTTAATAATACAAGTAACTATTCCTCCAACTGTATCTCCTTCTTTTCTTATTTCTTTTATATGTGATTCCATTTTTTCCGCAACCAATGGATCAGGACAACGAATGGCATTCTTTTCTATTTCTTTAAAATCATATTTATTATAATTATTATCAATAGTTATATTTCCAACTTGAGAAACAAATGCAGTAAAACTTGTTGACTGTAAAAATTGTTTTGCAATAGCTCCAGCAACTACCCTTGATGCTGTTTCTCTTGCTGAACTTCTCCCTCCTCCTCTATAATCTCGATGTTCATATTTTTTATCATAAACTAAATCAGCATGAGAAGGTCTATAGCTGTCTTTTATATGACTATAATCTTTAGGTTTTTGATCTTTATTCTGAATTGTAAAACCAATAGGAGCTCCTGTAGTTTTCTTTTCAAAAATGCCTGAATAAAAAATTACTTCATCTTCTTCTTTCCTTTGAGTTACAATGTTTGATTGACCTGGCTTTCTCCTATCTAGATCTTTTTGAATTTTGTCAAAATCTATATTTATTCCTGCAGGACATCCATCGATAACGCCTCCAATTGCTGGGCCATGAGATTCTCCAAATGACGTTAATTGAAATATTTTACCGAAAGTATTACCTGACATATTATTTGCAAAGATAGTTTGAAAGTTTGAATTCTAAAATATGACAAGAAAATTTATATTAAAGCAGCTCTTAAAATCGATATTGGATGTAAACTTTTTCTATTAGTGCCATCATAAATTTGATGCCTACAGCTTGTGCCATTTGCGGCTATAATATCACTTGAATCAGCTTTATTTATCGATGGATATAGTCTTTCTTGAGCAACTTTTTGGCTAATTTCATAATGCTCCTTTTCGAAACCAAAAGCCCCTGCCATCCCACAACAACCTGTGTTTAGTACAGTTACTTCATAATTAACAGGTAAATTTAAAAGATTAAAAGTGTCAAATACCGATCCCAAAGCCTTTTGATAGCAATGTCCGTGAATCTTAATTTTTTTTGTCTCATTATGAAAAGATTCTGATTTAATATTTCCTTTATTTATCTCGTCAGAAATAAAAGTATCAATTAAAAAACAATTTTTTGCTAAATTTTTAGCTTTTTCAGTATTATCACATAATTTCGGATATTCATCCTTAAAAGTATAAATAGCTGATGGTTCAATGCCTAGTAAGGGAATATATTCATTAATTATATCACTGTATAAGTTAACATTATTTTGAGCACATCTTTTTGCATTATCAAGAAATCCTTTTGAAATATATGTCCTTCCACTTTCTGTTGGAGGTAAAAAATTTAGTTTGTAACCTAGCTTTTCTAATAAATAAATACAATCCTTACCTATTTCCGTGTCAATATAATTTGTAAATTCGTCCAAATATAAATAAACAGATTTTAAAGGGTTATTTATATTATTGTTTTTCAGTCTCTTATATAAAGATTTCTCAACCTTTGGTATAGATCTTTTAATAGATATTTTTAATATTTTTTTTAGTAAATTTCCCGTTATTTTATTTGATAACATAGAATTATAAACAAATCTAAAAGACTGAACAGCTTTACTTATTTTTCCACTATAAGCAAAAATATTATCTCTTAAAGAAGAACCATTTACTTTTTGATACTGATATTGAAATTCAGCTTTATATAGAGCAATATCAACACTACTAGGACATTCTGTTGCGCATGCCTTACAGCTTAGACATAAATCCATAGCTTTTTTTAACTCATCACTGTCAAATTTATTTTTTTTAACATTATTAGTTAATACTTCCCTTAAAACATTTGCTCTTCCTCTAGTATTATGCAATTCATCTCTTGTAGCTCTATAACTTGGACAAAGAGTTCCTGTTAGTGAAACACTTCTACAATTTCCAACGCCATTACACTTTTCAGAAGCTCTTATTATACCTTTATCTTTTGAAAAATCAAAAATAGTTTTAATTTCAGGCTCTTTTTTATCAACTTCATATCTTAAATTTTTATCCATAGGCAAAGGATTAATAATTTTACCAGGATTAAAAATATTTTCTGGATCAAAAACTTTTTTTATTTCTTCTAAAAAATTGTAATTATTTTTTCCAATTACTTTAGATATAAATTCAGATCTAACAATACCATCACCATGTTCACCACTTAAAGAACCATTATATTTATTAACTAAATCTACAACAGATGATGATATATTTCTAAAATCTGAAACCCCTTTGCTTGTTTTCAAGTTCAGTACTGGTCTTAAATGCAATTCACCTGCTCCTGCATGGGCATAATAAACTATATCTTGATTAAACTTTTTTATTAATTTTTGAAAATCCGAAATATAATCAGCTAAAAATTTTATAGGAACAGCCGTATCCTCAATACATGCTACAGCTTTTTCATCTCCAATCATGTTGCCAAGAAGTCCTAAACCAGCATGTCTTAAACTAAGAGCAGCTTTAATTTCATTTCCTCTCAACTCTACTTGTGCATAACTCAATTTATTAACTAAAGCATTTTTCTTTATTCTATTTAATTGATTTTCAATAGCATTAAGATTATCATTTTTAAACTCTAACAATAATATTGCTTTAGGATCTCCCTTAATAAAAAATCTATTCTTTTTTTGTAACGGATTATGAAGTGTACAGTCCAAAATAGTTTTATCAATTAATTCACATGTATATAAATCGTATTTCATAACAGATACGACAGACTCCATCGCCTTTTGAATGGACTCAAAATGAAGAGCTAACATTATACTGTTTAACGGAGGTAAAGATTCTAATTTTAATGTTATTTCTGTTGTAAATGCAAGGGTCCCCTCACTACCGGTTAAAATTTTAGATAAATTTAAATTAGGGCCTTTATTGTTAAAAGGTTTTTGTTTAATGATTGAATCTAATGCATAACCTGTATTCCTCCTATGAATCTTTTGATCTGGAAAACCATTAATTATTTTATTTTGATTGATTTTATCACTATATCTTTTTATAAAATATCTATAAATATCACCTTCTAAACTATCTAATTTAATTTTTCTTTTAATTTCATTATCATCTAAGCTCTCAAAAGCAACTTCTGAAGCATCAGAAAGAATAGTTTTCAACTTTAAAACTTTATCTCTTGTAACTCCATATTTTATTGAGGATGTTCCTGACGAATTATTCCCAACCATACCCCCTATCATACAATAACTAGAAGTTGAGGTATTTGGTCCAAAAAAAAGACCATATTTCTTCAAAAACATGTTAAGTTGATCTCTTATAACTCCGGGTTGAACTTTAACGGTTTTATTTTTTTTGTCTAGTGAAATAATTTTGTTAAAATATTTGGAAACATCAACAACGATTCCAGAGCCTACACACTGACCAGCTAATGAAGTTCCAGCTGTACGTGGAATAATTGACAATCCTTCTTTTAGACAAAAGGAAATAATTTTTTTAATATCAGAATTTGTTTTTGGAAAAGCTACAGCAATTGGATATTTTCTGTAAACTGAAGCATCTGTAGCATAAAGTTTTTGATATAAAGGATCGCTTTTAACCTCTCCAGTCAATTGCTTGCTAAGTAAACTAATCTTTTTTTTATTCAACTTATAATTTTTCTAAAGCTAATTTAATAATAAGTTTTTTCTATATAAATGATTACTTTTATAGCGGATTATAAAGAAAAATGATTAAACGCTTATTAATGCCATTATTTATTATCTATGGATGTAATTCCGATAATAATTCATCAAATATATCTGGGAATATAGATGAAAACTCAAAAAAAACAATTTTCCTTATAGAAGCAGACTCAAATAGTCAACCTATTATTATTGATTCTACTTATTCAGATAATGGGTCCTTTAGTTTTACGAGAGAAGTTTTCATACCTAATATAAATTTCTTACAAGTTAAGGATCATCGTGGAAATTTTCCATTTATATTAGAAAAAGGAAATATAAACATAGAATTATATAAAGACAGTATTCCAACTTCTACTTCTTATGGCACAAAATCTAATGATAGTTTTATGGAATATAAATTCACAACTAAAACATTTATAAACACTATAAATTCTATTCGTAAGGAAATGCAAGAAGCTTCTGTATTAAATGACACTCTTGTTTATTTAGATCTTCAAGAAGAACTCTCTGGAACGAATGATCAAATTAAAAGTTATGAATTAGACTTTATTAAAAAAAACAAAGATTCATATATTTCGGTTTTAATACTTGAGCGCTTTTTAAATTCAAAATCAATTTCAAAAGATAGTGCAAAAAAATACTTTACTAATTTTACCAAAAGAGTCACAAATAGTCCCTCTGGAATTAACCTAAATCAGCTTCTTAAAGTTACTGAAAAACCTGTAAAAATAGGGCTATTAGCCCCAATTTTCAGTGGCCCTAAACCAGATGGGGAAATTTTTAACCTTGATGAAAATCTTAAAAAGATTACTCTAATTGATTTTTGGGCAAGTTGGTGCAAACCTTGTAGAATTCAAAATCCAGGTCTAGTCAATATGTATAATAGGTTTAATAAAAAAGGGTTGCAAATAGTTTCCGTTTCTT
Organism: Bacteroidia bacterium; assembly: GCA_963580575.1. GTDB lineage: Bacteria > Bacteroidota > Bacteroidia > Flavobacteriales > Flavobacteriaceae. The sequence goes on along the minus strand of CAUZKB010000022.1, from coordinate 13,303 downwards.
TAGATAAAAATAAAGATCAATGGATAAAGGCAATAAATGATGATGGCTTATCGTGGGATCAACATATTTCAAACTTAATGTTTTGGAAAGAACCAATAGCAGTTCTTTACAATGTTACGGCTATTCCCGCGACATTTCTTTTAGATTCAAATGGAGTGATTTTAGAAAAAAATTTAAGAGGAATTCAACTCGAAAAGAAAATTGAAGAATTACTTCAATAAAGCAATCAGCTATCTTTTTATTTTAAATAAATAATAACCGCTAATTAAAATAGTAGTTAGTAAAACAATTATAATTAACCTTGACTCAACAAGAAGCTTAGGCATAATAAATAAACTTATCAAAATTCCTGAAACTGCCCCTCCAAAATGAGTGACATGACCTATAGAGTCAGATTGGCTTTTTATACCATAAATTGTATAAACCATATATCCTATAACAAAAATGTATCCTGGAATTGGTATTGGTATAAAAAATATAAATAATTCCATTTCAGGATAAATTAATATTGAACTGAAAAGGATTCCTGTTACTGCCCCGCTAGCACCTACAGCACTATAGTCGTTTTCATTAAAATGATAATAAAATGATGCAATGTTACCAATAATTAAACTTCCTATATAAATAAAAATAAACGGAAAAACACCTAGCTTAATAAGAACTACCTGTGAAAAAAAATAAAGAGTTATCATATTAAATATTAAGTGAGTTGAATCAACATGAAGAAACCCTGATGAAATAAACCTAATATATTCTCTGTTTTTTAAATTCTTAATATTGAATTTATATTTCTCAAAAAAATAATAATCTTTAAAACCTTTAAAACTCATGTAAACATTAGAAATAACAATAAAAAGAACCACAGGTGAAATAGATTGCATTTCTTATGAATATTAATTATCTATATATCAAATTTAATACCTTGTGCAAGAGGTAGCTCTCCAGAATAATTTATCGTATTAGTTTGTCTCCTCATGTAGACTTTCCATGAATCTGATCCACTCTCACGACCTCCTCCAGTATCCTTTTCTCCACCAAAAGCACCCCCAATCTCTGCGCCAGAAGTACCAATGTTAACATTTGCTATACCACAATCACTTCCCCAATGTGATAAAAAAGTTTCAACCTCAGATAAATTTTCAGATATAATTGCAGATGACAATCCTTGAGAAACTTCATTTTGAAAATCTATCGCATTAGTAATTTCACCAGTATATTTTAGCAAATACAAAATTGGTGCAAAAGTCTCTTTTTGAACTATAACTGCATTATGCTTAATTTCTACAATAGCAGGCTTCACATAACATCCTCCTGATAATCCTTTTATATTAATTTGCCCCCCATTAACAACCCATTCACCTCCTTGTGAATTAACTTCATTAATTGCCTTGATATATTCTTTCATAGAGTCTTTATCAATAAGTGGCCCTACATGATTCTTTTCATCAATTGGATTTCCAATATTTAATTGATTATAAGCGTTGATTAGCATTTTTTTGACTTTATCATATATTTTCTCATGAACTATTAACCTTCTAGTCGAAGTGCATCTTTGTCCACATGTTCCTACAGCACCAAAAACAGCAGCTTTTACTACAAGATCTAGTTTTGCATGTTTTGTAACAATCACAGCATTATTACCACCCAATTCTAAAAGAGTTTTGCCAAGTCTTTTTCCAACAACACTAGCTACATTCTTTCCCATTTTCGTTGATCCAGTAGCCGATAGTAATGAAATATTTATATCCTCAGCAATTAATCTTCCTATTTTAGGACCTCCATTAACTAAACATGAAATGCCCTCTGGCAAATTATTCTCAACAAAAACTTGATTTATTATTTTTTGACATGCTATACTACACAAAGGAGTTTTTTCACTTGGTTTCCATATACAAACATTTCCACAAACCCACGCTAAAGCTGTATTCCAAGACCATACAGCGACTGGAAAATTAAATGCAGAAATTACACCTACTATTCCCAAAGGGTGATATTGCTCATACATCCTATGTTTGGATCTTTCTGAGTGCATTGTTAATCCATAAAGTTGTCTTGAAAGTCCTTGGGCAAAATCACAAATGTCAATCATTTCCTGAACCTCGCCAAGACCTTCTTGCAAAGATTTACCCATTTCCCAAGAAACCAAATATCCTAAAAGGCTTTTTTTTTCTTTTAACCTATTTCCAAATTGTCTAACTATATTACCTCTTTCAGGAGCAGGAATTTGTCTAAATTTTGTAAAAGCATCTTTAGCTACTGAAACAACTCTTTTATAATCCTTTTTAGAGGCTCCGTAAATATGACTTATTTTATTTCCATCAACTGGGCTATAGGAAATAAAATTTCGCCCATTTGCAAACCAATTTGAACCTGTTGAACAACCCTTTTCATGATTCAAAATATCTAAATTTTGAAGAATTGAATTTATTTCTTTCATATTTTTTCAAAAGATTTTATTCCTAAACAATTAACCCCTAGTATTCGAAAAGCAACATGATCATTTAATATATCAGATTGATTAATAAATAAGTTCTTTTTGATCATAGCCTTAGTTATCTTATTTACATAAGGAACTCTTTCCCTATAAGTTGAAAAAAACTTTTCAAAAATTTGTGTTAAAGATGTTTTATTTTTAAAATCCATTTTAAAAACTTTAATAACTAGTAAACACTTATAAAGTTATATTAAATTTTGGCTACTAATTAATTATCTTTGACAATTATTCTTAATAAATTAAAATTGCACGCTTTAACATATTTTTTCACATATCCAATATTGTATGTAATATCAAAACTTCCCTTTCCTTTATTTTATATTTTATCAAACATTATGTCATTTTTTTTACAATTCATTTTAAACTACCGAAAAAAAATTATAAGAAAAAATTTGTCTCTTGTTTTTCCAGATATGGATAAAAAAGAAAAAATCATTCTAGAAAAAAAAGCATACAGACACATGTCTGATCTCTTTCTTGAAATTATTAAATCCTTAGGAATGTCAAAAAAAGAAATGACTAAAAGATTTAAGTTTAAAAATATAGAAATATTAAAAAAATTTGAAAATCATAACCGAAGTTGTTTTGTTTTGTGTGGGCATTATTCTAGTTGGGAATGGATGGTGTCATTAGGTTCTCACATTAAAAACCAAGCAATTGGAATTTATACTCCTTTAGAAAATCCATACTTTGATAAACTTGTTCAAAAAATTAGAAAAAAACATAACGGTCTTATTTTGTCAAGATATCATACTATTGAATCTATTACAGAAAATGAAAGGAATAATTATAAAGCTGTATATGGATTTGCAAGTGATCAATCTCCAAAAATCAGAAAAGATTCATATTGGAGAACATTTATGGGGATTAAAGTTCCTGTTTTTACAGGTGCAGAACGCCTAGCAAAAAAATTAAATATACCAATTGTTTTTGCTGACATAAAAAGGATAAAAAGAGGTTATTATGTAGCTGAATTTAAAATTTTGTCTAAAAACCCTATAAATAGTAAACCATATCAAATCACAGACAAATACATAGAATTAGTAGAGAATCAAATAAAATTAGATCCATCTGAATATTTTTGGTCACATAATAGATTCAAACATACAAAAACTAAACATCTTCTTTAATTTGACTTATAATTTTATCTGACAATCTATTAGCTTGAGATAAGGTTTTTGCTTCTGAGTAAATTCTGATTATCCTTTCAGTATTTGACTTTCTAATACCAATCCATGAATCATTAAAGTCTATTTTTAATCCATCATCCTTATTAATTTTCTCTGTTTTATATAAAAACTCAATCTTTTCAAAAATATGTTTAATATTTACATTACTTGACAATTCAATCTTATTTTTACTAATAAAATATTGAGGATATGTCTTTTTTAATTCTGAAACAGTTAGATTTCTATCAACTAAGTGTGATATAAAAAAAATTATACCAATAAAAGCATCTCGACCATAATGTGTTTTAGGGTAAATAACACCTCCATTACCTTCTCCTCCGATAACAGCATTAACTTTCTTCATTTTTTTTACAACGTTAACTTCACCAACGGGACTTGAATAATATTTTTCACCAAATTTTACTGTAATATCAGCTAAAACTCTAGTTGAAAATAAATTTGAAACTGTATTTCCAGGTGTCTTATTTAAAATATATTCTGCACAAGCTACAAGGGTATATTCTTCTCCAAAGAATTTACCGTTTTCATCAACAAAAACCAATCTATCTACATCAGGATCAACAGCGATTCCAAAATCAGCAGAATTCAGTTTAACTTCTTCACATAGACCTTTTAAATTTTCCTCCAAAGGTTCAGGATTATGTGCGAAATTTCCATCTGGTATACAATTTATTTTCACACACTCAATATTTAACTTTTCTAAAAGATATGGAATAGCAACACCTCCTGTTGAATTGATTCCATCAAGAACTACTTTATATTTTTTAGATTTAATTTTTTCTGTATTCAAAAAAGGTATATTTAATATTGCGTCTATATGCTTTTTAAAAAAGCCCTCTTTAAATTTTATATTTCCTAATTTTTCAACCTCTAAGAATTTTAATTCTATATTATTTACATTTTCTATTATAAGCTTTCCACTTTCTTCATTTATAAACTCTCCATTACTGTCTAATAATTTTAAAGCATTCCATTCCTTTGGATTATGGCTTGCTGTAACGATTATTCCTCCTTGAGAATTGGTTCTTGGCACAGAATAACCCACTGTTGGAGTTGTAGAAAGACCAATATCAAGAACATTTATTCCCATTGAAATTATTGTTTGATTAACTATTTCGTGAATAACAGGGCCAGAATCTCTACTATCTCTTCCAGTAACAATAGTTGTTTTAGCATCCCTGCTTACTGAAAGAATCCAATTGCAATAGGAAAAAACAAATTTTTTTATATTAGTCGGAGTAAGATTTTCCTCATTATCTAGGCCAATAGTTCCTCGAATACCCGAAATGGATTTAATTAGTGGCATAAAACAAAGATAATACCCTTATCAACAATAATTATATTATTTTCTTAATCATAATTAAATTAGTTTTGACTAATGAATTATCTCGCTCACATTTTTTTATCAAATTCATATCCAACTATTTCTGTAGGAAATTTATTAACAGATAAATTTAAAGGGAAATCATATCTAAAACTATCTAAAGACTTTCAAATTGGAGTTCTACTTCATAGATCAATTGATAATTTTACAGATAATCATAAGATAACAAAAAATTGTTGTCGTAAACTTTTCCCAAAACACAGACATTACAGCAGAGTAATTATTGACTGTATTTTGATCATTTTTTGGCAAAGAACTGGAATCAATTTAATGACGTTGAACTAAGATTTTACTTAAATCATTTTTATGAAATTTTATTAAAATATTCAGACAATTTTGATGAAAAAAGTTCAACTATTTATATCAAAGCTAATAAAATTAGATTGGTTATATATGTGTCACAATTTAAATGATCTTGAAATAATCTTAGATCAAATGGATTATAAAACAAAATTTGGATCAAAACTAAGTCTGTCCATAAATGATTTAAAAGAAAACTATTCGTTTTATGAAAAAAGTTTTTTTACATTAATTAATGATGTAGTTTCGCACTCGAACAAAGAAATCTTAAAATTTATAAATGAATACTAAATTTTCCTCATTAACAGGCTGTTTACTTATATTAATTTTCTTTTTAGGATGTTTTAAAAAACATGACAAACCAAAAGCAGCGGTTGTTTCTGCTCGAAAAGAAGCTTCTGATATAGGAATTAGTATTATGGCGAAAGGAGGCAATGCCTTTGATGCAATGATTGCAACAGATTTAGCACTAGCTGTATGTTATCCAAATGCTGGTAATTTAGCTGGAGGAGGATTTTTTGTCTACAGAAAATCAAATGGAGAAAAAGGAAGTCTAGATTATAGAGAAAAAGCATCTGAAAAAGCAAGTAAAAATATGTATTTAGACAATGAGGGTAATGTTCTTCCTGATAAAAGCACTCTAGGAGGTCTTGCTGTTGGAGTTCCTGGAACTGTTGCTGGATTATATGAAATTCATAAAAAAATGGGCTCTTTACCATGGGAATCTCTTGTTCAACCAGCAATAGAACTTGCAGAAAAAGGATTTTTGGTAACAAAAAAACAAGCTGAAAGCCTAAATGAAAAAAGAAATGATTTCATAAAAATAAATGGTAAAGAAACTTTTTATGCTAATAAATATAAACCAGGTGATACTGTTAAAAATTATGCAATAGCATCTACACTTAAACTGATACAAAAAGAAGGTGAAAAAGGTTTTTATGAAGGACCTACTGCCAAATTAATAATCGATAAAATAAAAAAAACAGGAGGTGTAATAACTTTAGATGATTTAAAAAACTATTCTCCTGTATGGCGAGAGTTAATTAATTTTCAATATAAAAACTTAAACATTTATTCAATGTCTCCTCCTTCTAGTGGAGGTATTTGTTTAGGACAGATAATGAAAATGATTGAACCTTTTCCTTTGGAGAGTTATGGTCATAATTCACTAAAATACATGCAATTATTAATTGAGGCTGAAAGACGATCTTATGCTGATCGAAGTGAGTTTCTCGGAGATCCTGACTTTATCCATATTCCTGCAAAAAGTCTAATTTCTAGTGAATACTTAAAATCAAGAATGAATAATTTTTCTTTTAATAAAGCAACCCCTTCATCTCAGGTAAGTTATGGTAATATTTTTTTTAAAGAGAGTGATGAAACTACTCATTACTCAATAATTGATCCTGACGGAAATGCAGTTGCTGTTACTACAACATTAAATGCCAGTTATGGGTCAAAAGTTTATGTCGAAAATGGAGGGTTTTTCTTAAATAATGAGATGGATGATTTTAGCAGAAAACCTGGTGTTCCAAACATGTTTGGATTAATTGGAAGTGAAGCAAATTCAATACAACCTGGAAAAAGAATGTTAAGCTCTATGACGCCAACAATAATTGAAAAAAACGGAAAAATATCCATGATCTTAGGAACTCCAGGAGGGTCAACTATTATTACTTCTGTTCTTCAAACAATTTTAAATGTTTACGAATTTAAAATGAATATTCAAAAAGCAGTTAATTCCGCAAGATTTCATCACCAATGGGTACCAGATGAAGTTAGATTAGAACCTAAACGATTTAATAATGTAATTCCTGCTCTTTTAAATAAAGGATATTTTATTAGTTCTACTAATAGAGGGTCAATAGGAAGAGTTGATGCTATATATATAAATAATCAAGGTATAATAACTACAGGTGCTGACCCAAGAGGAGATGATTCCTCTTCATTTTTGTATTAATTCATAAACTGATTTAACTGACAGCAAACTTGTCAACTTAAAATCTTAATTTTGTTGGTTTGCTTTATGAAATATTCAAAAAATACTATCGAAATACAAGGTGCTCGAGTTCATAATTTAAAGAATATAAACTTGTCAATTCCAAAAGATAAATTTATTGTAATTACGGGTTTATCTGGAAGTGGAAAATCTTCTCTAGCATTTGACACAATATATGCTGAAGGTCAAAGAAGGTACATGGAAACCTTTTCAGCTTATGTAAGACAATTTATTGGAAATATGGAAAGACCAGATGTTGACAAAATTGATGGTCTATCACCTGTTATTGCTATAGAACAAAAAACAACGTCAAAAAATCCAAGATCAACAGTTGGAACAATGACAGAATTATACGATTTTATTCGTCTTTTATTTGCAAGAATAGGTACTGCTTACAGTTATATCACCAATAAAAAAATGGTGAGTTATACAGATGATCAAATAGTTGAATTAATCAATAAAGAATTTAGATTTAAAGAAATTTACATTTTATCTCCAATAATAAAATCTAGAAAAGGTCATTATAGAGAATTATTTGATTCCTTTATAAAGAAAGGCTTTTTAAAATCAAGAGTAGATGATCAATTTATTGAGTTAAAGAAAGAAATGATGCTTGATAGATATAAAAATCATGACATAGAATTGTTAATTGATAGAATTGTAGTAAAAGATAAAACTGAATCAAATTCTAGACTAAAAGAATCTTTAAAAGTTGCTCTTTATCACGGTAACAATTCAGTTTTAATAATTAATTCTGAAACTAAAAAAGAAAAGTATTATAGTAGAGAACTTGTATGTCCTGATACTGGAATTTCTTATCAAAAACCTGAACCAAATACATTCTCTTTTAATTCACCCAAAGGAATGTGTAAAGATTGTAAAGGACTAGGTGTTCAATATAAGGTAAATCGAAAAAAAATTATACCTGATAATAGTCTATCAATTGAAAATGGAGGAATAATTCCATTAGGAAATAAAAAAAACTCTTGGTCCTATAAACAAATTGAAACTATATCAAAAAAATATAATTTTTCTCTATATAATCCTATTAAAAATATCCCTGATAAAGCCCTTGATATTATTCTTAATGGGGGAAAAGAAAAATTTAAAATAGCATCTAAAACTCTTGGAATAACAAGATTATATTCCATTAACTATGAAGGAATTGAAAAATTTATAAAAAATAGTTTTGAAAATTCTGAATCATCATCTATAAAAAGATGGGCATCAAATTTTATGAATAAAACAGAATGTGAAACATGTAATGGCCTCAGACTAAATAAAGAGTCTCTTCAATTTAAAATTAACAAAAAAAATATTTCTGAATTATCGCAAATGGATCTTAGTTATTTATACACTTGGCTAAAGACCCTTTATGAAAAATTATCTAATAAAGAAAAATTAATTGGAGAAGAAATAATAAAAGAAATTTTATCTAGACTTAAATTCCTCCTTGATGTAGGTTTAAATTATTTAAGTTTGAATAGACCTACTAAATCTTTATCGGGAGGAGAATCCCAAAGGATAAGACTAGCTACCCAAATTGGTTCACAATTACTTGGAGTATTATATATTTTAGATGAACCAAGTATTGGTCTTCACCAAAAAGATAATCTAAAATTAATAAGTTCCTTAAAGTCATTACGTGATATTGGAAATTCAATAATTGTAGTTGAACATGATAAGGATATTATTCTTAATTCTGATTATTTAATTGATTTAGGTCCTTTAGCTGGAGAAAATGGAGGTGAAATAATTTCAACTGGAACTCCAAATTCCTTAATAAATAACAACACAATAACAGCAAAATATTTAAGTAATAAAATAAAAATTCCTGTCCCAAAAAAAAGAAGAAAAGGGAATGGGAAATTTATTGAACTAGAAGGTTGCACTGGAAATAATTTAAAAAATATTAATGTAAAATTTCCTCTAGGTTTAATGATTGGTGTTACTGGTGTATCAGGAAGTGGAAAATCAAGTCTTATTAATGAAACTTTGTATCCAATTTTAAATGCTAAAATTTTTAATGGAGTAAAAAAACCTTTACCCTATTCTAAAATTTTAGGTATAGAAAATATTGACAAAATTATAGAAATAAACCAACAACCAATTGGAAGAACTCCTAGAAGTAACCCTGCAACTTATTGTGGCATGTATAATGAAATAAGAAATTTATTTTCCTTAACTCCTGAATCTAAAATTAGAGGTTACAAGCCTGGACGATTTAGTTTTAATGTTGTTGGAGGAAGATGTGAAACATGTCAAGGAGCAGGATTAAAAACAATTAAAATGAATTTTCTTCCTGATGTAAATGTTAAATGCGAAAATTGTCAGGGTAAAAGGTTTAATAGAGAAACATTAGAAATAAGATATAAAGGTAAATCCATTTCAGATGTATTAAATATGTCTATTGATGTAGCTTATGATTTTTTTGAATTAATCCCAAAAATCTTTAGAAAATTAAAAGTTATTAAAGATGTTGGTTTAGGATATATTTCTCTAGGTCAACCTTCTACTACTTTATCTGGTGGAGAAGGACAAAGAATAAAACTTTCAAGTGAGCTCTCAAAAAAAGACACTGGAAATACTTTTTATATCTTAGATGAACCAACTAGAGGACTTCATTTTGAGGATATTAAAGTTTTATTAGAAGTTCTAAATATTCTTGTTATAAAAGGAAATACTATATTAATAATTGAGCATAACATTGATGTAATTAAACAAGTAGATTATATTATTGACATAGGATTAGACGGTGGTAATAATGGAGGTCAAATAATTTGTAAAGGAAGTCCTGAGGAGATAATTAGAAATAAGCATAGCTATACATCTAAATTTTTATTCAAAGAACTTAAAAATAAAAAAGTATTAATATGAAAAACGATAAACAAAAGGATTGGAATGAAATTAAAACCCATGACTCATGGTCACTATTTAAAATAATGAGTGAATTTGTCGAAGGATATGAAAAACTTAGCGCCATAGGTCCTTGTATTTCAATTTTTGGTTCAGCAAGAAGTAATTCATCAAATGATGATTATAAAAAAACAGTTAATATTGCCAAAGAAATTGTTGAAAATGGTTATGGGGTTATTAGCGGTGGTGGCCCAGGAATAATGGAAGCAGCAAATAAAGGCGCTAAAATTGCAGGTGGAGTATCAGTAGGATTAAACATCCTGCTTCCTCATGAGCAAGGAAGTAATAAATACATTGACAGCGATAAATTGATTGATTTTCATTATTTCTTCGTTAGAAAAGTTATGTTTGTTAAATACGCACAAGGTTTTATCGTAATGCCCGGTGGTCTTGGAACTTTAGATGAATTCTTTGAAGCATTGACATTGATTCAAACTAAAAAAATAGATAAATTCCCTGTTATTTTAGTGGGAAAAGAGTATTGGAAAGGATTAGTTAACTGGCTAGAAGAAAAATTATTAAAAACTAATAAAATAGATAAAAATGATCTTATAATTTTTAAAATTGTCGATACTTCAAAGGAAGTAATTGAAATATTAAATGAGTTTTATGAAAATAACAAAAATTTAAGACCTAATTTTTAATCTTTTAAATGAATAAATTAAATTACTTTTTCCTTAATTTAATAATACTTTTTAGTTCATCAAGTATTAACGCCCAAATTAACACACATTATAACATTTCAGCTAATCTCGATCTAAAAAATGAAACAGTAATTATCTCACAATTAATAAAATTTAAAAATATAAGAAAAGATAAAACAAATGAATTATTTCTTTATGATTGGTCAAACTCTTATCAAAACACTAAAACTCCATTATCAAATAGATTAGCAGAAGAATACAATCGAAGTTTTTATTTATCATCAAAAAACAAAAGAGGATATACTAAAATAAATAAGATTTCAAAAAACAATATTGATTTAGTATGGATAAGGGAAAAAAATCATCCTGATATAATAAAAGTGTTCCTGCCAGAATATATTTCTTTAAATGAAGAGGTGTTAATTAAACTAAAATATTCAATTAAACTGCCGGATCAAAAATTTACTGGTTTTGGAATAAAAAAGGATTCCTCTATTAATTTAAGATACTGGCACATTTCTTTAGCCCCATTCATTAAAGATAACTGGATATTAAATAGTAACCTCGATATAGACGACAACAGTTCTCTGCCTTCAAATTTTAAAATCAAATGGGAATACCCAATAAATTTAAATTTAGTAAGTAATCTAAATAAAAATAATATTGAAATTATTGATGATAGATTAATTTGTGAATTTAAAGGTCAAAATCAAACACGGGCTCAATTTATATTTAATGCTCAAAATAAATTTAAATTAATTAAATTAAACAATGAAAGAATCATTATAAGTAATCTAAATGACAAATTTATCGACTCAATTCAACTTATTAAAAGTCAAAATAAAATTGATTCATTTGTTTCCTCTCTTCTAGAACCATTTCCTCATAAAAAAATATTAGTTCTTAAAAATGATTATGACAAAAATCCTTTTTATGGATTAAATCAGCTCCCTAAATTTTTAAATGTTTATTCAAACAAATTTTATTACGAGATAAAATTCTTAAAAGCTTTTTTAAATAATTATTTAAATGAATTATTAATAATTGACAAAAGAAAAAATCATTGGATAATTAATGGAATTCAAACATATATAATGATAAAATTTGTAGAAACCTTTTATCCAAATGAAAAATTTTTAGGAGAAATCTCTAATTATTTTTTGTTAAAGCCTTTTAAATTATCAAAACTAAAATTTAATGATGGATATGAATTTTTTTATGAATTTTCACAAAGATCAAATCTTCAACAGCCAGATATTACTTCAAAAGAGAAATTAATTAAATTTAATGAAAAGATTGCTTCTCCATATCATGTAGGACTTGGATTAAGTTTCATTGAAAAAAATATTGGGGAAAAAGAATTTATAGAATATTTAAAAGAATATGTATTAAAGAATTCAATTGAAGAATTTGAATCATTTTTATTAAAAAAAACCCAAAACAAAACAAAATGGTTTTTTAATGAGTATATAAAAGACAGAAAAGCATATGATCTAAAAATCAATAATATAGTTTTAAAAAAAGACTCTATTTCTTTTATAATAAAAGAAAAGTCAAATCGATCAATCCCAGTAAAACTTGCTCTTATTAAAAAAGACTCTATTATTTATGAAAAATGGATAACATTAAGCAATAATGAAACATTTGTTAATATAAAAAGACTTAATTCAGATTACATTTCATTAAATCCAAATATAAACTTCCCTGAATCAAATAAGAATAATAATTGGAAAAATATAAACAACTCACTTAAAATAAAACCATTAAAGTTTAATTTTTTAAAAGATATAGAAGATCCTAAAAAAAATCAAATTTTCTATAATCCAATATTTAATTTTAATAAATATGATGGTATTTCTAGTGGGATGAGAATATTTAATAAAAAAATAAAATCTCAGCCTTTTACCTTGGATGTTTATCCAGAATACACTTTTATTGAAAAATCTTGGGTAGGCTCTTTTAAATCAGTGCTAAAGTTTTATAATGATTACGATAATAACTATTTAACTCAGCTACAAATATTTGGACGTTCATACCATTATAACTCCAGTTTAAGATATACAGTTTTTGTTCCTAGTTTATCTTGGGTTTTTAGAACACCTGATCTTAGATCAAATCAAAGACAATTACTTAATGTATCCTGGTTTAATGTTCATAGAGAAAAAGATGGTGATGTTAAAACAGATCCCGATTATAGTATATTAAATTTGAGATATGACTTTTTAAATAAAGGAGCAATCAAATATTTTACATCAAGAACAAGCCTTGAGTTATCAAAAAATTTCGGAAAAATAATACTTGAAACTAATTTTAGAAAACTTTTCCCTAGTGGTAGACAGTTAGAAATTCGTTTTTTTGCTGGCAAATTTTTATGGT
>CAUZKB010000021.1:0-23165 GCA_963580575.1 Bacteroidia bacterium | reverse complement strand
TTAATGTTTGTTCCACCTATGACTCCACCTTGTTGTCTGTTAGTGTTAAAATTGCCTTCGCCTTCATTGTCAATTTGAGCATCATACTCCATGCCATTTGGATTTGTTCCAAAAAGAAAACCATTTTGTTGATCGTTATAAGTGTCTATTATAAATAGAAAGCTATCCTCATCGTTTAAATCTGAGTCTCTTCTTGAATCAGAAACCACAATTTTTCCTGGTTCGCTATCAAAACAAACAACTCCTAAAAAAAGCATTTTATCAGAGAAAGCAATTCTGATTTCAGTTTTTTCAGATGCAGGCTCTCCAAACCTTGGCTTAATTTGTGTTAAATTTTTTATTGGAAGTATTTTATTCCATAATGATTCAGATAAAATATTTCCATCAATTTCAGGTTCTGTTGAAAGATATTGAGCTTTTATTTGTTTTTCAATTATTTCAAATTTCTTTTGGGAAAAGGAAAAACTTGATAAAAAGAGTATTAGGTAGATAAAATTGAATTTTACTTTCATATGTTTACTAGATTAAAATTTTTAATAAGATTTAATCTATGTGCTTTAATTTTTTAGACATAATGTTAAGATTCTAAAGCATTTTTACAATAATCCACACACTTTTTAACTTCTTTTAAAATGTTTGAGTCTGAAGGTGTTTTATATTCATATTCAACTGTAGCTGGAAATTTGTATTTTTTATCTCGCATAAGTCTAAGGGCATCTTTTATTGGAGTGTCTCCGTTTCCCCAAACTACATTTTCTTTACCGTTTTTAGGGTTTTTTCTATCCTTTACATGAATACTTTTAATGTGTGTATGTTTTCTTTGCAAAAAATCAAGAGTATCCTTATGACCAGCTGCTGTGTAGTGACCAATATCTATATTTATTGCATTCTTTGGAGATTGTTTAAGAGCTGTATCCCACCAAGTAGGAGTTTGTTGTTCATGGCCATGATATCCAACATAAATATTATTTTTTTCAGCTAGTTTTCCCAATCTGAGAGAATGATCTCCTTTTGGAAGTTCAACAGTAACATGAGATGCTCCGAGAGCTTTACCAGCCTTCATAGCAAAATTAATTTCATCATTTGTGTTTTTTGGTCCTAGTATAAAATTAGGCTTATAGGCATAAATGCTAACACCAGCTTTTTTATATAGTTTACCAAGTTCTTCAAATTTACTTAAATCAGCTTTTTTTCGCCATTTATCTCCATTTGCACGATTATCTTTTATTTGTTCACGTAATTCTTTTTGTTCTTTTTGTTCTATTTCTGATTTTTCTTTTTTATAGATTAATTGATAAAATCTTTTCTTGTCTGCATTATTTTTAGGTCTACCTGCAAAAGTTTCAGCAGGATCTCCCATAAGTTCAATTGCACTAATTCCACATGATAAAATATACTCTAATGTTGCTTCGGCACTTTGATCTGACATTTCTCTGAAGGAATATGTGATTACACCAACTTGAACACCATTTATCAATGAATTTGGTTTTTTAAGATTTGAAATGAACATTGGTGCTCCAAAAATTTTTTTTGGAGCAAGACTTAAAGTTGCTAATGAAATTCCAGTTTTTTTTATAAAAAGTCTTCTTGAGGTTTTGTTTGATTTAGAACTCATTTTTTCGTTGATTTAAATTTTAGAATTTTAAGTTTTATTTATTTGAAATTTAATGATTTTAATTAAATGAAACTTATATTTAATAGATAATTACTCAATTTTACAAATTATGTATTACATAGGTTATGATCTTGGAAGTTCTTTTATAAAAATAGCTTTATTAGATTATGAGTCAAATAAACAAGTTTCTTTAATTAAAGAACCTTCTTCTGAGATGGATATAATTTCTTTAAAAGATAATTGGGCTGAACAAAATCCTGAATTATGGTGGAAATATATTTGTAATGGAACTAAAAGATTATTAAAAAAAACTAATGTAAAAAGAGAATTAATTAAAGCTATTGGAATATCATATCAAATGCATGGTTTAGTATTGTTAGATAATAAATATAATCTAATTAGAAATTCAATTATTTGGTGTGATAGTAGATCGGTTAGCATTGGTGAAAAAGCAGAAAAAGATATAGGAAAAAAAAAGTGTAAAGAAAATTTATTAAATGCTCCTGGCAATTTTACTGCATCAAAATTAAAATGGGTAATGGAAAATGAACCCTATTTATATGATAGAGTAAGATATTTTATGTTGCCAGGAGATTATATAGTTTTTAAGTTGACTGGAGAAATTAGTACAACTAGAAATGGTTTATCTGAAGCTATTTTATGGGACTTTAAATCTAATAGTGTTGCTAATTGGCTCCTTGATTATTTTGGTATAGACAATAATTTCATTCCTCAAATTGTAAATAATTTTCAGGAGCAAGCTAGAGTGAATAAAAAGGCTTCAAAAGAAACGGGTTTACCATATAATATTCCAATAAAATACAGGGCAGGTGATCAACCTAATAATGCCCTTTCACTAAATGTCTTAAATCCTGGAGAAATTGCTGCTACTGCAGGCACTTCGGGAGTGTTATTTTCTGTAACTGATAATTTAAAGACAAATGAAATTTCAAAAATCAATCACTTTGTACATGTTAATCATACTGATGAATCTCCCATTTTAGGAAAGCTGTTATGTGTAAATGGTGCTGGGATTCAGTATAAGTGGCTTAGAGAAATTATGCAGGAAAAAGAATATAATAAAATGAATATGCTTCTAAATGAAGCTCCTGTTGGATCTGAAGGTCTTATTAATCTTCCTTTTGGAAATGGTGCTGAAAGAATTTTTAATAACAAAATAATCGGTTCACATTTTATTAATTTAAACTTCAATAAGCATAAAAAAGCTCATTTATATAGATCAGCAATTGAGGGAATTGCCTTCTCTTTTGCTTATGGAATAGAGTTGATGAAAAAAGATCAATTTTTTGTTAATGTTATAAGAGCTGGCAATGATAATCTATTCCAGTCGAAAGTTTTTGTCGAAACTTTATCTTCAATAATTGGTCAAAAGATTGAAATTTACAATACTAATGGAGCTATTGGTGCCGCTAGAGCATCAACAATAGAAAATAATAATTTTGAGTATTTCAAAAAATCAAATACTAATAATGATTTAGTTTTAGAATTTGAGCCTAATTTGAAGAATGAAAAGTATATATTGGCTTATGAAGAATGGAAAAAAGAGTTAAAAAAGAAAATTAAAATTTTATAAAAATGATTTTAAAAGGAGATAAAGAGTTTTACAAAGGTGTAAACAAAATAAAATATGAAGGAAAAAATTCAGAGAACCCATTAGCTTATAAATATTATGATTCTGAAAAAGTTATAGCAGGAAAAAAAATGAAAGATCATTTTAAATTTTCTGTTGCTTATTGGCATTCATTTTGTGGTTTAGGGTCTGATCCTTTTGGCCCAGGCACTCAAGACTTTAAATGGAATAAAAGTAAAGATCCAATCCAGAGAGCTAAAGATAAAGCAGATGCTGCGTTTGAATTTATCACTAAAATAGGTTTTGATTATTTCTGTTTTCATGATGTTGATTTAATAGATGAAGCAGAAAAACTTTCAGAAACTGAAAAAAGGCTTCATATTATAAGTGAGTACGTTAAAGAAAAAATGAAGATTTCTGGTGTTAAAGTTTTGTGGGGAACTGCTAATTGCTTTAGTAATCCAATCTATATGAATGGGGCTGCTACTAATCCTGAATTTAAAATTGTTGCAAGAGCTGGAGCTCAAATTAAAATGGCTTTAGATACTACAATTTTTTTGGATGGTGAAAATTATGTTTTCTGGGGAGGAAGAGAAGGTTATATGTCACTTTTAAATACGAAAATGGGTAAAGAATTAGATCATATGGCTCAAATTTTAATTGCTGCAAGAGATTATGCAAGATCTCAAGGATTTAAGGGTACTTTTTTTATTGAACCAAAGCCTATGGAACCAATGAAACATCAATATGATTTTGATGCAGCTGCATCTATTGGTTTTATTAATAAATATGGATTAGAAAAAGACTTTAAATTAAATATTGAAGTAAACCATGCTACTCTTGCTCAACATTCTTTTGAGCATGAATTGACATTTGCTGCTAATTCAGATATGTTAGGAAGTATAGATGCAAATAGAGGAGATTATCAAAATGGATGGGATACTGATCAATTTCCAAATAATATATATGAAATTACTCAAGCAATGATTATATTGTTAAAAGAGGGGGGCTTAATGGGAGGAGGAATAAATTTTGATGCCAAATTAAGAAGAAACTCAACAGATATTGATGATATTTTTCATGCTCATATTGGAGGTGTGGATGTTTTTGCTAGATCTTTGATTATTGCTGATAAAATTATAAATGAGTCTAATTATCTTTCAATAGTTGAGAATCGTTATAAAAGTTTTAATCATGGTTTGGGGAAAAAATTTGAAATGGGAAAATTAT
This sequence comes from Bacteroidia bacterium, assembly GCA_963580575.1. Classification (GTDB taxonomy): domain Bacteria; phylum Bacteroidota; class Bacteroidia; order Flavobacteriales; family Flavobacteriaceae. Next base: position 18,729 of record CAUZKB010000021.1, on the reverse strand, counting down.
CACTTGAGGATTTATATAAAATAGCATTTGAAAACCCTAATATTAAATTAATAAGTGGAAAACAGGAATTAATTGAAAATTTAATTAATCAATATTTATGATTTTGAAATTTAAGATTTTTCTTATTAATTTTTGTTTTTTGATATTTTTTTCATGTGTTAATGATCATTCAAAAGTTTATAAAATTATAATTGAAGATGGAATGGTATGGATTCCATCAGGTAGTTTTTTAATGGGAAGTGAATCTAATCTTGCTCTTGATGATGAATCACCAGTTCACAAAATTTATGTTGATGGTTTTTGGATGGATATGACTGAAATCACGAATACTCAATTTTCCGAATTTATTGAATCTACAGGATATAAAACAACTGCTGAGATTGAACCAAGTTGGGAAGAATTGAAAAAATCATTACCACCAGATACCAAGAAACCACATGATTCATTACTTAAGGCTGCTTCTTTAGTTTTTAAACCTACTAAAGGCCCTGTAGATTTAAATAATTATGGAGCTTGGTGGCATTGGGTTTCGGACGCTAATTGGAAACAACCTGAGGGGCCAGGAAGTACTATAGTTGGTAGAGAAAATCATCCCGTTGTTCATATATCATGGTATGATGCAAATAAATTTGCTGAATGGGCTGGGAAGAGATTACCTACTGAAGCAGAGTGGGAGTGGGCTGCAAGGGGAGGTTTAGAGGGAAAAGAATATTCCTGGGGATCAGAACCTATATATAAAGGTGAATTAAAATCAAATATTTGGGATGGAAATTTTCCTTATGAAAATAATTTAAATGATGATTTTTTTTATACTTCACCTGTAGGATCTTTTAAACCTAATGCATATGGGTTATATGATATGGCTGGAAATGTTTGGGAATGGTGTTCAGATTGGTATGATTATGATTATTATAAGTCAATTAAAAGCGACATAGCAGAAAATCCTCAAGGACCAGTTAATAGTTATGATCCTTTTTCACTTTTTAATCAACAGAAAGTTATGAGAGGTGGTTCATTTATGTGTAATAGTTCATATTGTTCTGGATATAGAGTGTCAGCAAGAATGAAATCTTCTCCGGATACTGGTCTTCATCATACGGGTTTTAGATGTGTTGAAGATGTTAATAAAAAATAACCATTATTTACTATGCATGCATAGTAAATTTTTTATCTTTGACTAAATAAATTTTATTTAAATTTGTATATAGAATTCTAAAATTTATAAAAAATTTGTATTTTATATATAGTTTTATATTTTTAAAAAAATAAATAGATTAATGAAGATTCTTGTTTGTATTAGTAATGTTCCTGATACCACTTCTAAAATAAATTTTAAAAATATTGATACTGAATTTGATTCAAATGGCGTCCAATATATCATTAATCCTAATGATGAATTTGGTTTAACTAGGGCAATTTGGTTTCAACAGAAAGAAAATGCTGAAGTAACTGTATTAACTGTAGGAGATCAAACGTGTGAACCTCTTTTAAGAAAGTGTTTGGCAATTGGTGCAAACAAAGCTATTAGGATAGATGCGATTCCAAAAGATGGTTTTTTTGTTGCATCTCAAATTGCTGAAATTTGTAAGTCCAATACTTATGATTTAATTATTTGTGGAAGAGAGTCAATTGATTATAATGGAGCGATGGTTGGAGGGATGCTTTCAACCATGATTAATTATTCTTATGTTGCTAATTGCATTGGATTAACAATTAAAGATAAAACTGCAACTTTAGAAAGAGAAATAGATGGGGGAAAAGAGATTTTAATTTCTGAATTACCTATTATTATTGGATCTCAAAAAGGACTTGTAGAAGAGACAGATTTAATTATTCCAAATATGAGGGGAATAATGCAGGCTAGACAAAAATCCCTTGAAGTTATTCCTTCTTATAATTGTGTTAACGCAACCGTTACGAATAAATTTTTTAAACCTGAACCAAAAAATAAAGTTAAATTGGTTGATTCAGAAGATGTTGAAAAATTGATTGATTTACTACAAAATGAAGCTAAAGTTTTATAATTTAAAGATATGTCAGTAATTGTATATATAGAATCGGAGGATAATAAAATTAAAAAAGTAAGTCTTGAAACAGCAAGCTATGCAAAAAAAATATCTGAATTTTTAAAAAAAAATTTAATTGCAGTCAGTTTTAATTTAAAGGAGGTTTCAATTCTAAATGACTATGGAGTTGATAAAGTATATAATATTTCAAGTGATAAACTCAAAGTTTTTGAAGTTAATTCTTATTCAGATAATCTATTTGAGGTGTTTAAAAAGTTAAAAGCTGAAATAGTTGTAATTAGTTCTTCTGCAAATTCACGTTATTTAGGGCCAATTCTTGCATCAAAATTAGATGCAGCTTATATGTCAAATGTTATCTCATTACCTAGTTCTTATTCTCCAATTTCTGTCAAAAGATCTTGTTTTACTAATAAAGCTTTTAATGAAACTTCTACTAATAAATCAAGTGTGGTTTTAAGTTTATCTTCAAACTCATATGGTATACATGAAAACAAATCAATTTTAGAGTTTGAAGAATTTGATAGTGTTGATTCAAATTCATCTTTAAAAGTTGATTCATTGGAAAAATCAACTAATAAAGTAACTATTGCTGATGCAGATATTGTAGTTTCTGGAGGAAGAGGTTTAAAAGGTCCAGAAAATTGGCATTTAATTGAGGATTTAGCTGAGGTTTTAGGAGCAGCAACAGCTTGTTCTAAACCGGTTTCTGATATGGGCTGGAGACCTCATAGTGAACATGTTGGGCAAACTGGAAAACCTGTGGCTTCTAATTTATATATAGCTATTGGTATTTCTGGAGCTATTCAACATTTAGCTGGAATCAATTCTTCTAAAGTGAAGGTTGTAATAAATAGTGATCCTGAAGCACCTTTTTTTAAAGCTGCTGATTATGGAATAGTTGGCGATGCTTTTGAAGTTGTGCCAAAACTTATTCAAAGATTAAAAGCTATTAAATAGTATTTATTATATGATAAATAAAAAAGTATCTTCAGTTAATAATGCATTGGAGGGAATAACTGATGGAATGACATTAATGTTGGGTGGATTTGGGTTATGTGGTATACCAGAAAATTCAATATTAGAGCTTGTTAGAATTGGTGTAAAAAATTTAGTTTGTATATCCAATAATGCAGGAATTGATGATTTTGGTCTTGGATTACTTTTAAAAAATCGTCAAATTGATACTATGATAGCATCTTACGTTGGAGAAAATGCAGAGTTTGAAAGACAAATGCTTTCAGGTGAGTTAAAAGTAATTTTGACACCTCAAGGTACCATTGCAGAAAAATGTAGAGCTGCACAATCTGGAATACCTGCATTTTATACTCCTGCAGGTTATGGCACTGAGGTTGCTGAAGGAAAAGAAATTAAAGTTTTTGATGACAAGAATTATATTCTTGAGGAAGCTTTTAAAGCTGATTTTTCAATAGTTAAAGCTTGGAAGGGAGATACAATTGGAAATTTAATTTTTAAGGGAACAGCGAGAAATTTTAATCCAATGATGTGTGGTGCAGGAAATGTTACAATAGCAGAAGTTGAAAATTTAGTTCCTGTTGGTGAACTTGATCCTAATATGATTCATATACCTGGAATTTTTGTTGACAGAATTTTTCAAGGAAGAAATTTTGAAAAACGAATAGAGCAATTAACAGTTAGAGAAAGATAAAATAGAAAGATGGCCCTTGATAAAAATGGAATTGCAAAAAGAATTTCTCATGAACTTAAAGATGGCTTTTATGTTAATTTGGGGATAGGTATTCCTACTCTTATTGCTAATTATGTTCCAAAAAATATAAATGTCGAGTTTCAGAGTGAAAATGGAATTCTTGGAATGGGTCCATTCCCCTTTAGGGGTAGTGAAGATCCAGATATAATAAATGCTGGTAAACAAACAATAACAAGTTTGCCTGGTGCTAGTTTTTTTGATTCAGCAATGAGTTTCTCGATGATTAGAGGCAAACATATTGATTTGACTGTTTTGGGAGCTATGGAAGTTTCAGAAAAAGGAGATATTTCTAATTGGAAAATTCCTGGAAAGTTAGTTAAAGGAATGGGTGGAGCAATGGATTTGGTTTCTTCAGCTGATAATATTATAGTAGCTATGATGCATGTTAACAGAAAAAGAGAATCAAAGTTGCTTAAAAAATGCACATTACCAATAACTGGATTACGATGTGTAAAAAAAATTGTTACAGAACTAGCTGTAATAGATATTGTAAATAAAGAATTTGTTCTTAAAGAATTAGCGCCAGGCGTGTCTGTTAATGAGGTTATTTCTGTCACAGAAGGAAAATTAAATATTCCAGATTTTGTTCCTACAATGAAAATTTAATTTTTTTTAAAAACATCTTCTTAATACAATTTAAATTCTTTATTTTTAAAGAAAAAAGACAATGAATTATAAACTTATTTTTTCTTTAGTATTATTTATTTTTTTTACATCATGTAATAATAATCCAGAACCAAAACTTAATAATGAATGGCAAGATTTAATTGTACCAAATAGTTTTGAAGGCTGGCATATATATCAAAATTATGGAACAAAAAAAGGTTGGACCGTAAATGAAGATGTTCTTACTTTTACTACTGATGAAACGACTGAAGTAGAAGGTGATAAAAGCTTGTTATCAGATAAAAAATATACAAATTTTGAAATCAAATTTGATTGGAAGGTTTCTAAGGGTGGTAATAGTGGATTTATGTGGGGAGTCAGTGAAGATCCAAGATTTCAATTTCCTTATGAAACTGGACCTGAAATTCAAGTTTTAGATCCCGAAGTTTTCAAAGGGATTGAAGAATCTCAAAAAAATACTGCAGGTGCTTTATACGATATGCTTCCTCCAACAAGTTTGGTGACTAAGCTTGCTGATGAGTGGAACTCTTATCATATAACTATTAATCACAAAAAAAATAAAGGAATAGTTATTCATAACGGAGTTGAAATTAATCGTTTCCCATTGCATGGACCAGAGTGGGATAAAATGGTTGGTAAAAGTAAATTTTCAAAACGTGGTGGTAAAAATTATTGGGATGAATTTGGAAAACATAAAACAGGTCATATTTGTTTTCAAGATCATCCTGGAATTATTTCTTACAGAAACATAATGATTAAGGAGCTTTAAATCATTTTATTTACGGTTCTGCTTTTTTAAGTATAATATGACTCTTAAAAAAATATTAAGTTTGTTCACACTCTTTCTATTTATATCATTAGATATAAATTCTCAGTATGATGATGAGGAAAAATATTTGGATCCAATAAATGATTCTTCAGCAGAGGGCCAAAGGGCTTTTGTTGATGAACTTTTATGGATGGCAGGTTATGTTCCAGAAAAGATTGAAATTTATCAAACATTGCCTAATAAATCTAGAGTTTATAGAGTTAAATTGGATTCGGTTAATGGTGGATTTATTTTTATTAGATGGGATAAAAAGAAAAAGGAGCATTATGTTGCAAATAAATTAATTGATCCGGGTCTTTATTATAATCTTAAGGCAGCAAAAGTAATAATGCAAAAGCAAACTAATAAAGCAAGTTTTGGTGTTAATGATATATTAATTCAACCTCCTGACCAAGAAAAAATATCAAATGCGGACATTTTGGAATTGAGAGAAGATTATCAACTTAAAGAGGAAGAGAAAAAAAATGAAGAAGAAAAGTTAAGAATTAAGGAAGTTGAAAAAACACAAAGAAAGGTTGAAAGGAAATCTAAAAAAAAGAAAAAGAAGAATAATTAACGTTTGACTGTCAGAATATCACCATTTAAAGATGTTTCATAACATTTTAGAGCACTACTACAGGAATTTGTAAAAGAATTTCCATGATTTGAGCAGGTGAAGATATTTTCATCAAAAGACCATCCAGTTCTAAATCCTTGATGAGGACAAGCATTGTTAAAAGCACGAATTTCATCTTCACTTATTCTAATTAATAATAAATTTTCTTCTGTATAATTCATCCATCCACCTATTGATGCTAGAGAATTAAATTTAGAATTACTAATATTTATTTCAATTGTAGTATTTGTTAAAGTTTCTGAAGAATCATCTTCTTTTGAACATGCCTCAATTAATGGAATTCCCATTACAGAAATAAGCACTGGGGCACATGCATTTTTCAAGAAATCTCTTCTTTTAGTATTCAAAAGCCAAAAATTTAAACTACAACCAAAATTAATTAAATATGTTTTATTCAGTGATCAAACTTTATTTAATTTTGCTCAATGAATTTTTTTTATTTTATAATTACTTTTTTTATTATTTCTATATCATTTTCTCAAACAACAGGAGAGTTCTCAGGAAGAATTATTGATTTTGATTCTAAACTTCCTCTAGAAGGAGCAACTGTAATAATTAATAATTCTGAGTATGGTGTAATATCAGATTCTTTAGGATATTTTATTTTTAGGAATGTTCCACCTAAAACTTATAATTTATCTGCGAGTTATTTGGGTTATGAAACACAAACAATTTACAATGTAATTGTAAAATCTGTAGGGACTTCTAATTTGCTTTTTAATTTAAAGGCATCTTCTGAGAATTTAGAAGAAGTAATATTGACAGAAAGTCCTTTTAGAATAACTAAAGAGACCCCTTTATCTACTCAATCTCTATCTGCAGTAGAGATAGAAACTTATCCTGGAGGAAACAACGATATTGCAAAAGTTGCACAAAGTCTTCCTGGTATTTCTCCATCTATTGGAGGATTTCGTAATGATTTCATAATTAGAGGAGGAGCCCCAAATGAAACAGTTTATTATTTAGATGGAGTTGAAATTCCTAATATAAATCATTTTAGTACTCAAGGAAGTGCTGGAGGTCCAGTTGGGATGCTTAATATAGATTTTATAAGAGAAGTGACACTTTCTACATCTTCTTTCGCAGCGGAATATGATAATCCTCTTTCAGGAGTTTTGGCTTTTGAACAAAGAGATGGTAATAATAATAAAAAATCATTTAAAGTTAGGGTTGGTGCAAGTGAAGCAGGAATTACACTAAATACACCATTATTTTTAAAAGAGAAGAATAGGTCAGATACTACTTTAATGCTTTCAGTAAGAAGGAGTTATTTACAGTTTTTATTTGCTTTAGTTGGTCTTCCAATTAGACCAGATTATTGGGATTATCAATGGAAAATTGATCATAAATTTGATAAGTATAATTCTATAAGCTTCATTGGACTTGGCTCAATTGATGATTTTTCTGTTGTTGCTCCAGATGATTTTGATGCAGAACAACAGTCAACAATTGAGCAGGTACCAATTATTCAGCAAAAAACAAGAACATTAGGACTTTCCTGGAAGCGAAATTTTAAAAGTGGTAAAGGTAGAATGAGAACAGTTTTAAGTTCAAATAGACTTCAAAATTTATTCAGTAGGTTTAGTGATAATGAAAAAAAGAAGGGGACTCTTTTTGAAAATGATTCTCAAGAAATTGAAACAAAGCTTAGAGTTAAAGTGATTAGTTTTTCAAATCAATGGAAATTTTCATTTGGATTAAATTTTCAAAATTCTATCTATAAAAATAAAACATTCAGCATACTAAATGATTTTAATTATGATACTAATTTTAGTTTTTTTAAATATGGCTTTTTTGGTAATTCAAGTAGAGCTTTTTACAATAATCGTCTAAGTTTTTCATTTGGCTTTAGATTTGATTCGGATACTTTTTCTAAAGGCTCTTCTTTATATGATAATTTTTCTCCAAGGTTTGCTTCGTCTTATAAAATTTCGCAAAATGGAACATGGAAATTAAATGCATCAATAGGGAGATATTATAAAATTCCAACTTATACAATGTTAGGTTTTAGAGATAATCAAGGAATTTATATAAATAAAAATTTAAAGTATACTCAAAGTGATCATTTTGTAATTGGAATTGAACATAATCTCACGAACTCTTCTAGGTTTACGATTGAAGGATTTTTTAAGAATTATAATCAGTATCCTGTTTCTATAATTAATGGGATTTCTCTAGCTAATAAGGGAGGAGGTTTTGAAGTATTAGGAAATGAACCTGTCTCTGATGATGGATATGGAGAAAGCTATGGATTAGAATTTCTGTTCCAACAAAAACTTACTAATAATTTCTATGGAGTTTTAGCTTATACTCATTTTTATAGTAATTTCAGTGGTTTAAATCAAAAAAAATTACCTTCAGTTTGGGATAGTAGAAATTTACTTTCTTTTACTGGAGGATATAAATTAAAAAGAAATTGGGAAATTAGTATGAGGATTAGATATACAGGAAAAACACCTTATGTTCCTACGGATGTTGATGCCAGTTTAATTTTTTATCCTCAAATTGTTTTAGATTATAATCTATTAGGTAAGGATAAATTAGCTGTTTATAGTCAAGGAGATTTAAGGATTGATAAAAAATGGAATTTTAATAAAACTTCATTTAACTTTTATATTGAGGTTCAAAATTTTCTAGCTCAGCCTATACCAAGACCAAAAGATTATGGTTTAAAGAGAAATGAAGATGGGACAATATCTATGCCAAAGAAAATAGTTGAAATAGATACTAATAGAACTCAAACTCCGTTTCCTTCTTTTGGATTTGTTTTTGATTTTTAATCTTGCAAATCTAATAATCCATCAGGTATATTCAATTCAATTTTTTTTTCTTTTCGATTTATTCTTATTATAAATTTATTATGGATTGGGACTAGAATTAATTTGTCTGGATTTCTGATTTCAAATATTGCTTGAGGAGATTGATCGTTAATTTTTTCTACAATTCCAATTATATTATTATTATTTATAGCTTTAAAACCGATAACTTCGTGAAAATAAAATTTTTTACCTTTTAATTTTGGTAATGAAGATAGGGGAAGATATATCTCTTTTTTTAAAATTTTATTTGCTAATTCTTCTGAATTAATATCTTCAAATTGAATTCTGTAAATATTAGGTTTATGTAGTTTTATTTTTTTTATAAAAAATGGAATTAACACTTTATCATTTTCAACAAAAACGTTTTTGAGATTGGAATATTTTTCAGAGTTGTCACTATCTATTTTAACTAAAACTTTTCCATTAAAACTATATTTTTTTATAATCTTTCCAAGATAAAAACAATCTTGTTTTTTCATTTAAAAAAATAATATCTAGGAATTTGAATCGTCTTTAGATTTAATATCTATTTTATCTTTTTTAGCAGCAGGCTTTTATTCAGTAGCAGGAGTTTCTTTAGCAGCAGGCTTTTCTTCAGTAGCAGGAGTTTCTTTAGCAGCAGGCTTTTCTTCAGTAGCAGGAGTTTCTTTAGCAGCAGGCTCTTCTTCGGTAGTGGGAGTTTCTTCAGCAGTAGTAGCTTCTTCAGTAGCAGGAGTTTCTTCAGCAGTAGTAGCTTCTTCAGTAGCAGGAGTTTCTTCAGTAGCAGGAGTTTCTTCAGTAGCAGGAGTTTCTTCAGTAGCAGGAGTTTCTTCGGTAGCAGGAGTTTCTTCGGTAGCAGGAGTTTCTTCGGTAGCAGGAGTTTCTTCGGTAGCAGGAGTTTCTTCGGTAGCAGGAGTTTCTTCAGCATCAGGAGCTTCTTCCAATCTTTTTTCTTTAATTACTTTTTCCTGTCCAAGTCTTTTTGATTTATTTTCATCTTCTTCTTTAGTTAAACGATCTACTTTGGCTTTAATTTTTACATTTTTTTCTTTAAGCCATAATTCAAGTTTTTTGTCTGCTTCATCTTGAGATAAAGCACCTTTTTTAATTCCCTTATTTAAATGGTGTTTTAAAAGAATTCCCTTGTAGGAAAGTAATGTTCTAGCTGTATCACTAGGTTGCGCACCATTTTCTAACCATTTAATAGCGCTTTCTTGGTTTATTATGACACTTGCTGGATTTGTATTAGGATTATAGGTTCCAATTTTTTCTAAATAACGTCCATCTCTTTTTGATCTTGAATCTGCTGCTACAATCCAATAGAAAGGCTTTCCTTTTTTACCATGTCTTTGAAGTCTAATTTTTACAGGCATATCACATTAATTTGTGTAGGTTCTCGACTTACTATTATTAATTCAGGCTGCAAATATATTATTTATTTATTCACAAACTCTAACTACTGATAATTTAATTAGCTTATTACAATTTTTTGTATTCAAAAGTAAACTTTGCTACAGTTGTAAAATATTGTAATTTTGCCCACTAAATTCAGTTTATATAGTGGAAATAAAACACAAGAATATTGATGATTTAAATGGAATTATTACAATAACTGTTCATAGCAAAGATTATCAGGAAAATGTCCTAAAAATTCTTAATGATTATAAAAAAAAAGCTAATATACCCGGTTTTAGAAAAGGTTATGTTCCTCTAGGTATAATTAAGAAACAATATGAAAAGGTTGTTACAATTGATGAAGTAAATAAATTAATACCCTCAAATCTTAAAGAATATATAACAAAAGAAAAAATGGAAATTTTGGGAAATCCTATTCCTAAAGATTCTAATAATCAGATTGATTGGAAATTAGATTCAAATGATTTTGAATTTGAAATTGGTTTTTCTCCAAATTTTGAAATTAAACTATCGCAATTAAAAAGTGTGTTTAGATATGATATTGAACCAAATAAAAAAATGGTAAGTGAACAAATGATGCATTTAAGGAATCAGTATGGTAAATTAATTTCTCAACCAAAACCAGATAAAGATTTTGAAATTACTGCAAATTTTAAAAATGAAGATTCAAATTTAAATACCCTTGCAACATTTAAATTAAATGATTTAAAAAAATCTAAGAATATCAAAGAATTAAAATCCTATGTAAAAAAGAATATATATGAATTTGAATTTAAAAGTTTCTTTAAAGATCAGTTTATGGCAAAACAAATTTTAAAAATAGAGGATGAAAAAATTGAAAAAATAAATGGCAATATATCTATTGATATAAAAGAAATAAATGAAAGAGTCCCAGCTGAACTTAATCAAACTTTTTTTAATAAATTATATGAACCTGGATCAGTAAAAAATAAAAATGATTTTGAAATAAAAATAATAGAAGGTCTTAAAAATCAGTTTATACCTCAATCAGATCAAAAGTTGTTGAATGATATTACCGAATGTTTAGTTGAAAAAACAAGCTTTAATCTGCCCGAAGCTTTTTTAAAGAAATGGATGCAAATATCAGGAAAAGAGTCTTTGACTGAAAAGGAATCTGAGGAAGAGTTCAATAGGTCAGAAAAAGGGATTCGTTATCAATTAATAGAATCCAAGATAATTAGAGAAAATAATTTAGAATTAAATCAAGATGAATTAAAGCAATTTGCTTACAATATGGTTAAAAATCAAATGTTCCAATATGGACAGATTCCTGAGGAAAAACAGATTGAGGGAATTGTTTCAAATATTCTTGCTAAAAAGGATGAATTAAAAAGAATTTCTGACCAATTAATGAGTCAAAAACTATTAAAATTTTTTAAGGAAAAAGCTTCATTAAAAATTAAAAAAATGAGTTTTGATGATTTCATTAAAAAGGCTTATGGAAAAGCTAAATAAATTTTAATTAATTTTAGATAAAATTGGAAGATATGGATTACGGAAAAGAGTTTAAAGATTATGCTATAAAACATCATAGTGTAAATTCAATGTATTATGAGAAAATTATTAGTAGCATGACACCATATATTATTGAAGAAAGACAACTTAATGTTGCACAAATGGATGTTTTTTCTAGATTGATGATGGATCGTATTATGTTTCTAGGAACAGCAATTGATGATAATGTTGCTAATATTATTCAAGCTCAGCTTCTTTTTCTTCAAAGTACTGATTCTTCACATGATATTCAAATGTATATCAATTCTCCTGGTGGTAGTGTATATGCTGGTTTGGGGATATATGATACTATGCAATTTGTTTCCCCTGATGTAGCTACAATATGTACAGGAATTGCAGCTTCAATGGGAGCAGTATTACTTTGTGCTGGTAAGTCTGGTAAACGTTCAGCATTACCCCATTCAAGAGTAATGATACATCAGCCTATTGGAGGAGCTCAAGGACCAGCCTCTGATATAGAAATTACTACTAGAGAAATACTTAAATTAAAAGATGAATTATATCAAGTCATTTCAAAACACTCAGGTCAAGACATTAAAAAGGTAATTAATGATAGTGATAGAGATTATTGGATGAAAGCTTCTGAGGCAAAGTCTTATGGTATGATTGATGAAGTTTTAAGAAATTCTTCAAAGTAAATTAAATTATGAGTAAATCTGATTTAAATTGTTCCTTTTGCGGTAGAGCTAAACCAGAGACTCTTGTGCTTATTGCTGGTTTAGATGCCCATATTTGTGATCGTTGTATAATTCAAGCTCATGGAATAATTGAAGAAGAATCTAATGGAAATTCGAAAAAGTTTTTTGATTTTGAGTTAAAAAAACCAAAACAAATTAAAGAATTCCTTGATCAATATGTTATTGGACAAGAAATTGCAAAAAAAGTATTGTCTGTTGCTGTTTATAATCATTATAAAAGAATTATGCATATAGATTCTAAAAATGATGTAGAAATACAAAAAAGTAATTTGCTTATGGTAGGACAAACAGGAACTGGAAAAACACTATTAGCTCAAACTATATCTAGATTACTAAAAATACCTCTAGCAATTGTTGACGCAACTGTTCTTACTGAAGCAGGTTATGTTGGAGAGGATGTTGAAAGTATATTGACTAGACTTCTTCAAGCAGCTGATTATGATGTTCAAAGAGCTCAATGTGGAATTGTTTTTATAGATGAAATAGATAAAATTGCTAGAAAAAGTGATAATCCATCAATTACAAGAGATGTTTCTGGAGAGGGTGTTCAACAAGCTCTTTTAAAACTTCTTGAAGGAACTACTGTTAATGTTCCACCTAAAGGAGGGAGAAAACATCCAGATCAAAAATTCATTGAAGTGGATACTTCAAATATTCTTTTCATGGCAGGGGGTGCTTTTAATGGCATTGAAACTATAATAAATAAACGTTTGAATCTTAAAGCAATAGGTTATAAAACTGAAATTGAGAAAACTAAAATTGATAAAAAAAATATTTTACAATATATAACACCAAAAGATATTAGAACCTTTGGTTTGATTCCAGAAATTATAGGAAGATTACCTGTTTTAACATATTTAAATCCATTAGATAATTTTACCTTGAGAGAGATTTTGACAAAACCCAAAAACTCTTTAGTTAAGCAATATGAAAGTTTATTTGAAATGGATTCTATAGAACTTCAATTTACATCTGCAGCTTTAGATTTTATAGTTAAAAAAGCCATGATATATAATTTGGGAGCACGAGGTCTTAGATCTTTATGTGAGGCAATATTAACTGATGCAATGTTTGAAATTCCGGATTTAGAAGGAGGTAAATTAAAAATTACGAAGGCATATGCAGATCAAAAATTATCTAAAATAGAATTACCTAAGTTAAAGGCTGTTTCTTAGCCGTTCATTTTTTTAAGATCTTCTAAAAAACTTCTATCGTTTGACAACCTAGGTATTTTATGTTGTCCGCCTAATTTATTTTTATTTTTCAACCATTTATAGAAAAGTCCTTTTTTAGCAATATTTATTTTAGGAGCGTCCAATGTGAAATTTTTGTATCTCTTAGCTTCATAATCAGAGTTTTCATTTTTCAATTCTTGGTCGAGTAAAAAATTAAATTCTTCAAGATCCTTTGGATTATTTTTAAATTCTATCATCCATTCGTGAGCACCTTTTTCTTTATTTTTCATAAAAATTGGTGCTACAGTATAATCTAATATTTTGCATCCAGTTTTATTTAAAACTTTTGATAAGGCTTTTTCAGTATTATCAATTATTAATTCTTCACCAAATGCATTAATATGAAGCTTTATTCTTCCAGTAACTTTAATACGATAAGGGAAAATACTGGTAAACTGAATTGTATCTCCAATTTTGTATCGCCACAATCCTGCATTAGTAGAAATTACAATTGCATAGTTTAAAAGAAGTTTCACATCTTCTAGAGTAATGATTTTTTCTTCATCATATTCGTTACTTGAATTTAAAGGAATAAATTCATAAAAAATTCCATAATCAAGCATTAGTAATAATTCTTCAGAATTATTTTGATCTTGAATTCCAAAAAAACCTTCAGATGCATTATAAATTTCATAATATTTAAAGTCTTTTTTCGGAAATAATTTTTGGTATTCATTTTTATATGGTTTAAAATTAATACCACCATGAAAGTAAACTTCAGCATTTGGCCAAATTTCATGAATGTCATTTTTTTTAGTTTTTTTAATTAAACTATTTAATAGAACAAGCATCCATGAGGGAATACCAGTTAGACTAGTAACATTTTCAGGAATGGATTCCTCTATTATTGCTTTTATTTTCGTTTCCCATTTTGACATTAATGAAACTTTTTGACTGGGAGTACTACTTAATTCAGCCCAAAAAGGAAGGTTATCAATAATTATTGCTGAAAGATCTCCAAAATAATTATTATTGTTATTGTGTCGTTCTTGACTTCCTCCTAATCTTAGATTTTTTCCAGTTAATAATTGAGAATCTTGATTATTATTGAAGTAAATAGATAACATATCTTTTCCACCTTTATAATGACAATCTTCAAGTGATTCTTTACTAACAGGGATAAATTTGCTTTTAGAATTTGTGGTACCACTTGATTTTGCAAACCATTTAATCTGAGTAGGCCAAAAAATATTTTGTTCACCTTTTCTACATCTATCAATACAAGATTCAATTTTATCGTAGTCCACTATAGGCATCCTGTTTTTAAAAGTATTATAGTCTTTAATTGAATTGAAATTATAAAGTTTACCAATTTTTGTTTCACTTGCATTTTTTATAAGTGTATCTAATAATTCTTTTTGAACTTCTATTGGATATTTTATAAAAAGTTCTATTTGATGAATCCTTTTTTTTAAAAACCAAGATGCTATTGAATTGAATAATGGTACTGCTGGCATTAGATTTTTTATATTTGGAAGTAAAAATAAATAAATTTTAACTTAATATTGTATGTATTTTGGAGTTTTGAGAAAAATGTTGGCAGAAAATTTAAGTCCAATAGAATATTATCTTATACTAGAAGATGGTTTTATTAATTTAAATCAATGTTTGAATAAATCATTGTCCATAAAATGGATTAATTCCATGTGTTTAAATTGTGAAATTGAAAATGATATTTTTCGTCAAGGTTTTTGTAAATCATGTTTTTTCGATATTCCTCAAACAGCTGATTGGGTCATAAAACCTGAGTTAAGTCTGGCTCATCTTAATAAAGAATATAGAGACTTAGATTATGAAAAAAAAATTCAGTTACAACCTCATTACATATATTTAGCAAGTACGAGCCATTTAAAAGTTGGAGTTACAAGAAAATCTCAAACTCCTTCAAGATGGATTGATCAGGGAGCTAATCAAGCACTTATTTTATTAGAAGTTCCCAATAGGTATCTGGCAGGAATTGGTGAAGTTAATTTAAAAGAGCATTTTTCTGATAAAACAAATTGGAGAAAAATGTTAACAAATGAATCTAATATAGTTAATTGGCAAGATGCTTATAAAAAAGGTGTTGAAAACCTGCCTGTTGAGTTAAAAAGCTATATTGATAGTAAGAATCTTGATATAATAAATTTAATTTATCCAGTTAATAAATATCCTAAAAAGGTTAATTCTTTGAAATTAGAAAAACAAGTTGAATATAAAGGAAAATTAATCGGAATTAAAGGACAATATTTAATCTTTGAAGATCAATCAGTTTTTAATGTGAGGTCAAATGAAGGGAAAGTAGTTGAAATATCAATTAATTAAATTCTTTTGAAGAGTTTTTAGCTAAACTTTTAAGTTTTTTTAACTCAGAGGTTTTTAGTAATCTATGTTTTCCAGTATCTACATCTAAATTTATGTTCATTATTCGAATTCGTTTTAATTTGATTACTCGGTAATTTAAATACTCACACATTCTTCTTATTTGCCTATTTAATCCCTGAGTTAGGATTATTTTGAATTTATTCTTTTGAAGTTGTTTAACAAAACATTTTTTTGTTTTAGTTTGAAGAATTGGTATTCCATTTGACATTTTATTAATAAAATCATTGTCTATATGTTTATTTAATGTAGCAATATATTCTTTTTCATGATTATTTCTTGATCGAAGAATTTTATTAATTATATCTCCATCATTTGTAAGAAGAATTAATCCTTCGCTTAATTTATCTAATCTTCCAATTGGAAAAATTCTAGTTGGATAATTTATATAGTCAATAATATTATTTTTTTCAACTTTAGTATCTGTTGTACAAACTATACCTCTTGGTTTATTAAAAGCTATATATATTTTTTTTTCATTACTTTTTTCTATTTCAATTCCATTAATTTCAATTTTATCAGTAGGTAAAATTTTAGTTCCTATTACAACAACTTTACCATTGACAAAAACCTTTTTTGAATTAATTAATTTATCAGCATCACGTCTTGAACAATAACCAATTTCACTTAGATATTTGTTAATTCTTACTTTTCTGTTAGGATCATCAATATTTAATTTCTTCATTTATTTTTAGATTAAACTTTTTCCTAAATAACCAAACAAAAAAATAAAGAATTGGAGTATCTAATAATGCTATAATTAATTTAAATAAAACACCAGAAATTACTAGACCCCAGAATAAATCCCACGAAAGTACATTAAAAAAACAAAGTAAACCGATTACTAAAACAGTGTCTATTAATTGAGAGGAAAAAGTAGAAAAATTATTGCGTAACCAAAGTAATTTGCCATTTGTTAGATTTTTCCAAAAATGAAAAATTTTAATATCAATTAGTTGAGTAATTAAATAAGCTATCATAGAAGCAAAGACTGCAACAGGTGTCATTGAGAAAACTTTATTAAATATTTCATCATTAATTGGAGAGCTTTGAATTGCAGGTACAGCATTTGCAATAAGTAAAAGTAATATAGAAAAAAAAGAAGCAAAAATTCCAGTTATAACAACCTGGAATGCTTTTTTTTTGCCATATATTTCTGATATTAAATCAGTAATTAAAAATGTAATTGGGTAAGGAAGAATTCCTACTGAAAGTTCAAAAAGTTTATTATCTAGAATTTGAAAATCAAGGGGATACCAATAAAAGAATTTTTGAAAAATTAAATTTGAAACTACAAGTGATGTTATAAAGAGACCAGCTAAGTATAGATATAATTTTCTAGCTAATTTTTTTTTTTTTTAATCATTTAATATATGTTTAATTCAAAAGGTAGTATAGTTTGAATATTTGCATGTGTCTGTAAATTTTTATTTTTGAGCAAAAATTTAAAAAATTCGGGGATATTATTTTCAATCTTATTTTTTTTCATAAAAGGGGAAATTTCATTTAATAAATTTTTAAAAGAAGCTTCTCTTTTTGGATATTCAATAATATTGTATTTATCTAATTTTGCGATTTCTGCAGCTCCTTCTATGGCTTTATTTAAGCTACCTAGCTCGTCAATTAATCCGATTTTTAAAGCTTGTTTTCCAGTCCAAACTCGACCTTGGGCAATTGATTCAACTTGTTCTAAATTTAAATTTCTTCCTTCAGAAACTTTAAGTTTAAAAGTGTCATAAACTTTTTTAATATTTTCTTTAGTAGATTTAATAAATCCAGGTTGAAGAGGTTCATAAATACTATATCCTATGGAATTTTCATGTGTAGATATTTGTTCAGAATTTATTCCTATGTTTTTTGACAAACCACTAATATTTGGTAGGCTAACAAAAACACCAATAGATCCAGTTATTGATAGAGGATCTGCATAAATTTTGTCAGCTCCACAGGCAATATAATATCCACCTGAAGCGGCAACATTTCCCATTGAAACAATAACTGGTTTATTTGACTTAGCTAATTTTAATGCTCTAAGAATTATATCCGAAGTTAATGCAATGCCTCCGGGAGAATCAATTCTAACTACAATAGCTTTTATCCAATCATCACTAGAAACTTTTTTAAAAGTCTCAACAAAGAGATCTTGACCGATTATATTTTCATTTCCTTCTCCATAAAGGATTGTTCCAATTGCATATATTACAGCTATTCTGTCTTTTATTTTATTATTGTACTTGTTTTGAGATGCATTTATTTTTTTTATACTAATCTTATTTATATCTTTTTTATTTTCAATTCCAATTGAATTTTTAATGATTGAATCCATTTGATCTTCATAAATAATAAGATCAATTAATCCTGATTTAATTGCTTTTTGAGGTGTGTTTGCTTCTAGATTCTCAGCAATTTCATTAATTTTTGTATCGGTAAGATTTCTTGAATCACTTATTTCTTCACTTATTGTTTGCCACACAGATTCAAGTAGTTCTTTTATTTGTTTTCGATTAGCTGAACTCATTTTATTATCAAGATAGGGTTCAACAGCACTTTTATATTTTCCATGTCTTATTACTTCCATTTTCACTCCATACTTATCTTGAAAGTCTTTAAAGTAAAGAACTTCTGAAGATAGTCCTTTGAAGTCTATCGAACCTTCAGGATTAAGAGCAATAGAATCTGCAATAGATGCTAAGTAATAACCTTTTTGAGTCAAAATATCAGAATAGGCATATATAAATTTTCCACTCTTTTTAAAATCTTTAAGGGCCTGTCTGATAGTTCTAGTTTGGGCCCAACCAGCTATAGGAAAATCAGATCTTAATTCAATTCCTTTTATACGAGTATCTTTTTTTGCATTATT
>CAUZKB010000020.1:0-23518 GCA_963580575.1 Bacteroidia bacterium | reverse complement strand
GTTGAATTGTAAAGAATTCCATAATCAGAAATTACTTGATTTTTATTTCCAAAGTCATCATAAAAATCAACTTTTAAGCCCTCAGGAAAGGTTGAGTATTGAAAATTTAAATTTGTAAAATCAAGATGTTTAGGGGCAGTTACAATAGCTTTAATTTTTATAGAATCTGTATAAACCATTCTAATTTGATTGGCTATTCCTACAGGTTCTTGACTATTAATATTTATATCATTTAAGACCTTATAATTGTCCTCACAAGAAAAAAATATTATTGAAATTAAAATTAAATCAAACAATAATATTATTTGGTATTTCATTTATAACTTTGGAACTTTTACACTTGATTTAATCCAGCAATTAAATTTTATTATTGATCCTTCATTCCCTTCTGTGAAAATATCCGTTTTACTTGGAGCTCTTCCTTTATAACTTTCAGCTGATTTAGAAGCATCCTTTTTTAAAGAAGCATCTACTCTTGATGCTTTTAATGCTGTTTGAGCAGCTAACCAATAAACTGCTCGTTTATTAAATTGACTATCTCCACAATCATTAGCGCTATCAGCATATAAACTAGCAATCAATAAATAAGCTTTACCAAGGGAGGGCTGATTACTCAGAGCTTTTAAAGCATATCTTCTAGCTGAAACTTTTCTTTTAACTTTTTTAAATCTATTTGCAATTTTTAATAAAATTTTTGCTTTTTTATACTTATCAGTTTCCAAAGCAATTGACTCCTTATAATATTTTAATGCTTTAGAACTTTCACCCCTTTTATCATTTAATATTCCTAAATAATATGCAGTCCCAGCAGATCTTTCCAGACCATACCATGTTTCAACTAAAGTAACAAAAAAGGGATCGTCACTACAATCCTTCCCATCCATTCTGTTAACTGCTCTTTTCAACCAAATTACATCAATTTTGTTAGCTTCAAAGTTTCGCTTATAAAGAGGTATTAAATTTGTACAGGTAGCTTCGCTAGCGATTATAGTATTAAAATTTTTTAAATATTGAGAGATTGCAGAAGAATTTACACCATAAGCTTTTTTATTTCTAATTTCCCTGCTCGTTAAAATTAATCCTTCTTCCTCTTTCTTTAAAAGAATATCTAATTTCTTAGATAATTTCACAGTCTCAACTTCAAATTTTTCTGAAAGCTCATCATACTTATTAATCACTAATTCCATTGAAACTCCATTGTCATTTTTTTGATATCTATTATATAAAGTTTTGAAATAATTATATAAGTGTTTTGGATTAGAGAAACTTTCTGCATCAGTTTTAAAGGCAGTATCAAAAACATCATAAATAGTTTTTAAATCTAATATTCCCAAATCAAGCATAGTTTGGGCTTTGCTACTAATAATTTTTCCAACTACACTTTTATTTTTTTCTTTAGGAAAATGTTTTACCCATTCATCATATAAAACCAAAAGATCTTTTTTGTAAAATTCTTTTTGTTCACCTGAACTTTTATTTATTGTATCTTTCAAGATTCTTTCTCCATAAGAATAAATAGCTTTATTAATTTTCGGACAATTTTGTCTAACCATCATCCAAGGCTTAAAAGCCGAATCATAATTCTTAACCTTAGCAAATTCCGCAAAAATTGAAAGTGTTTGAGGACACTCTTCATTAGATTGAGAAAAAGAATAATTTAAATGAAATAAAACAGTAGCTAAAACTCCAAAAAATTTTAAATTTTTCATCTTATCAAAATATCAATTATATTTTCTTTTTAAAAACCATTTATCATTAAGAGAAAATCCTATTCTAAAAGTAAAAAAAGTTTCCTGAATAAAAAACTTATTTTTTTCACCCCTTCTTCCAAACTCAACTCCTACATTTGCATTGGAAAAACCAGCCATTGGTAACCCCAAACCAAAAGAAAAAGAAGTTTCTTTTAACGGAAAAGAATTAAATATCAACCCCGTATTCTCACGTCTATATCCAAACCTATATACTACTCTTTTCCAATAGCTCCTAAGAGAAAAAAAATTTGGAATATAAAATCCTCCAATTGAAAATTGAGACCCTGAAGCATATCTAATATTATCTGTCTCAATAAATTCAGTTCTAAATATAGTAGAATTTATTGAATTTTTCTGAAAACCAACAAACCATTTTTTTGTTTTTCCAAATCCAAATCCAAACTTTTTTTTTTCAAATAATGGTAATTTAGTTTCTTTTTTTCCAATTATACCCAAATCTATTTCCTCAAAATCTGAAATTCGAGTTCCATTAATGTCTTGTGTATAAATAGTTCTTTCATTTCGAGAATCGAAATTAACATTTGGTTCTATGGAATACATAACTCTAAACATATATTGTTTTTTTATTGGAATTTTTGCATTAAATGAAACCTGATAGCTAAACCCTGAAATACTTGATGAATTACTTAAAAAAGTACCTAAATTAACATTTTCCTTAAACTGAGATGTTCTATAAAATAAAGTTCCAAACCCATAATTCATTGTAACCCCAGTTGTGAAATACTTGAATAAGGGAAATCCAATAGTTAAAAAAACTTGATTTAATCCTCCTGAACCTTGGTGCATATTAATTTTAGAAATCCCATCATCGTTATGCATTGATTGAATTTTATAACCAATAGAGCTATAAGGGATTAATCCAAAGCCAAAACCAAACTTGCCTGCAGGAATTCCAACGGCTAAATAATCTAAAGCTGCTATTGCCTTATATTTTCTAGAATCTGTGGACATCATCAAATTTGTTTTATAGTGAATTCCTAAAGAATAAGTCGTTAACTTAAGGTCTCCATAACTTGCAGGGTTATTTAAATTTGCATGAATAGAATCAGAAAACACATCTAATCCTCCCATAAACCTTGTTACCTGTGTTCCTCTAAAATTTATATCTCCAAGTCCAGCAGCAGAAAAGGGTGATGAAGACCCAGCTTGAGAAAAACAATAAGTGAAACTTATTGTAAAAAAAAATATTATTTTTTTTAATATCATTTTAATTTATTTAACTCTAACAAATAATTTAATCCTTCTGCAAGGAAATTTTCATTGGCAAAGATGCTATTTTTTAATGATTTAGACAAAATTTGAGAATCTCCTCCAGTTACAATAACAATTAAATTCTTATATTTTTTGCTATAAAATTGAATTTGATATTCAATCTCAGAAAAAACACCAAAATAAATACCAGAATGAATCGAATTTTCAGTTGAGTCTCCTATAATAACGTCCGGAATTTTATATTTTAAAAAAGGTAATTTTTTTGAATCTTCAGATAAAATTTTATACCGAGATTGAAATCCTGGTGATATACTCCCCCCATGATGATGATTATTACTATCTATAAAATCATAGGTTATGCATGTTCCTAAATCAATGATTAAAACATTTTTTTTTGGATAATTTAAAGATTTGGCACTCAAAAGTGATATTCTATCTTCACCTAGTTTTTCTAATGATTTATAATTGCTTTTAAAAGGTAATTTTAATTTTGTTGAACACCTAAAAATTGATGCTTTAGGAAAATAATTTGCAAAGTTTATATCTTCTTTATTTCTAACATCAGAATATATTAATTGTTTAATATTAGAAAATTTATAACTGATCTCCTTTAAAAATTTATCATTTGAAGTAAAGTGCTTTTTATAAGAATCTATAACAGATCCCTTTGAAAAAAGAAAACATTTAAACATTGTATTTCCAATATCAACTACTAAATTCATTTTCTGATTAATTGCTAAAATTACAAAGAAATTAATCTTTATAGTTTGTAGAGTAGTAAAAAGGCAATTATATTTACTGCAAAATTAAATAAGGTACCTTAGCTCAGTTGGTAGAGCAAAGGACTGAAAATCCTTGTGTCCGCAGTTCGATTCTGCGAGGTACCACTTTCTAACCCCAAATAAATTAATTGGGGTTTTTTATTTTATAAATTTGAATAATTTTTACTTTAAAGTAACTTGAACAAATATTTGTAAAATAAAATTCATAATGATTAGAAATTTTTTAATATCTCTATTTACAATATTTATAAATGACTTATACTCCCAAAAAATAAATAATAACTATAGAATTCATCCAAAAAAGATTATTCAAAAAATAAAAATTGATGGTTTAATGAATGAAGAATCATGGAAAAATGCTGACGTTGCAAAAAATTTTTTCATGATAACTCCTACAGATGGAAAAAAAGCAAAACAAGAGTCTGAAGCAAGAATATTATATGATGATAATTATATTTATTTTGGAATAGTTTTTTTTAATAATAGTGTAAAAGGAAATTATGCTGTTGAATCACTTAGAAGAGATTTCTCCTTTAATAAAAATGACAACCTTTTAATAGCCATTGATCCATTCAACAATCAAACTACAGGATTTACTTTTGGATTAAATGCATATGGTGCACAGTGGGATGGAATGATGTATGATGGTGGAAGGGTTGATTTAAATTGGGATACAAAATGGATCTCTAAAGTTACTTTTGATGAAAACAAATGGGTCTGTGAAATCTCAATCCCTCTAAAATCTATAAGATACAAAGAGAGTGTTAGAGAATGGGGAATAAATTTTGGAAGACTTGACTTGAAAGCTAATGAAAAATCAAGCTGGGCTCCTGTTCCCAGACAATTTCCTTCAGTTTCACTTGCGTATACAGGGGTACTGGTTTGGGATACACCCCCTCCTAAACAAGGTAAAAATGTTTCTATTATTCCATATTCATTATTAAATATTAATCAAGAAAGAGAAAATACAAATAAAATTGGAGGTGATTTTAAAATTAATTTTTCAAGTGCATTAAATCTAGATTTAACTTTTAATCCTGATTTTTCTCAAGTTGAAGTTGATCGACAAATTACTGACCTAGATAGATTTGAACTTTTTTATCCTGAAAAAAGACAATTTTTTTTAGAAAACGCAGATCTATTTGCGAATTTTGGTTACAAAACTATCAGACCCTTTTTTTCAAGAAGAATTGGACTTGGTGTTCCAATTGAAAGAGGGTTAAGATTAAGTGGAAATATTAATGAAAAATGGAGAATTGGATTGATGAACATCCAAACTCAAAGTGTAAATGAAATTAATTTGCCAAGACAAAACTTTGGTGTATTTACAATTCAAAAAAAGGTTTTCGATAGATCTAGTATTAGCTTAATGTTTATTAATAAGGAATCTTTAATTAATTCGAATTCAAAAAATTTAAATAAAACCAATTACTCAAAATACAATAGAAATTTAGGACTTGAATATAATTATGCTTCTATTGATAATTTATGGCAAGGAAAAATTTTAATGTTAAAAACATTCACAGATAATTATGATAATGATAAGAATAGCTCTTTTGCATCTCATATTGAGTATAATTCTACAAATTGGAAATGGCGAATACAACAAGAATATGTTGGAGACGACTTTAATGCAGAAGTGGGATATGTTCCAAGAAAGGGCTTTTTAAAATTTTCTTCTTCTCTAGGTTATTTGTTTTATAAAAAAGATTCTAAAATAGTTTCTCATGGACCTTATTTTTCAAGAACATATTTTTTCAATAAATCATTTGACAAAACTGATCTCATAGATCAATTTGCATATGCCATAAATTTTTTGAATCGAAGTAAAATTAATATTTATATTAATAAAGACTTTATTAAACTATTAGAAGACTTTGATCCTATTAAATCTAATATTAAATCTTTATTGAAAGGATCTGATCATAAATTAAACTATCTGACTTTTGAATATTCATCTAACCAACAAAAAAAATTAACATATAAATTTAATGGAATAATTGGTGGTTATTATGAAAATGGAAAAAGAAAAGGACTCCATGCTGAACTAGGATATCGTATTCAACCCTATGTTAGTTTAACTTCTCTTATAACCTATAATTCAATAGAATTAAAAAGTCCTTGGAACAAATCAAACTTTTGGCTTGTAGGGGCTAAAGTTGACATTACATTAACCAATAAAATATTTTTCTCAAATTTATATCAATATAATGAACAATTTGATTTATGGAACTTTAATTCAAGATTTCAATGGAGATATAAACCAGCCTCTGATTTATTTATAGTTTTTAATAGCAATGAAATCTTAATGCCTAAAGAAGTAAAATCATGGAATATAAATATTAAATTAAACTATTGGCTAAACTTTAATTAGTCTTTCTTGAGAGATAGAAGTTCCTTTTTAACGGAAGGATTTAAAGGTGAAATATCCAACTTGTTAGCTTTATTTTTTTGCTCTTGAATTTCCTTTTTTAAATTAGAAGTATCTTCAACTTTACCAGGTTTATCATATGCAATATTAAATGTTTGTCCAGCAACTTTATTTTTAATTTCCTCATAAAAATCCTTAGGAACCAAAGTTCTCATTTGCTCTATTAAATTTACAGAATATTCACCTATCTCAAGGTTAATTCTACCATTTCTGCCAATAAAATAAGCGAAATTTGAAACCACACTTATCAAATTATCTCTATCACGAGGATCAAGTTTTCCAGCTAAATCTATATCCTCGATTTTTTTAAGTGATACCAATACTAATTCAATAGAATCCCTCGCAATAATGTAAACATCAAAACCACTCATTGTCATTCTTAATTCAGAAATGTATTCAAGAGTGTTTGAAGGAACAACTAAAAAAATATCTTTTTTAACTTTTTCTTGAGAAGTATATTTATTTAGTGTTTTCGCTTGAGATTTTATATAATCAGGAAAATTATTTAAATCATCCGTTTTGGGAGATTTCGCATCAAAAATTATAAACTCTCCACCAATTTCAATTGTATTATCAGGCTTTTTTTGAAGTGGAGGGGTTTTTATATAATTTATTCTTAATCTTGAACAAAAACTTTCGATTAACTCCTGAGTAAGTTTTTCATGATCTTGCCACTGCCTTTTCATTTTCTCTAATTTTTGGTTTTGCCGATCAATTTTTTCTTGCATAATTTTTTGTTCTTTCTCCTCAAAACTTTTTGTCGCTTGATCAAGTTTTCCAATATATTTCAATTGTTCTTCAACCCTCTTTTTATCTAAAGATTTAAAACCTGTATTTTCGGAACTTAAGTCTGTATTCTTTTCTCTTAAAATTCTTAATTCAATACTATTATCTCTGTTTATTTTTTCTAAACCTTCTTTCTCTTTATTTATTAATTCAACCATTTTGTCTAGATCCTGTATTTTCTCCTCTTGGTTTATAACTTTTCTTTCAAGAGCTTCAAATTCTGAAAATGCATCAAAACTTAAAATTCTAATTTTAGTCCACCTAAAAATTCTTTCAAAAAAGGAAATTTCTTTTACTGAGGTAAAAAAACGTTTTAATTTATCCATTATTACTAAATATTTTTCTTAAAGTAGGAGAAGATACACCCCATAGTATAAAACCAGTAATTACAGTAAAAATAGCAAAAACAGAGAAAATTCTGAGCAGTAAATTATTAAAATTATCACGACCCTTATAATCCATAGTATGTCCCATCCACAAAAAATCAAAAATTCTTCAACTAGAATATCTAACTTTTTGAAATATACCACTTTTAGCATCAATATATGCCACTAAATTCTTAGGGTGATCATAAAAAACTGCATAAGCAGGAAGAGGATTTCCTCTATATTCGTGATAATTTCCTGCTTTTATTATTTTTTCAACTTTTAAAACTTTTAAATCATCTCTCATATATTTTTGTGCAACCAATAAAGCTTCCTTTTCAGTTATTTCATTTTTTAAATCTCCATTTCTAGCATTATAAAGAAATTTTTCATTAACCCAATAAAATGAATTATTAGAAATTTCAACCAAACTAATATTTTTTTACTTCTATGGATAAACTATCAAGATCTATCAAATTTTCATAAACAAAGGATGGCAATAATTCCTTTCTAAAATGATCTCCATGAATTTCATCAATATTCGTCCAGCTAAAATATAAGCCAGATATTGTCCATGCTAAAAATTGAATTCCAATAATTAAACCAAGGTATCTATGAATTTTTCTTATTGATAAGGACTGTTTCATTAATAACACTTACTTAATTAAAAAAAATTACATTCTTAAAAAAGCCTTAACTATATTTGCCGAAAATTTAATATATATGAGGTCTAAATTTAGGCTTTTATTTTTAGTTTCAATCCTTATAGGACCTTTTTCTATACTTCAATCACAAAAAATTATTGAACCAAAAAAAATTGATGATAATCAAATTAAATTAGATGGGATTATTAACGAAGATGAATGGAAAAATGCATCAAAAGTTAGTCTTGAATTTGAATTTAAACCTGGATACAATACTGCAGCTGACAAAAAAACAGAAGTTTTTTTACTTTATTCAAACAAAAACTTATACGTTGGTTTTTTTGCTTACGATGATTCTTCAAATGTAAGAGCTTCAATTAGGCAAAGAGATGATTTTAATATGTTTATAAACGATGATTTTGTTAGTATAAAATTAGATACTTACGGAGATTCTAGAAATAATTATAATTTAGTCTCTAATCCTCTAGGAAGTCAAGTTGATTCTAGGCAAACAGATGCCATTGACGAGTTCGAGAGTTACGACATTAATTACAATATTGAATTTGAAACTTCAGGGAAAATTCTCAATAATGGTTATAACGTAGAATATAAAATTCCTTTTAAGAACCTTCCGTTTCCTGATGGAAAAGATCAAAAATGGAAATTTAGATTCTTCAGAAGAACTTATCGAGATGGAAATGAAGTAGAATTCATTAGTCAAAAATATGATCGTAACAATTCCTGTGATGTATGTCAAACCAATAACATACTAATTTTAAAAAATATAAAAATCGAAAAACGTTTTGAGTTACTTCCATACATATCTTCAAATATAACCGGTGAAAGACCAAAAAAAAATATCAAAATAAATTACAATAACCTAAAAACTGATTTCGGTTTAGGTCTAAATATTGACTTGAATAAAAACACTCTTTTTGAGGTAACCTATAACCCCGACTTTTCACAAGTTGAAGCTGATGTTACTCAACTAGATGTAAACTCCTCTTACGCTCTTCAATATCCCGAAAAGAGACCCTATTTTAACAGAGGAAGTGATATTGTAAAATTTTCAGATGAAGCTTTTTACTCAAGATCAATTAACAATCCATTAATTTCAACAAAATTAGTTAGTCAAAGCTCCAATTCTAGAATTTATTTTCTTACAGCAGTTGATCAAAATACACCATACCAAATTGCTGGAGAAGATAGATCATATTTTGGTGAAGGAGGAGAATCATATGTCAATGTTTTCAGATATCAACATATATTTAATAAAGATAAAAGATTAGGTTTTATTACAACTAATAGATATCATAAAAATGGTGGTTATGGAAATTTAATTGGAACAGATGGATGGTTTTTATTATCAAAAAAATTAAGAGTTTCTTATGAATTCTTTGCTAACATAAATAAAGAACCTATTTCAAATTGGATTGAAACTGATGATCTTATTAAAGGAAAATCGGTAAAATTAGATGGAGACAAATTAAGAGGAAACGCTTTCTACTTTGAACTATATAGAAACACCGAATATTGGAAATCATTTTTTTCATTTAAAAATATTTCTCCTAATTATCAATCAGATGTAGGTTTTTTAGTTAAAAATAATCGTAGATGGGTTACCGTTTTCCATTCTTATCAAAATTATATAAATAAAAAAGCTTTACAATTTTTTAATATTGGAGGTAAAGCAGATATAGTATACACCTTTGAAAATAAATTAAAAACTATAAGTTTAGATGGCATAATTACTTTAAGGACTATTCTAGGCTCTTTAATCAAATACACTTATGATTGGGATATTTACAAAATTTACTTAGATAAAGAATATAACAATCTTGGGAAAAATGAAATTGAAATAACCAGTTCTCCAAATGAAATTTTTTCTTTTATGATGAATATGAGTTTTGGAAAAGACATTGCATATAATGAAGATATTCCAGAAGTTGGAAAAGAATTTACATTATATTTTTCTCCCTCATTTCAAATAAATAATAATTTAAATATTCAGCCTTCAATTAGATATGCAAGATTAAAAAAATTAAATATTAATTCTGATTATTTTAAAGGGTACATTTCTAGGTTTAGTTTTAAATATCAATTTAATAATTCATTAAACATTAGAATTATATCTGAATACAATGATTTTTATGAAAAATTTTTTATTCAACCATTAATTCAATGGAATCCTAATCCTTCTACAATTTTTTATGTAGGAGGAAACCAAGGTTCAATAGAAGAATTTAATTCAGAATTTTCTTCTCCATATAGAATAGATAGAACACAATATTTTCTAAAATTTCAATACCTGATAGGTCTTTAATTCTCTCTTGGAATCAAGAAGTTGTGGGTTCGTGTCCCATTTTCTCCACTAATGTTTATAAGGGTTTAAGTAAAGTGAACCTTTTTTGTTTAAGAGCATTTACGTTTTGATTTACGTTTTTTAAAAAAGCAAGGGTGTTTTTGGTCAATTTTCAATTTTCATTTCTTTTTAATCAATCTCTCCATTTTCTTTCATTTATTTAAATTCAGAGTCAGGAACAATAATTTCATTCGTAAGAAATAAAGATTGGTCACCCAATAAATCATCTCTACTATCATCAACCTGACTTAATTTAGGTAATAAGTATTGTGCGGATATTTGTATCAATTTTAATTTCTGGTCAATATCATTTCATCTATATCTAAACTATATAGAACATTATCAAAAACATTCTGTAATTCACTTTTTACCTGCTTTGTTAATTTATTTGGAGTGCCTGCAATACGCCCTCCAGTTTTCTTTCCTTTTATCTATTTTAGATTATATCATTTTCTTAATTCATTAAATCTGTAATTATATAAAATGTAAATCCACTTTTCATTAGTATGGGTTTCTATTTGTCTTGTATTTGGATTATACTTTTTGGATTCGCTTTTAATCCATTTTTGAAATTCTGTGGAGCTCATGGAATCTGGGGTGATTGCGTAGTTTCCCAGTTCTTAATTTGATCAAGGGCCTCTTTTACAGTGTCTAAGGGACGTAGGCATACTCTGTTTTGACACACATATACATAGGTTTTTCCTTTAAAAAATCGATCTTTTAGAAGCGGAAGCACACTAGCCTTTGTACTGCTTTGGAACAATATATTGGGAAGGTAACTTTTCTGAAATTCAGCCGTCATAGCTACAGCATCTGGCCCGACAATAATAACTTCATAATGAGGATACGCCTCCTGTGAAAAAAGTTTTGCCCAATACGCGTAATCACTACTGCGGCCTTCTTCGAAATAAGGATAGATGTTTTGCAACATTGCTGCTGCTTGTTCTGAATAGGACTTTATTCCTGCCAGCTGTCCTAAAGTCCAAAGGTTGTCTGCCATTACAGCATTTGAAGAGGGAATTACGTTATCACTAATCTCTATTATTTTAGAAATTACAGTGGGCTCTTCGGTATAAGTAAAAAAGGGCGATGCTCCGTCTTTAAATTTGCTTTGAATGGATTTGGTATAGGCTAGCGCATCATCCAAGTACATGATCTCTAAGGTGTTTTTATAGAGCGCCATAGCCGCTTGAGTCATAAAGGCATAATCTTCTAAAAAGCCATCGATCTTAGCGGTGTTGTTTTGATAAGTATGAAAAAAGTTGGTTTCTTTATAACAATGTGCTTTTAAAAAGGAGTAAAGGCGTTTTGCTTTTTCTAAAAAGATACCATCACCAAAAGCCTCATAGGCTTGGGAAAGCCCCACCACCAACATCGCATTCCAAGAGGTAATAATTTTATTATCTAAGCGAGGGAAATCCCGCGGTACCATTAACGTTTGTAATTTTTTTAGCCAGGCCTTATTTTTTTGATCCAATGCCGCTAGGGTTATCCCATACTTTTTTACAAATGATACATCTATGGTGTTTTTCTTAAGTAAAAAAAAGTGCTCTTCAAATGGGTCTTCGAGATCAATGTTGTAATAGTCAACAAATAAATCAAAGTCTGCCTGTGCAACCTCTTGTAAGGTTTCTTTGGTAAACACATAATATTTCCCTTCGCCCTCTTTATTGTCTGCATCTATAGCTGCATAATACCCACCTTCATTTCGAGCCATTCGGGATTGTAAGAAATCAAAGGTCTGATACACCCGTTCTTTAAACAGGGGATTTTGAAATTGTTTAAAGGCGTTGGCATATAATCCCAGGACTTGAGCATTGTCATAAAGCATTTTTTCAAAATGTGGGATGTTCCAGTACGGATCCACACTATAGCGAAAGAACCCTCCTTCAATATGATCAAAAATACCGCTGTTGGCAATAGTGGATAAACTATTTTCTAGATATGTGGTTATTTTTGGGACATTTGTTAACCCCTGGAATTGTTGAATATAATTAAATTTTACTGGGGTAATGAATTTTTGATTCCGCTGCTCTCCTCCATAGATTTCATCCCATTGTTGTTTCCAAAGTGTCATTTCATTTTCCAATAATTCTGGTAAAAAAAGGCGGTGTTCTTCTGAAATTTGAACGGTGTTGACCTGACGAATCCCTGCTTCTACTCGATCTGCAAAGCTTACCAATTGATCTTTATTACTGCGGTAAATTTCATGGACTTTACCCAAGACTTCAAGCCATTGCTCCTTGGTGTGGTAAGTACCGCCATAGACAGGGCGACCGTCGGGTAAACAAATAACATTAAGGGGCCATCCGCCACTCCCAGTCATCATTTGAACAGCAGTCATATAGATGGTGTCTACATCCGGATTTTCTTCTCGATCTACTTTAATGCTCACAAAATTTTTATTCATCACATCCGCAACCTTATCATCTTCAAAAGTTTCATGTTCCATGACATGACACCAGTGGCAACTGGAATAGCCAATACTAATTACGACAAGCTTATTAGTAATGTTTTGATCTTGATAAACACCTTCTTTCCATCGTTGCCAATACACGGGATTCTGAGCGTGTTGAAGAAGATAGGGGCTTGATTCTTTAGCTAAATTGTTGACCTCTAGGGACTGTGTGTTTTGACAATATGAAAAAAAAACACTGATCATAGCCACAAATATTATTTTCTTAAATAATGGTTTTTTCGTGAAATTTAATCCAAATGAAAGGATTCTCATATCGTATTTTTTAATCCAATCCTTTCTACTAAAATACACAATTATGGGTAAACACAGAGGAGCACCAAATAAGTGCCAAAAATTTGACTAACTTTATATTAAACTTAATTGTAAGAAAAAAACCCTTGTTTTTATGAAGGGCTTAAATTATTAACGTAAATTTATGTAAGTTATTAGTCTCTACGTTCACTTGGAATGAACAAAGTTTCAAGCTCCAAAGACTTATATTGTTTGTCAAAATTTTTAAAATCTTCAGAAATTATTTTAAACAATTCTTCCATCAAATCATCTGATCTTTTGGTTAAATCTTTAAATAAATCTCTGGCGCCAGAAGTAATTTCTGGTTCAGAAGAATCAATACAATCTTTTAAATGAATAAATTCCGCATTTAACTTATTGTTAAAATTAATTACATCTTGAAAAGTTTTTTGTTTAGGTTGAATTAATTTTTTTTCCCAATTTTTCAATTTCGAATCAATATCTTTGGCCATTGAAATAGTTTTCTTGTAATCCTTCTTATCATATTTTTTATCTACATGGTTTTCTAAAACATTGATATAATAATTTAATTGATTTTGAATTGATCTCATTGAATTAACTGCTTCATGAATATCTTTAATTTTTTTCTCTATTTTTCTTAAAGTTTCTTGTTGCTCCTCATAAACTTCTTTTAAAAATTTATTTTTAGGATCTAAAAAAATTTTAAAATTTGTTTCACTCGACTTGTCATTGACTTTTATTCTTGCCTTATAAACACCGGGAGCAACTGTAGACCCTTCATGTCCTCCATAGACAAAAACACTATCAATGTATGGGAGTCTTTCTCTTCTAAAATCCCAATGGAATCTGTTAAATCCTTTATTTGAAGGAATAGGTTTAGAAATTTTTAGTCCTCCAGACCATGTCTTAGTTAATTTATCCTTTTGATTTGAATAAGTCCTAATAACTTTATCATTTTCAATAATTTCTAATTTAATTTCTAGTGAATCTAATTTCATTGGCAGATAATAATCAATTGTTATTCCTGGAAGCGGATTAGTTCCAAGTCTTTTTTTATAAATTAGATACCCTACCCCCAATAATCTTATATGTATCTTTTGGTTTAAGAATCATAATATCTTTAATTTCCTTAACAACTTGAAGTGGTGCTATATCGTCAAGAATCCAAAAGGATCTTCCAGCTGTTGATGCAATAAGATCATTGTCATTTATATATAAATCCGTAATGGGTACAATAGGTAAATTCAACTGCAAATGAGTCCAATTTTCACCATCATCTTTTGATATATAAAATCCAGTTTCTGTTCCAGCGTATAATAATCCTTTAACCTTTTTATCAGCTCGAACAACTCTTGCAAAATTATGTTCACCTTCAATTCCTTTAGTTATAGATTCCCAGGTTTCTCCATAATTTGATGATTTAAATATGTATGACTTCAAATCCATAAACTTATACCTCATTGCAACAATATATACAGTACTATGATCATGAGGAGAAACTTCAATACTGTTTATAATACTTTCGCCTAAACCCTTTGGAGTTATATTTTTCCATGAATCACCTCCATCAAGGGTTATATTTACCAATCCATCATCACTTCCAGTATATATAACATTACTATTTCTTGATGAAATTGCCACACTCATTATAGTATTATAAACTTCTCCTCCAGCACCTTCAATTGTAAAAGGTCCCCCTCCTTCTCTTTGACGATCTTTATTGTTTTTAGTCAGATCTGGACTTATAACTTCCCAATCTTTACCTTGGTTCCTTGTTTTAAAAAGAACATTTCCCGCATGATAAATTACTTTTGGATCATTAGGATCTGATAGAATAGGAGCATTCCAATTATATCTGTATTTAAAATCTTTAGAAACTTTTCCAAGACCTAATTCTGGCTATTGTTGTATTGACTTAGATTCTTTCGTTTTACGATTCCATCTTTCAATAATTCCATTTAAACACCCTCCATATACAATTAAAGGATTTTCTGAATCAAATGCCAAATAAGCACTTTCACATCCAGATACTGAATACCAATCTTTCCATCCAATTCCAAGGGAATTAGTCCTGCTTTTTATTCCTATAGCTGAATTATCCTGTTGCCCTCCATAAACATGATATGGTACTTGATTATCCGCTATTACCCTGTAAAATTGAGCGGTAGGTTGATTTTGTAGTGTACTCCAACTTTTTCCACCGTCAAAAGAAACATTACCTCCGCCATCATTAGAATTAATCATAACCTTATTATTTTGAGGATTTATCCACAAATGATGATTATCCCCATGAGGAGTAGGCATTACTTTAAAAGTTTTTCCTTTATCAATAGATTTTAAAGCTGGTGCATTTAAAACGTAAACAGTATTTTCATCTATTGGATCTGCAAAAATTTCCATATAATACCATGATCTAGCAACAGTAACTCTGTCTTTATTAACCTGTTTCCATTTTTTTCCACCATCATCAGATCTATATACACCTCCTTTATCTTCAGAAGCTTCTATGTTTAAATAGACAATTTGACTATTAGCCCTTGAAACTGAAATACCCACTTTTCCAAAAGATTCTGGTAACCCTTTTTCAATTTTTTTCCAATTATCACCTCTATCAATAGACTTATATATTCCTGATTCAGGTCCTCCTGAGGTTATTTTCCATGGAGTTCTTTTATGATCCCACATAGCTGCGTAGAGTATTCTAGGATTATTCATATCCATACTTAAGGAAGATGCACCAGTAGTTTTAGATTTATATAAAATTTTCTTCCAATTTTTACCTCCATCTAATGATCTATAAACTCCTCTATGTTCACTCGGTCCATATTGAGCCCCTTGTGCAGCTACATATATAATATTAGGGTTTGTGGGATGAATTCTGATATCAGAAATATGTCTTGTAAATTCTAATCCTATATGAGTCCAAGTAACTCCAGCATCATTTGACTTATAGACACCATCTCCCATAGATGTCATTACACCTCTAGCTGCATGTTCTCCCATTCCAGCTATTACAATATTTGTATCACTTTCTGAAACTTCTATAGCTCCAACAGTTCCTGTTTTAAAAAATCCATCTGAAATATTTTTCCAACTAATACCGTTATTAATAGTTTTCCAAACACCCCCACCTGTAATTCCCATATAATAAACACCAGGTTCACCAACTACCCCAGTTGAACACACACTCCTTCCCCCTCTAAAAGGACCTATATTTCTCCACTCAAGTTTATTATAAACAACTGAATTTTCATTTTTAACATTCTTTTTATTTCTTTTTTTTGCGAAAAAGCAGATGAAAAAATAAAAACAATTAAAAAAATATATTTAATTCTAATATCCATAAAATAAACGCATATGATTTAAACCCAGCTTTTTTAAAATTAACAATAATTTTTTCATACCATAAATTATCATAAAATTATAGTTTTATTTTTATCAGCCTTGGATAACCTGATCCTTTATGTTCAGATGTTACCCAAAATGTTTTATTATCAATTATTTTTACAGCCTCAATTTGAGCATCATTAATTGGAAGTTTGTATTTTACAAATTTTGCCGAATTTATATTCTTCATATCAAAATCATTAAATACATATATATATTGTTCAAATAAATCTAAATCATACCCTGTTAAAACAAGTAGTTTAAACTTTTGATTATAATCTGCTCCTGTAATCAAAGATTCTACTTTTAAAGATAAAGATGGTTCTAATTCATATTTACCTGGTAATTTTGGGAAAACATAAATTTCTGTTGATAACGTTTTTCTGTTTTTGGAAAAAAGAACTAATGATTCATCAATTGATGTTAAAGCTTCAGCATCATATCTATTAAATTTCAAATAATCAAATGATTTTTGATTTTTATATTTAATTTTTATACTATCAACAAGATTTAATTTTTTATCAATTATATAAATAGTTAAATTTTTTCTGGTACCATAATTATTTCCGATATCAGCTATATAATATTTTTCTCCATCAAATGTGATATCTTCCCAATCTCTATTTAATATTGTATAAATCCTCGTTAATTTTAATAATTCACCTTTAATATTAAATTCATATAATTTTGGTTCATCTCCTGAATCATTATGAGTTATGAAGTTATTGCCAATATATTCTAAACCAGATGTTTCTTTAATTTTTCTTGGCAATTCTATTTCTTCTATTTGAATTTGAGAAAAAAATAAATTACTATTAAATAAGAATGTTGTAAAAACAATATAATTAATAAAATTCATAAACTATTTTTGTTATAGATTAACCGAATTTAACAATAAAAAAACAACTATTATGAGAGGTCATTTAACTTATCGTTCAGGAAATCCAGTTTTAAATAAAAATACTTTTTTAACAAGTCATATTGAATCTGATAAAATGACTATAAATGGAACCATTAATAAAACATTTATAAGTTTAATTTTACTTATAACATCAGGTTATTTTTGTTTTACATCAATTAGTCCTACTATTATAATTGTCTCAGGAATTGTAGGTTTTATAATTGCTATTGTTACGATTTATAAAAAAGAATGGGCTCCAACTACTGTGCCAATTTATGCATTATTAGAAGGTTGTCTTCTAGGAGGTATATCCTTTATTTATAATGAGCAGTATGATGGTATAGTATCAAATGCTATTTTTTTAACCGTTGGTATTTTACTCTCATTATTATTTGCCTATAAATCTGGATGGATAAAACCAACTGAAAATTTTAAACTTGGTGTTGCTGCCGCTACTGGAGGAATTTTTATCGTCTACCTTATAAACATGATTATGGGATTCTTTGGAAATCAAATGGGAATTATGAATACAAACAATTCTTCAATACTTAGTATTGGATTCAGCCTTTTTGTTATTGTAATTGCCTCATCAAATCTTGTTCTAGATTTTGATTTTATTGAAGAAGCTTCAGAAAAAGGAGCTCCCAAATATATGGAATGGTATGGAGCTTTTGGTCTTCTTGTTACACTTATTTGGTTATATCTTGAGATTTTAAGATTTCTTGCTAAATTATATGGTCGTAGATAAAAAAAAGCCCTCCAATTAAGGAAAGCTTCTCATCAGTTGCTAAATTAGGTGTAAAACCAAATCTTAACAACACACAACATTTCAATAACGTAAAAAAAATAATTTTATTTTCTTAAACTTTTTATAATTACAAAGTTAAATAATTTTAATGATTAACTTTTAATTTAAAATTAATTCTCTCAGAAAAAATAATTGCTAATCTACCCATTCAGCAATAAATATATTTGTGTCTCTTGTTCCACCATTATTACGATTAGATGAAAAAATTAATTTATTTCCATCATTTGAAAAAACGGGAAAGGAATCAAAAGTCTCACTGTAAGTAATTCTTTTCAAATTTTTTCCGTCAATATCAATTAGATATAGGTTAAAAGGAAACCCTAATTCTGCTTCATAATTTGATGAGAAAAGTACTTTTTTACCAGATGGATGAAAAAATGGACTCCAATTAGCATTTCCCAGATAAGTAAGCTGTTTCAAATTACTTCCATCAGAATCGCATATAAATAATTCCATTTGTGTTGGCTGAACTAACCCCTCGCTCAATAGAAATTTATATTCTTTGATTTCTTCCTCGGTCTTAGGTCTTGATGCTCTAAAAATTATTTTGGATCCATCTGGAGAGAAAAAAGCACCTCCATCATAACCTAGGTCATTAGTAATTTGCTTAATATTAGTACCGTCAATATTCATAGTAAACAACTCTAAGTCTCCCGTTCTTGAAGAAGTAAAAACAATTTTATCCCCTACTGGAGAAACTGTTGCTTCAGCATCATATCCCTCTTCTGAGGTTAGTTGTTTTACAATATTGCCATTTAAATCTGCTACAAAAATGTCATAAGAACTAAATACCGGCCAAACATATTTGCCTTCTCTTCTCAATGAAGCCAATAGACAGTTCTCATCCTGTAAATGAGTAGAAGCATAAATAAAATGTTTGTTGTCAGGTAAAAAATAACCACATGTTGTTCTACCTTCACCAGTACTTATCATTTTTGGAACTTTAGATTCAAAAGTTTCCTCCCTATTCATTAAAAACATTTGATCACAATCTACACCCCACCTATTATTGTTAGATTGGAATATTATCCTTTTATCATCATAACTCCAATAAGCCTCAGCATTATCCCCACCAAAGGTTATTTGTTTAATAGATTTAAAATTTTTCTCTTGGGGAAAAATTAATCTGCTTTTTTGTTGTTCTTCACAAGAAAAAAGAAAAAAAACAAATGAAAAAATAAACACGTCTTTCATTAATATAAATTTTACTTTTGTGCAAAATAAAATAAAAAAAATGAAATTTATATTTAAAATTTTTTTTTTCAGTATACTTTTTTTTTCATGTCAACAAAAAGAATCCTACACAAATAAAATAAAGGCTGATGTCAGCTTTCTATCTAGTGATAGTCTTAAAGGAAGAGCAACAGGAACAAAAAGTGAAAAGATAGCAGCCCAATATATAGCAAAAAGGTTTGATGAAATAAATTTAATTTCAAAAGGTAAAACTAACTACTTTCAAGATTTTAATTTCAAACCAATAAAAAATCCACATGAGGAAATTTCATTTTTAGAAGAACTAGACGATGAAACATTAACTGCAAGAAATATAATTGGATATATAGATAATAATTCAGATAAGACTATTGTAATAGGGGCCCACTACGATCATTTAGGTTATGGTTCTGAAAATTCTCTATATAGAGGTGAAGAAAAAAAAATACATAATGGAGCTGATGATAATGCCAGTGGAGTTGCGTTGATGTTAGATTTAGCAGGCAAATTAAAATACAACAACACACAAAATAATTATTTATTTATTGCTTTTTCTGGAGAAGAAATTGGGCTTTTAGGATCAAATTATTTTGTAAAAAATCCATCAATCTCCATTGATTCAATAAACTACATGATAAACATGGATATGGTGGGAAGATTAAAAAAAGATTACTCCTTGGCTGTTTATGGACTAGGAACTTCACCAATTTTTAAACAAACGATAAAATCAAATAATGAGATCTTCAAAATCATTGAAAATGAATCTGGAATGGGACCATCAGACCATACTTCGTTTTATCTAAATGATATACCGGTACTACATTTTTTTACTGGTCAACACTCAGATTATCATAAACCTAGTGACGATTCAAATAAAATAAATTACAAAGGTATGGAGCTTATTTCTGATTACATTTTTAAAATTATCACGGATCTGGATGATAATGGTAAATTATCCTTTAGAGTCACAAAAAATGAAAGTGAAGATATCCCCAGCTTTAAAGTTTCTCTTGGTGTTATGCCTGATTATCTTTTTGATGGTAAAGGAATGAGAATTGATGGAATAAACAAAGGGAGACCGGCGGAAAAGTCTGGTATTCTTAAAGGGGACATCGTTGTTAAAATAGGTAATTATAATGTTACTGATTTGATGTCATATATGCGAGCTCTTTCTAAATTTGAATCAGGAGTATCAACCTCAGTTTTAATAAAAAGAGAAGGAAAAATCATTAAAAAAGAGATCACTTTTTAAACTATGCCCCAAAAATACACCCCTAATGATTATAGGGGTGTATGGGACTTATGCTTGTGGATATTAAGAAATAAATTTAGTTTGGTATTATGAACCAAGAAAAAAGATTAATTAGTAATGATTCGTATTATAAAAACTTACCCATTAATACGATACCCTTAAATGAAACAACGATAATTCTTAAAAATCATGATGCTCATGTATTTCACAAAACACTATCTGAATATAATCCTACTCCTTTAATTAATTTACCTTACTTATCAAAAAAACTAGGAGTTAGAAATATCTATGTAAAAGATGAATCAAGACGCTTTAATATAAAAGCATTTAAAGGATTAGGTGCCTCTTATGCTATTTACCAAACTTTGATTAAAACCCCTAGTCTTGAAACTTTTTGTACAGCAACGGATGGAAATCATGGACGTGCTGTTGCATGGGCTGCAAAAAAATTTGACAGAAATGCGGTTATTTTTGTGCCTAAAGAAATTACATTAAAACGGATTGAGGCTATTGAAAATGAAGGAGCTCAGGTAATTCAGATCACTGGACATTATGATCAGGCGTGCGAAGAAGCTAAAAAAATAAGTAGATCTAAAAAATGGAGCTTAATTCAAGATACAGCTTGGGAGGGATATTTAGAAATACCCGCTTTAATACTCTCGGGATATTTAACTCTATTTAAAGAAATGGAAGAAAGTATACATTCTCCTTTGAAACCTAAAATAGATCTTGTTTTTTTGCAAGCCGGAGTTGGCAGTATGGCAGCGGCAGGAATTTATTATTATCTTAATAAATATGGAAAAAATAAACCGAAAATAGTTATTGTAGAACCTGAAGAAGCAGATGGTATTTTATGTTCATTTAAAGAAAAAAAAATATCAACTTCAAAAGGAAGTCTTAAAACAATTATGACGGGATTAAATTGTGAAACACCTTCATTAGGAGCATGGGATTTACTAAAAAATGGAACGAATTATGTATTGAAAATTTCAGACAATTATGCAAAACAGGCTATGCGAGAATTTTACTATCCAAGTGGTTTAGATAAAAGAATAATATCAGGTGAATCAGGTGCAACAGGCTTAGGGGGACTACTTGCCATTTTGAAAGAAAGTGAAATGAAACTAATTAAAGAGGATCTTAAAATAAATAATTCTACTAATATTTTATTTATAAATTCTGAAGGAGATACTGATAAAGAAGTTTTCTCAGAAATTATTAACTCAAGTATTTAATTAAATTTAGTGACATAAGAATCTTTTTTTGGCATTAAATTTCAGGATGGCATACTGCTATAAATTACATGATGGATCTCTAAAGTTTTTAACAAAACCATCCGTATAAATATAAACCCATAATAATTATAGGGGATTACAAAGTATTAAGCGGTCTGGACGGGACTTGAACCATTCAATATTTTTTCCTGTAAGCAACTGATCATAAACACTTTATATGACTTTTTAGATTTACCCTTATAACACAATGTGTTATAAAATTGTTGGTTTCTGTGTTACTCTGTGTTATACGAAAACCCTTGTGTTATATGAGCTAAACCATTAAATAAAAATGTATCTCGGTTACACTTTTTTATTTACTTAAGTTCAGTTTTTATATAGTCATCCACGATATCTTCTAAAATATCTAGAGGAACTGCTCCGTTTTTTAATATAATATTATGAAATTCTTTTAAATCGAATTGATTGCCTAGTTTCTTTTTTACTTTTTCTCTGAGTTCTAATATTTTTAACATCCCGATTTTATATGCACAGGCTTGACCAGGCATTACGATGTACCTTTCGATTTCAGAAACAACTTCTCCTGTTGTCATTCCTGTATTGGCAATCATGTATTCAATTGCTTCTTCACGAGTCCATTTTTTATAGTGAATTCCAGTATCTACTACTAAACGGACAGATCTAAACATTTCCGCTTGAAGTCTTCCCAAATTGCCGAAAGGGTCATTCTTATAAAAACCCAACTCCCACGCGAGACGTTCAGCATATAATGCCCAACCCTCTGTATATGCTGTAAAAAGGGGGAATGTTCTGAAAATTGGAATATTTTTTAATTCTCCTTGTATGGCTATTTGGAAATGGTGGCCGGGTATTCCTTCATGATAGGCTAAGGTCTTCATTCCAAACTTAACAGTTTCTGTAACATCTCTCAAGTTAGCATAAAATATACCTCCTCTTGATCCATCCATGGGGGGTAGCTCGTAATAAGCCCCTGCAGAACCTTCTTCTTTAAATTCAGGAATTCTTTTTACTTCCATGGATGCTCTAGGTCGGATATCGAATGCGTTATCGAGTCCATCATTGATTTCATCTAAGATGTTATTGTACCCTTCGATGATTTCTTTTCTACCTTCATCATTATTTTGATATAGAAAGCGTTCTTCCTTGTTTAATTCTTGGATGATTTCACCTAATGTTTTTGTAGTATCTGTGTAACCTTGAATGGTCAAGATATCCCTCATTTTTGTTTTTATTCGACCGACCTCAGACAATCCAATTTGGTGTACCTGTTCAGGGGTATAGTCGGTAGTGGTCATTAGTGATAATTGATATTGATAAAAGTCATCCCCATCAGGTAGTTTCCATACACCAGCGTCTGTAGTTGCTTTAGGTTTTAATGCTTCGAAGTATAAAATAAGGGAGTTATATGCATCGAAAACCGAAGTTCTTATTTCGTCTTCTACCCTAGTTTTGTATAATTCCTTTTCCTCTTCTGTAAGATCTTCAATTTGTGCTAATTT
Organism: Bacteroidia bacterium; assembly: GCA_963580575.1. GTDB lineage: Bacteria > Bacteroidota > Bacteroidia > Flavobacteriales > Flavobacteriaceae. The sequence goes on along the minus strand of CAUZKB010000020.1, from coordinate 118 downwards.
AGAATTGAAATTAGCGTAGAGAATGTTTGACTTAACTGGATCTTCATCATCGATCTCAATATTGATAAGGTCTGATTCTTTTTTACCAACAAATCCTGACATTTCACTAATCACTCGG
>CAUZKB010000019.1:0-25221 GCA_963580575.1 Bacteroidia bacterium | reverse complement strand
TGGAATTGCAGGAGACCAACAAGCTTCATTATTTGGTCAAATGTGTATTAACCCTGGAGATATTAAAAATACATACGGAACTGGATGTTTCTGTATAATGAATACAGGCAATAAACCTGTACCATCCTCAAATAAAATGCTAACAACTATAGGTTACCAATTAAATAATGAAGTAACATATGCTTTAGAAGGAAGTGTTTTTATTGCTGGTGCTTTAATTCAGTGGATTAGAGATCAAATTAATCTTATTAATGAATCACCGGAAATTGAAAAATTAGCATTAACTGTTGAAGATAACGGAGGAATAACATTTATACCTGCTCTATCTGGTCTTGGTGCTCCATATTGGAATCCCAAAGCAACAGGAGCTATACTAGGAATAACTAGAGGAACAAAAAAAGGTCATATTGCTAGAGCCGCACTAGAAGCAATTGCGTTAAGAAGTAGAGAGATAATCAAAGAAATGCAGAAAGATGCAAAAACTAATTTTAAATCATTAAAAGTTGATGGAGGAGCAAGTACTAATAATTTACTAATGCAAATTCAATCTGATATACTAGGAAAAAAAGTTGTAAGACCTAAAACCACAGAAACAACTGCTTTGGGAGCTGCTTTTTTTTCTGGGCTAGCTTCTAATTTTTGGTCCTCTTTAGATTCTCTTAAAAATATTTGGGAAATAGATAAAGAATTTAATCCATCAAATGATTCTAAAAGTGCTTCAATAATAAATTTATGGGAAAAAAGAATATCTAAGGTATTATAATTTGAATCGAGATTTAAACATAAAAAAACTTTCTGAAAAAGAAATAAAGTGGGACATAATAATTATTGGAGGAGGTGCATCTGGATTAGGTGCTGCAGTTGATTCAGCTAGTAGAGGATTTAAAACTTTATTGGTTGAAAAAAGTGATTTTGCTAAAGGAACCTCTTCAAGAAGCACAAAGCTTATTCATGGAGGGGTAAGATATATGCAAAATGGAGATATATCTTTGGTTATTGAAGCTTTAAAAGAAAGAGGTGTTTTAAAAAAAAATGCTCCTCACCTAATAAAAAAAATAAGTTTTATAATTCCTTCCTATAATTGGTGGAGCAATTCTTTTTATGGAATTGGATTAAAGATATATGATATGATGGCTGGTAAACTTAGTCTTGGTAAATCTACAATTCTTAATAAAGAAGAAACTTTAAAATTAATTCCAAATGTTAAAAAAAAAGATTTAATTGGTGGTGTAATATATCACGATGGTCAATTTGATGATTCAAGAATGGCAATAAGTCTTGCAATTACAGCAGAAAAAAAAGGAGCTACTCTTTTAAATTATTTTGAAGTAACGAATATTAAGAAAAAAAATAAGCTGATTAATGGAATAATTGTCAGGAATAAAATCAATAATAAAATTTATGAAATCGAAGGAAAAGTTATAATAAATGCTACAGGTGTGTTTTCTGATGAAATAATTAAAATGGATTCAGTTAATAGAAAAAAAATGATTAAACCAAGCCAGGGTGTTCATATAGTTCTAGACCAAAAATTTTTAAAAAGTCAACATGCAATTTTAATTCCTCACACTTCCGATGGAAGAGTTTTATTCGCCGTACCCTGGAACAACTACGTTATACTTGGAACGACCGAGACTCAACTTAATCAGATTATAGATGAACCAGTTGCCCTAAAAGAGGAAATTGAATTTATTTTAAAAAATGCTAGAAAATTTATGGCAGACAAACCAACCAAAGAAGATATAAAAAGTGTGTTTGCAGGATTAAGACCTCTTGCAGCTGATAGCGATGAAAAAAATACCAAAGAAATTTCTAGACATCATAAAATATATGTTAGTGAATCTGGCTTAGTTAGTATTTTAGGTGGAAAATGGACAACTTACAGAAAAATTGCTGAAGATGCAATTAACACTTCCATATCAATTGGTGGATTTGAAGAAATAAAATGTATAACTGAAAATCTTCAAATTCATGGACATGAATCAACTCCAGATTGGGATGATCCTCTTCATGTATATGGTAAAGATGCAAAATCGATAAGAAAATTAAATTTAAAAAAAGGAAATAAATCCTTATCTAATCATTTATATATAAGTCCAAATCAAATAATATGGAGTTTAAAAAATGAAATGGCTATTAAATTAGAGGATATTTTAGCTAGAAGAACTAGATGTTTATTTTTAAATGTTAAAGAAACAATTAAAATTGCTCCTAAAGTTCTTGATATAATGACAAAATATTTAAAAAAAGACAATAATTGGAAGAAAAGAGAATTTTCTAACTTTATGAAAATTTCCAAAAGTTACATTTCATGACTATGCATCCTTTTTTAGCTGAATTTATCGGAACTTCAATACTTCTTTTACTTGGAGCTGGTGTTGTCGCAAATGTAAAATTAAAAAATACAAATGCTGAAAATCAAAATCCTTGGATATTAATTACTAGTGCTTGGGGATTTGCGGTATTTGTTTCAGTTTTTATTTCAACTCAATATAGTGGAGCGCATTTAAATCCTGCTGTTACAATTGGACTTGCAGTAGCAAAAAAATTCTCATGGTCATTAGTGCCACAATACCTTATAGCACAGTTACTAGGTGCAATGCTAGGTAGTTGGTTAGCATATCTAACATATATAGATCATTATAGAGAAACTAAAGACGAAGATGCAGTTAGAGCGACTTTTTGTACAGGTCCAGCCATAAAAAACAAAAAAAATAATCTTTTCAGTGAAATAATTGGAACTTTTATTTTAGTTTTTGGAGTTTTATTTATTGTAGGTCCAAATATTCAAATTGATAACCATAATATTCAGAACTTTGGACTAGGTTCAGTTGATGCACTTCCTGTTGGTATATTAGTATGGGTTATTGGAATTGCATTAGGAGGGACAACTGGTTACGCAATTAATCCAGCCAGAGATTTAGGACCAAGATTAGTTCATCAATTAATTCCTAGAAAAAATAAAAAAACTGAATGGGATTATGCTTGGATACCTGTCATTGGACCGTCCATTGGAGGAATTATTGCAGGTCTAATTTATACATTGATTTTAAATTAAATCTTATTTTTTAATAATTCCTAATTTAATTTATTGACAAAAAAACCTGTATTAGAAATAATTTTGTATAAACTCCTAAAAATCATTTATAAGGCTACACAACTGATCAAGGATCTATAAATTATAGCATGCTTTTACAATTGAAACTCACCTTTCATAATTAAAAGCTCGTTGAGTTTATCCAAAAAGACTAATACAGGTAATACAATCTTTATAAATGAACTTAATATGTATTTAAATGTACATCAATCATGTTTATTAATTCCAATACTTTTTCATCATATGATTTATCAAATGATGAAAAAGTATTTTGATTTTGTTCTAATTTTGCAGCATATTGAAGAGAACACATTGCAAGAACATCTTGCTTATCTCTTACAGCATAGTTTTGCTCCAATTTTTTCATTGTAGCGTTAATTTTAGTTGCAGAAGATCTTAATGAAGCCTCCTGAGTTGATGAAACAGACATAGGATAAACCCTATCTGCAATAGTAACTTTTATTTTTAATAAATCATCCATTTTATTTTATCTCTGTAATTAAATTAATACAAGAATCTACTTCTTTGATAATACTATTTATTTTATTCTTAGTAATAATGCTACCTTCTTTACTACCAAGCAAATTATTTGCAATTTTTAAAGATTTATTATCCTCTTTCAAAACAATTAACTCTTCGTCAAGTTTCTTTTTTGTTAATGATAAACTTTCCAACTCATCAGAAAGATTTTTTATATCTAGGTGATTTTTCTTTAACCTATTAATTAAAGCAACAATCTTTTCTTCTAACAATCCAATATTATCTATTCTTTCAGACATTTAAGACTTAATAAACATGTTTTTCAAAAGTAAATTTAAATAATCAAATTATAAAAAGTTAATAACTAATAATATTGTTTTTAAAAAATTTACCGAATTTTGTAATATCAAATTAATTTAACTTTAAATAAAAGAGTTTCTTTGAAAACCAAATTATCAATTTTATTAACACTGTTTCTTGTAAGTTTTAATTCAATTAGTCAAAATAATTTAATAAAAAAATCCTATCCTTTAAATATACCTTTAATCATTTCAGGAACTTTTGGAGAATTAAGATCCAACCATTTTCACGGAGGTTTGGATATTAAAACTAATAGAAAAGAAGGGTATCAAGTTAAAAGCATTTATAAGGGATTCATTGATAGAATAAATGTAAGCACTGATGGATATGGTAAGACCATATATGTTAAACATCCTAATGGTCTAACATCTGTATATGCGCATCTTTCAAAATTTACATCTAAAATTCAAAGATTTGTAAAATCTAAACAATATAAAAAACAAACTTTTGAAATTCAATTATTTCCCAAAGACAACGAAATAAAAGTAAAATCTGGAGAAATTATTGGTTTTTCTGGGAATACTGGTACTTCCTTTGCCCCTCATTTACATTTTGAATTAAGAAATTCAAAAACTCAAAATACTATCAACCCAATGAGTTTTCTGGACAAAATAAAAGACGATAGAAGACCCTCTATAAGATCACTTTATATCTTTAATAAAATTCTAGATAAAAATCCAGAGTTAATTACTAAATATGGGATAAAAAAGATTAACGACAGTATCTATAAAACTGAAAATATTCCAACAAGTGGAAAAATAAGTTTTGGTTTAAACATGTTTGATAGACAATCACTTAGTTATAATAAAAATGGAATTTATAAAGTGTCTATCTATCTAAATGATTCCTTAAAATTTGAATATAGTTTTGATGAATTAGATTTTGAAGATTCAAAGTTTATAAATTTGCTTACACATTATAAAACTAAGAAACAAGAAGGAAAAACTATACACAGAATAATTAAACATCCTGAATCAAAAAAATCATTTTTAATAAATAAAAAAAATAATGGCTACTTTAATATAAAAGCTAATACTAAATACAATTTTATCATAAAAGTGTCAGATTATAAAGGAAATAATTCTTTCCTTAAAATAAATCTAATTGGAAAAAATATTAAAAAAAAGTTTTTAACTAATGAAAATAAATTAATAAAAACAGATATAGATTATTTGTTCGAATTTGAAGACAAAGAAATTTTATTTAAAAAAAATACATTCTATGAAAATATTCATATAGATATAAAAGAAAAAAATGACACTCTATACATTGATAAAGATATTCATGCTATAAAAAACCCATTTGAAATATCATTCAAAACAAGAAATAATGATTCATCAAAAAGGCGTCAATCTTTCATTTCAAAATTAAATTCTAAAGGAAAGTCTGTTTTTATTAAAACTCAAAAAAAAGATGATAAAATTCTAATAAAATCAAATTCACTAGGAGTTTTTTTCAAATCAAGAGACTCTATTTCTCCTAAAATTAAGCCAATAAACTTTTATAAAGGTCAATGGGTCTCAAAATTAAAATATTTAAAACTTAGACTTGAAGATGACTATTCTGGTGTTAAATCCTATAAAGGATTTTTAAATAATAAATGGATTTTATTAGAATATGAACCTAAAAATAAAACCTTAACTTATAATTTTTCTGATATTAATTTTAAAAATACAAAACATAATCTTAAAATATATATTGAAGATAATGTAGGAAATAAAAAAATATACAAAACAATGTTTTACAGAAAATATTAATTTTTTTATTTAAATTTTCTCAAAACGTTTATAACATAATCAACTTCTTTTTTTGTATTGTCATTACAAAATGAAAATCTTATAGAAGGTTTACCTTTCAATGAATCAGGTTGTATATAATTTAAAACATGGGAACCTGAATAACTACCTGATTGACATGCACTACCCTTTGAACAAGCAATTCCATTTAAATCAAGATGGAACTCTATAAGTTTTGATTTATCGCCTTCTATTGGTAATGTTACATTAACTAAAGTATAAGTGCTTAATTCATCTAGACCAGAAAGACCATTTGTAACTATATCAGGAAATAATTCTTTAAGTTTACTAATAAAATATTTTTTTAATTCAAGTATTTTAATTCTTTCCTTTTTTAAATTTTTATAAGATAATTCTAAAGCCAATTGCATTCCAACTATGTTATGAACTGACTCAGTTCCTGCTCTCAATCCACGCTCTTGTTCACCTCCATGAATAAAACCTTTTAAACCAGTTTTTTTTCTTATAAAAGAAAATCCTACTCCTTTAGGTCCATGAAACTTATGGGCTGCAGCAGAAAGAAAATCAATTGAAACTTTACTTAAATCAATTTCAAAATGACCTACACCTTGAACTGCATCACTATGAAAATAAGCATTATACTTTTTACATAAATCAGCAACTCTTTTTAAATCTAAAATATTTCCAATCTCATTATTAACATACATTAAAGAAACTAATTTCAAATTATTATCCTCATTTAAAAGTTTTTCCAAATCCATTAAGTCAACTGAACCATTTTCAGACAATAAAACATTTTTAATATTAATATTATCTAAATTTTCAATAGCATGAATTACAGCATGGTGTTCAATTGGAGATGAAATTATAGTTTTAACTTTTAAATCATTAACAGCACTATGAATAATCATATTATCTGATTCAGTTCCTCCTGATGTAAAAATTATCTCCTGTGATTCTACATTTAACATTGAAGCTATGCTTTTCCTAGCATTTTCAAGATAAACCTTTGATTTTCTTCCAAAAGAATGAGTCGATGAGGGATTACCATAAACTTCATGCATTATTGAAGTCATTTTATCTATAACTTCTTTTCTCATTGCTGTAGTTGCAGCATTATCAAAATAAACATTCATTAAAAAATATTAATTACTCAAATTTTTTCAATGTAGACAAAATTATATCAATAGATTCTTTTAACTCAATTTCAGAGATAACAAGTGGTGGAGCAAAACGAATAATATTTCCGTGAGTAGGCTTAGCAAGCAACCCATTATCTCTCAATTTTAAACATATATTCCGAGCTGTATCACTTTCCTCTGAATCATTAATCAGAATAGCATTTAATAATCCTTTACCCCTAACCAATTTAACAATATTACTGCTTATAATATACTCATTAAGTTTTTTTCTAAAAGTTATTCCTAATTCAAATGCTCTTTCAGATAAATTTTCTTCAATCACTACCTTAAGAGACTCAATTGCAATTGATGAAGCCAAAGGATTTCCTCCAAAAGTACTTCCATGTTGTCCTGGTTTTATAACATCCATTATATCCTTGTTAGACAAAACAGCTGAAACAGGATATGTTCCTCCACTTAAAGCTTTACCTAAAATTAAAATATCTGGTTTTGCATTTTCATAATCTGTGGCTAACATTCTTCCAGTTCTTCCGATTCCTGTCTGAATTTCATCAGCAATAAAAAGAATATTAAACTTAGAACAAAGATTTCTAACTCCTTTTAAATAACCATCATCAGGGACGTTAACACCTGCTTCTCCTTGAATAGGTTCAACTAAAAAACCCCCTATATCTGAATTATTCTTAAAAACTTTTTCAAGAGCAAAAAGATCATTATAAGGAATACTAATAAAACCTGGTGTATGAGGTCCAAAATAATCTTTTGATCCAGAATGAGATGAAAAAGAAATTATTGTTGTAGTCCTACCATGAAAATTATCATCACAAACTACTATTTTGGAAGAATTATTTTTTATTCCCTTAACAGTATGAGCCCATTTTCTTGCAATTTTTATAGATATTTCTACACCCTCTGCTCCAGTATTCATTGGAAGTAATTTATCAAAACCAAACAATCTGGTAACAAACTCCATATACTCTCCTAAAATATTATTATGAAATGCTCTAGATATTAAAGTCAATTTAGAAGATTGTTCTTGAATTTTTTTTATTATTCTTGGATGACAATGGCCTTGATTTACAGCTGAATATGAAGACAAAAAATCATAATATTTTTTTCCATTTACATCCCATAAAAAAACACCTTCTCCTCTTTCTAAGACAACTGAAATAGGGTGATAATCATGAGATCCATAAAGTTTTTCTTTATTTATATAACTTTGTTGAGAAGAAATTCCCTCTGAAATCATCTTAAAATTATAAATAATAGTAAATGTAATAAATATGTAAATTAAAAAATATGTATTTAGATAATTTGTCTATAATTGACCTTAATTTTGTTATATGAATAAAAGAAATGATATAATTAGAAAAATCAAGGTTAATAATTTAAACAATAATGGCTTGGGTGTTGCTAAAAATGAAAATGGAGAAGTTTACTTTATAAAACAAGGAGTTCCTGGCGATTTATTAGATATAAAAATTCTTAGAAAAAAAAGAAATTATTATGAAGCCAAAATAAATAAGATTATTACAAAATCTAATTATAGGACAACTCCAATATGCGATCACTTTGATAATTGTGGTGGATGCAAATTACAACATATAAAATATAATTCTCAAATAAAATTCAAAGATCAGAACATTAAAAATAATCTAATAAAAATTGGAAAAATATCTGTTGAAAAATTTTCAAAAATAATTGCAGCAAAAAATAAGATCAAATATAGAAATAAGATGGAGTTTAGTTTTACTAATAATCGATGGTTAAATAAAGATGAAAATTTATCAGGGAAAAAATTAGAAAAAAATGCAGTAGGATTACATGTAGAAAAAATGTGGGATAAAATTTTAGATATAAAGAAATGCTTGCTACAAGAAGAGCCCTCAAATTCAATAAGAAATAGCCTTAAAAAATTTGCGATACAAAATAAAATATCATTCTATGATCTAAGAAAAAAGAAAGGTACTTTAAGAACAATTATGATTAGAAATTCCTCTAATAGAGACTTAATGGTTTTAATACAATTTTATGAGAATAATAATACTCTCATAAAAAAAGTTCTTGAATATTTAAAATTAAGTTTTCCCGAAATTAGTTCTTTATTATACACCATTAACAATAAAGCAAATGATTCAATCTATGATCAAAAAATAATTTGTTTTTCAGGAAAGCCTTTTATTCAAGAAAAGATTGAAAACTTAACATTTAGAATTTCTGCAAAATCTTTCTTCCAAACAAATTTAGAGCAAACTAAAAAATTGTATAAAATTGTTGATTCTTTTACCAATTTAATTGGAAATGAAATAGTTTATGATCTTTACTGTGGAACGGGAACTATTGGCCTATATCTTTCAAAAAAATGCAAAAAAGTTATTGGCATTGAGGCCATTCCTGAAGCTATTAATTCAGCTAATAAAAATGCAAAAATTAACAAAATAAAAAATTCAAAATTTGTAACAGGAGATATGAAAAATATTTTTAATGATGAATTTATTAAGAATACCGGGAAAGCAGATGTTATTATAACTGATCCTCCAAGAAATGGGATGCATTCTAAAGTCATAGATCAACTTATAAAATTATCTCCTTCTAAAATAGTTTATGTGAGTTGTAATAGTGCAACTCAAGCTAGAGATTTGTCATTATTAAAAAATGATTTTAAATTTATTAATAGTCAGGCCATAGACATGTTTCCTCATACCAATCATGTAGAAAATGTTGTACTTTTAGAAAGAAAAAATATTCAATGATTAACAATAAATCGGATTTAATAATTTTCAGTTCAATATTTTTTTTATTTTATCTCTCATGTGAAAAGGACGATATTTGTTTATCTGAAACGCATGGCACTCCAAAATTAATAATTAGAATGGTTAATAAAGAAAGTCCTTTGCTATATAAAGGGCTTGAAGGATTATTAATAAAAGCAATTGGTAATAAAAACCCTATTAACATTGAATCGGCAGATTCAATTACATTACCTTTAAACCCTTTTAAAAATTATACTCAATTTGAATTTATAAAAAATCAAGGAAATGAAAATGAAAATATTGATACAGTTCAAATAAACTATAGTGTTAATAACATTTACATTAATAGAGCTTGTAGTTATAAAGGTTCATTTATTTTTAATTCAAATGCACTGACAATTATAAATAACAAAAATAAATGGATAGAAGGTTATATAATTTTAAAAGATACTATCAAAAATGAAGAACAAGCTCATTTGGCTCTTTTGCATTAGTTTTTTTGGAATACACTTTTCTAATCTAGCTCAAAATCAAAAAGAATTAATTTCTAACGATAGTATTAAAATTAAATCTGATAGTTTAATTAAAAATAAATATACATTAAGATTTGGCTTTAACCCTATTAAAACTATCTTATCAAAAACCGAAAAAAATTTTAATGGGTTTGAATTTGTAAGCGATTTTAATATATTAAAAAATATATATATAGCTCTTGAACTTGGAAAAGAAGAAAAAACAAAACAATCAGAACAAATAAACTTTTCTACTTCAGGCACCTACATCAAACTTGGAATAAATTACAATATGTATAAGAACTGGAAAGGAATGAATAACCAAATATATATTGGATTAAGACTAGCAAATAGCCTTCATAAACAAATAGTTAATTCCTTCTATTTAAGGAATATTAATTTCTTTTGGGATGATGAAATTATAACATCAGGCTCAGGTATTGGTTTAAGAGAAAATTTGAATTCCTCTTGGATTGAATTCATTGCAGGAATTAAAGCCCAAGTATTAAAAAATGTTTATATAGGTTTTAGTGTTAGATTGAATAGACTAATGAATCACAAAAAACCGTTAAACTTTGACAATCTCTATATTCCCGGTTTTAATAAAAAAACTGAAGAGAATGTTTTCGGAGCAGGTTTTAATTATACCATTTCCTATTCCATTCCACTTAAATTTAAAAAATCTTAAAATTATTCTCTTTTTTGACGAACTCTTTTAGTTCCCTCATATATTGGGAAATGAAGTAATCTTGATTCCAATTTACCATTAAACAACTTAATTTTTATACTAGGTCTTAAACCTATATGCTTCATTGCTTCAAAATTTGATGAAATCAACCAAGCGTTAGTATTTGAAAAAGATAATTTTAAAAAATCGCCAATTTTTGAATATAAAGAATTAATGTCTCCTTTTAATCTCTCTCCATATGGCGGATTAGTTAATATATGAAGAAGATTCTTATCTTCTTTTTTTGAATCAAAAAAATCTTTTTTATAAACCTTTATATATTCACTTAAATTTGCATTTTCAATATTTTCTTTTGTTTTAACAATTGCTGAATTAGATTTATCAAATCCTAAAATATTTATTTTAATTTTTTTTATTTTTTTTATTTGTGAATCTTTAATAACCCTAAAAAGATCTATATCCCAATCCTTCCATCTTTGGAAACCAAAATTATTCCTATTAATATTTCCTGGAATATTTCCCGCTATTAAAGCTGCCTCTATCAAAAAAGTTCCACTACCACACATAGGATCTAAAAAATTAGATTCACCATTCCAACCTGTTAATCTTATAATACCTGAAGCCAAAACTTCGTTAATTGGAGCAATATTAGTTGAAGTTCTATAACCTCTTTGATTTAAATTATTTCCAGAACTATTTATAGAAATATTACATGAATTATTATTCAAATGAATATTTATAATAAGATCAGGATCTTCTATACTAACATCTGGTCTATCTCCAGTTTTTTTTTTAAATCTATCCACTATTCCATCTTTAGCTTTAAGAGAAACATACTTAGAATGCGTAAATATTTTTCCAAAAACTATACTATGAACAACAAATGTATTATCAGTTGAAATATAATTTTCCCACGGAAAATCATTAAAAACTTTGTATAATTCATCAATATTATTAACCTCTTTTGAAAAAATTGGTTTTAAAATCTTAATAGCAGTTTTTAAACAAAAATTTGCCTTATATAAAAAACCTTTATCTCCTTTAAAACTTACACTTCGATTTCCTTTCTTTATTTCTTGAGCTCCCAAATCAAGAAGTTCCTTTGACAAAACCTCCTCCATTCCAAAAAAAGTTATGGCAATCATCTCAAAATTAGCATCCATTATTTAAATAATTTATTAATAATCAACAGATGCAATTTAATTATAAATTTCATCTATTAATTAGAGTTATAATTTCGGAATAGAATCCGTTTTTTTAAACTTCCAATTTTTGTAAAGCGAGTCTAAATCATAAGTAAGAGCAGTTGGATCTAATTCTATAATATTATCTGAATCAGCTCTTTGAAGAAGATCTTCAATCATAAAATCTTCATAATTCTCCTTTGGGTCAAAAGTATCTTTTAGAGTTAAATCAAATAAAGAAGCAGTAATCTGATAGATAAACGCTCTCCATCCATTTCTCAATTCTTTAACTAAATTATGCGTTGTAGTTCCTGTTTGTCGGTGGACTAATTTAATTAAAATTCTTCCTTGTGATCGAGATAATTTTTTTAATTCCTCTTCAAATTCATTATAAATAAAATTTTCAATTCTTTTAGTATATATTTTTTTACTACTCTTCTTTTTAATTAAATTAATTCTATTATTTAAAATATTCAATCTATCTGATGCTAATTTTGCATAAGGATAGACTTTCAATGTCCTATTTCTGAGAATAAGATATTTTTTTAATTCATCAATTGTTTGAAACCTTAATGGCTGAAATAATATTACTTCATCTAATGTTATTCCAAGTTCAGGTATTGAGTTTAATTCACTGATATATAACTTATTATCGAATAATTTTATAGAATCTTTAACTTGAGATATAATTGATGAATATAGAAAAAACAAAAAAATTGTTAAGCAAAATCTCATATCGTAAAAATACAAATATTTAAACCTTATAAATTTTATATATTAATATTATTAATTTTGTTAATTCTCATTACAAAAATAAATTATGAAAATACTAGATAAAAACTCACTTCTTTTTTTAAAGGAATATTTAAATAACCCATCTCCAACTGGTTATGAAAGTAGTGGACAGAAAATATGGATGAATTATATTAAACCCTATGTGCATGATTTTATGACTGATGTTTATGGAACTGCTGTTGGAATAATTAATTCAAAAGCAAATTATAAAGTTGTAATTGAAGGTCACTCTGATGAAATTTCATGGTATGTAAATTACATAAGTGATAATGGATTAATATCTGTTATCAGAAATGGAGGAAGTGATCATCAAATTGCTCCATCAAAATGTGTAAATATTCATACTAAAAAAGGAATAATAAAAGGAGTATTTGGTTGGCCCGCAATTCACACTAGAAAACCTGGAAAAGAAGAAATTCCAAAATTAGAAAATATTTTTATTGACATAGGGGCAAAAAACAAGAAAGGGGTAATAAAAATGGGAGTTCACGTTGGATGTGTTATTACATATCCTGATGAATTTCATATATTAAATAAAAATAAATTTATATGCAGAGCTATTGATAATAGAATTGGTGGCTTTATGATTGCACAAGTTGCTAAATTATTATTTGAAAACAAAATTATATTACCCTTTGGTCTTTATATAACAAATTCTGTTCAGGAAGAAGTTGGGCTTAGAGGTGCTGAAATGATTACAAATACAATAAAACCAGATTTAGCAATAGTTACAGATGTTTGTCATGATACCACTACTCCAATGATTAATAAAAATATTGAAGGACATATTGAAATAGGTTCTGGTCCAGTTATAAGTTATGCTCCTGCTGTTCAAAATAATCTAAGAGAAAAAATTATTAAAACTGCTGAGAATAATAAAATTCCATTTCAAAGATTAGCTTCCTCGAGATATACAGGAACAGATACTGATGCTTTTGCTTATAGTAATGGAGGAGTTCCTTCTGCACTAATATCACTTCCTTTAAGATATATGCACACTACTGTTGAGATGGTTCAAAAAGAAGATGTCGAGAATGTAATCAAATTGATTTATAAAACAATTACAAATATAAAATCAAGAGAAAACTTTAGTTATTTTAAATAATTTTTAAAATTGATTTATTTATTCTTTTTATCAAACCTGGTCCTTGATAAATAAAACCAGTATAAATTTGAATCAAATCTGCCCCAGCTTTTATTTTCTCAACTGCATCATCTGCACTATGAATTCCTCCTACTCCAATAATAATAAAGGCTTTTTTGGATTTTTTTGCTATAAAACTAATAATTTCAGTACTTCTTTTTGTTAGTGGTTTTCCACTTAATCCACCAGACTCATCCATAAGTTTTTTAGTAGAATTTAGATTATTTCTAGTTATGGTTGTATTTGTTGCTATAACTCCTGATAATTTTGTTTCAATTACAACATCAATAATATCCTGAAGTTGATTATTATTTAAATCTGGTGATATTTTAAGAAAAATTGGTTTTTGAATCTTTTTTGAATTATTTAAATACATCAATCTGTTAAGAATTTTTTTGAGAGGATTTTTGTCTTGTAATACTCTTAAATTTATTGTGTTTGGAGAGCTTACATTAACAGCAAAATAATCAACATAAGGAAAAAGTTTATTAAAACAACTCTCGTAATCATCTATAGATCTACTAATTTCAGTGTTTTTATTTTTTCCAATATTTCCACCTACAATAATACTGGTATTTTTCTTTAGCCTTTTAATTAAAGATTCAACACCCTCATTATTAAATCCCATCCTGTTTATTAAAGCATTATCTTCAATTAATCTAAATAATCTCTTTTTTGGATTACCCTTTTGTTTATTAGGAGTAACTGTACCTACTTCAATAAAACCAAAACCAAAATTTGATAATTCTTTGTAAAGTTTTGCATCCTTGTCAAATCCTGCAGCTAAACCAACAGGATTTGGAAAATTTAATCCCAAAAATTCTCTACGTAATTTAGGATGATTAATTAAATAAATTGATCTAATAATATTGCTTACAAATGGAATTTTATTTAAATATTTAATTAAAAAAAATACAATATAATGAGCCTTTTCCGCATCTAATAAAAACAATAAGGGTTTTAAAACTTTTTTATACACAATAAAAAACCCCGCATTTAGCGAGATTTTGCTTTATTTTTTTGAAAATGAATTTAGTTTTGAGCTCATATCTAAGGATACAGAAGATCTCTCAATTTTAAGCTTCCCTGACAAAGTCTCCACAATAAAAGTGTCGTCTTTATCATTTACCTCCATTACTTTTGCATGAACTCCACTCTTTGTAATTATTCTATCTCCCTTTTTCAAGTTATTCATAAAAATTTTTTCCTTTCTTTGTCTACGCCGTTGAGGTAATATTATAAAAAAGATAAAAACCACCAACATTAACAACAAGAAAGGTACTTGACCAGAAAAATTCTCCACTTCTAATTATTTAATTGTTGTCTTGCCCTAGCTTGTTCTTCTCTTTGTTTTTGCTTTACTTGATCTGGTGTAACCATAGCTTTTATTCTCAACATTTCTCTTCCACTAGATGTATTTGCAGAAATTGTAACAGTTTTTTGTTGCAAATTTGGTTTACCACTTGAATCAAAACGAACTGAAATAATTCCTGCTTCACCAGGCGCAATAGGAGTGTTTTTTGGATATTTAGGAACAGTGCATCCACAACTACCTCTAGCATCAACAATAATTAAATCTGATTTTCCAGTATTTGTAAAATTAAATACTGTTTCAACTGTTTCCCCTTCTTTAATAATTCCAAAATCATGTGAAACTTTATCAAAAGTCATGACTGGACCGTCAGATTGAGAGCTAATCGTTTTAGTTACCTGAGCTTTATTTTTATTTACTTTTTTTGCAGCACTTTGCTGACAGGAATTTAAAGTGAAAGCAAACAAAGTAAAAAATGCAATAGAAAGATTTTTCATTTTTTTTTATTCAAAAGTATAAAAAAAGTTTTTTAATTTAAACCCCTGCCAACTTTATTAAGCCTATTAGTAATTTCAAACTCCTTTATTAGTTTATCTAAAACTCCATTAATAAAAATATTGCTCTTAGGTGTTGAGTAATCCTTTGAAATTTCAATATATTCATTGATTGTTACTTTTGTTGGAATAGACTCAAAATTTAGAATTTCAGCAATTGCCACCTTTAAAATTATTAAATCTACACTTGCAATACGATCAATATCCCAATTTGGAGTTTTTCCTTCTAATTCTGATTTAATTTCATCATTTTTTAATAAACAAATCTTCAAAAGTTCTTCGCCAAAACTAATATCATCTTTAAACTTGACGATATTAGGAAAAATAAAATTATTGCCTTTTTTTATTTTAATTGACCTAATTTGTCTTACAATGAAAGTGTTAACAACTGGCAAATCATCTTGCCAAGTTAATTTTTTATCTATTAAATAATCTTCTAAATATTTAGAAGGGGCAATAATCTCCATAAAAAAATTTAAAATCAAATTTCTTTGCTGATTAAGATTGGGTGAATCAATTAATAAATATTTTTTAAAAAAAACAGAATCAAATAATTGATTTAATAAAATTTTAGGATATTTAATTTCTGATTTCCATTCATTCAACCTTTTTTCTGACTCTGGATCCTTTAATTTATATTGATCTACAATAAAAACTAAAATTTTATTATCCAAAATCTTGGTATAATTTTTTACTTGTACACTTACATCAAGCTGAGCATTTTCAAGAAATTTTAATTGATTTATAGAATACTTGTAAATTACACTAAAAAATGAAAAATAATAATAATATAATTCAAAAGTATTTGAAATACTTTTTTTGTAAAAAGAAATCTCACTTTCTAATTCATCATTTTGAGACATAAAAAAAGAATAAACAGATTGAATAACTTTTATTCTAACGTGTCTTCTTGTTAACATTTTTAAGAACTTATATAACAAAAATAATTTAATCTGCTAAGCTTACAATGAATAATAAAAATATAATTAAGAAACTACTTCAATAATTATATAAATTTAAAGTCTTAAAATCATAATGAAAGAATTAAAATCTCTCAATAAATATCTTATTAAATATAAATCTAAACTATTACTAGGATTTATTATAACAATCATTGCCCGAATCTTTTCATTAGTAACACCAAGATATATTGGTAATTCTTTAAGTACAATTGAAAATTATTTAACAAAAAAAGAATTAAATTTTTTTGAAGTAAAAGATGTTCTATTAATAAATATTTTCATAATTATTGGAACATCAATCTTATCCGGCTTTTTTACTTTTTTAATGAGACAAACAATAATAAATATTTCAAGATATATTGAGTTTGATTTGAAAAATGAAATTTTTTGGCATTATCAAAGACTCACTCAAACATTCTATAAAAAAAACAGAACTGGTGATTTAATGAATAGAATAAGTGAAGATGTAAGTAAAGTTAGAATGTATTTTGGTCCAGCAATTATGTACAGCATACATACTATTACACTCTTTATTATAGTAATTAGCTATATGTTCAGTATTGCTCCAAAATTAACCGCTTATACCATAATCCCACTTCCTGTTTTATCAATAATAATATATAAACTAAGTCAGATAATAAATGTTAAGAGCACAAGAGTGCAGGAAATGTTATCTGATTTATCATCTTTTGTTCAAGAAAATTTTAATGGTATTTCAATACTAAAGTCCTATAACTTAGAAGAAAAAACAAATCTAAATTTCAAAAAACTCTCTTCAAAAGCTTATAAACATAATTTAAATCTAGCAAAAGTTCAAGCCTGGTTTTTCCCTCTAATGGTTCTTCTAATAGGCTTAAGTAATTTAATAGTACTTTATGTTGGAGGAAGTCAATACATAGAAGGTAAAATAAAAATTGGTGTGGTTGCAGAATTTATTATTTATGTAAACATGTTAACGTGGCCAGTTACAATTGTTGGCTGGGTAACATCAATTATTCAACAAGCCGAAGCTTCTCAAAAACGTATAAATGAATTTTTAAAAGAAAACCCGGAAATTATAAATGGTAATATTCAAGTAAAAGAAATTCAGGGATATATTTCATTCAAAGATGTTAATTTAATATATTCTGACACAAAAATAACAGCACTAGAAAGACTAAGTTTTAAAGTTAAGTCAGGGGAAACTCTCGGAATTTTAGGAAAAATAGGTTCTGGAAAAACTACAATTTTAGACCTTATTACAAGGTTGTATGATCCTAATTCTGGTTCGATTTATCTTGATAATAAAAATTTAAAAAACTTTAAGCTTGATGAACTTAGATCCAAAATTGCATATGTGCCACAAAATTCATTTTTGTTTTCTGAAAGTATTGAAGAAAACATCAAATTTGGAAAGATTAGTGCTAGCAAATCAGAAATAAAAAAAGCTGCTTCCTATGCAAATGTTAATACAGATATTGAAAATTTCACTAATGGATACCAAACTATTGTTGGTGAAAGAGGTTTAACATTATCTGGAGGGCAGATTCAGAGAATATCAATAGCAAGAGCTTTAATCAAAAACACTAAGATACTTCTTCTTGATGACTGTCTTTCTTCAATTGACACAGAAACTGAAAAAAAAATATTAAGTAATTTAATAAAAATAGGAGAAAATAAAACCAACATAATTGTTAGTCATAGAATTTCATCAATAAAACATTCTGATAAAATTTTAGTAATTGAAAATGGAAGAATTATTCAAAAAGGAGATCATAAAAAACTTTTAAACGAAAAGGGGTATTACAGTGAATTATATAAAAAACAAAACACAGAAAATCAAATTTAATTTGTTTTATTAAATATTTTTAGTAAAATTTATAATATCTAAATTAAAATTATGGATGAGAAAAAAGAAATTAAAGTAGAAGAAATATTTTCAAAAGCGTTAAGAGCTGGTAGAAGAACATATTTTTTTGATGTTAGAGAAACTAAAGCTAATGATTACTACTTAACTATAACTGAGAGTAAAAAATTTACAAATGATGATGGATCATTTCATTACAAGAAACATAAAATTTATTTGTATAAAGAGGATTTTAAAAATTTTAAAGCCTTTTTAGAAGAAACAATGAATTATATAATTAAGAAAAAAGGGGAAGAAGTAATAAGTGAAAGACATCAAAAGGATTACAAACCTCCTAAAAAAAATGATGATGATGAATCATCTGATAATATTTCTGATTTTTCTAACTTAGAATATGACGAATAAAAATTAATATTCGATAACTCTAATTTAAATTATAATTTATTAAATATGAAATTATTCAATCATATATTTTTATTATTATTCACATCGGTTACATTCAGTCAAATTGATTTAAACTACTATTTAGACTCTGAACATCCATATAATAACGAAATCCCTAAACCAAAAGATTTACTTGGTTTTGAAGTTGGTGAATGGCATATTTCTCATGACAAATTAATAAACTATGTATACAAAATTGCTGAATTATCTGATAGAATTAAGATTGAAAATCGAGGAAGCACATATGAAGGTAGACCAATTTTACTTCTTACAATTACAAGTCCTGAAAATCATGAAAAACTAAAGTTAATAAAAGAAAATCATATTAAACTATCTGAAAAAAATTCTGAAGAAATAGATTTATCAAACTATCCATTAATAGTTTATCAAGGATTTTCAATTCATGGAAACGAACCCAGTGGATCAAACGCAAGTGTTCTTGCAATTTATCATCTCGCAGCTAGTGAATCAAAAGAAACTCTTAAAACACTAAATGACTTAGTCATTTTAATTGATCCAAGTTTTAACCCTGATGGCCTTCAACGTTTTGCATATTGGGCAAATACTAATAAAAACATGGTGTTGAATTCTGATCCTAATGACAGAGAGTATCATGAGATTTGGCCAAGAGGAAGAACTAATCATTATTGGTTTGACTTAAATAGAGATTGGTTGCCTGCTCAACTTCCTGAAACAGTTGCACGTCTTAAAACATATAATGATTGGTTACCTAATATTTTAACAGATCATCATGAAATGGGAACGAATTCTTCCTTTTTCTTTCAGCCAGGAATCCCTGAAAGAGTAAATCCATTAACACCTTTAACAAATCAAGAATTAACAAAAAAAATTGGAAAATTTCATTCTAAAGCTTTAGATAAAATAGGATCTCTTTATTATTCTGAAGAAGACTATGATGATTTTTATTACGGAAAGGGCTCAACCTATCCAGATATAAATGGAGGAATTGGAATTCTTTTTGAACAAGCTAGTTCTCGTGGTCATATTCAAGAAAGTGAAAATGGAACTCTAACATTTCCTTTTACTATTAAAAACCAATTAACAGTAGTTTTTTCAACTTTAGAAGCGGCTGTAAAAATAAGAGTAGAAATATTAAACTATTTTCGAGATTTTTTTAAAAATCAAAGAATAAAAAGTAAAAACCAAAAAAACAAAGCTATAGTTTTTGGAAATCCTAAAGATGCATCATCAACAATTAATCTTATCAAAACTCTTAAAATTCATGATATCAAAGTTCATGAATTAAAAAAATCAATTACTAAAAAAGGAATTTTATATGACAAAAACAATAGTTTTATTATTCCTTTAGAACAAAAAAAATCAAAATTAATAAAGGCGTTTTTCAATACTCAAAAAAAATTTAAAGACAGCTTGTTTTATGACATTTCAGGTTGGACATTCCCTTACGCTTATAATCTAAATTATAGTTATGAAAATTCCAATTTAAATATTGGAAAAAAAATAACTAATTTAAATAACTATTCAGAAGGTTCTGTTGATAAAAAAGCTAAATATGCCTATTTGTTTGAAGCTCATGATTATTATACTCCTAAACTGGTAAACCTTTTATTAGAAAATAAAATTAGAATAAAAGTTAGTTTAGCTCCTTTTAAAATTGGAAGTAAAAAATATGACTACGGGACATATCTTATTCCAATACAAAATCAATCAATTAATTCTGAAGAACTTTTTAAAAAATTAATTAAATTTTCAAAATTAACAAATATCAAAATTTATGGAGTTAATACTGGATTAACTGACGGAATAGATTTAGGATCAAGAAATTTTAAAACAATACGTAATGTAAAAATCGGTTTATTTGTTGGCTCTGGAATACGAAGCTATGACGCTGGAGAAATATGGCATCTGCTTGACACAAGATTCAATATTAAAGTTACAAAATTAGATACGGAAATTATTGATTATGTGAAATTAAATAGTTACACTCATTTAATTATTCCTAGTTACTCTGGAAAAAAATTAGATCAAAATATTCAAAAACTTAAAGATTTTGTCAACAAAGGAGGAACATTAATTGGATACAGAAATACTGTAAAATGGCTAAATAAAAATAAATTTATTAACGTAAAATTTTTATCAAATGATTTTGAATCGAAAAATGTCCGTTTTGATCAAAAAAATAAATTTCTAGGAGCACAAGAAATTGGTGGAGCCATTTTTGATACAAACATTGACAAAAGTCATCCAATAAATTTTGGAGTTTATAATTCTAATTTACCAATATTTAGAAATACAGAAATATTTATCCAAGCAAATGATACTAGTTACAAAAATCCTATTAGATACAAATCAAAACCATTATTAAGTGGATATATTTCAGATAAAAATCTAAAACTTTTAAAAAACTCAGTGCCTATACAAATATTTAAATCTAGTAAAGGTAGAGTTATAGCAATAACTGATAATACAAATTTTAGAGCTTTTTGGTATGGAACAAATAGAATTTTAACAAATGCTATATATCTATCAGACAAAATGTAGTTAAAAAACTCTTGCTCCATTAATTGTCTTTTCTTCAGGTTTGAGAAGAAATACAAATTCCTTCTCTACAGCTCCGAGAATTAAACATTGGCTTTCAAAATTGGCGATTTTTCTAAAACCTAAATTAATTATTGCAATAACTTGTTTTCCGACAAGATTTTCTGATTTATATAATTTTGTTATTTGAGCTGAACTTTTTAAGCTCCCCAAATTTCCAAAATCAATTACTAATTTATATGACAGATTTCTTGCCTCTGAAAATTTGTTTGCAGAAATAATAGTTCCTATACGAATATCTAATTTTTCAAAAAGTGAATAATCAATCATATAATTTTTTAATCAAGTAAAAATACTATTTTAGTTGTAAAAAAAATTTATGGCTCTTACAGAATCTTATATGCTTCCTTTAGGTACAAAAGCACCTGAATTTTATCTAACAAACACAACTGATAACAAGAAAAATGGATTAAATGAATTGAAAGGTAAAAATGGTTCCATCGTTATTTTTATGTGTAATCACTGTCCTTATGTAGTCCATTTAATAGATAATATAATTAAAACTGCTAAAAAATACGTCTCAAAAGGTATTAATACAATTGCGATTTCAAGTAATAGTATTAAAACTCATCCTCAAGATGGACCAGAAGAAATGAAAAAATTAGCAATTAACAAAAAGTTTTCATTTCCATATTTGAGTGATCAAACTCAAGAAGTAGCCAAAAAATATAGTGCTACATGTACTCCTGATTTTTATTTATTTAATAAAGATTTAGAATTAATCTATCGAGGAAGATATGATGATTCTAGACCAGGAAATAAAAAACCTATCACTGGAAAAGATCTTCACAATGCAATTGATCATATGTTGAATGAAGAAACAAATAATTCAAAACAATATCCAAGTATGGGTTGTAATATTAAATGGCATTAAAAAAAATCTACAACCTCAACTTCAAAAATAAGAGTTGAATTGGGTGGGATTATTGCTCCTGCACCGCTTTCTCCATAAGCAAGATTACTTGGTATTACAAATTTTGCCGATCCACCTTTTGCAATTTTTAAAATACCTTCATCCCAACCTTTAATAACTTGCCCTTTACCTAAAACAAATGAAATAGGATTGTTTCTTTGATAAGAAGAATCAAAAACAGTTCCATCAATTAACATACCTCTGTAATGAACAGAAACAGTTGATCCTTCTAATGGGAATATATCACTTCCTTTTATTATCAATCAAATGAAATAAACCGCTTTCTGCTCTTTGCATTCCTTTTGTAATCGAAATAATTTTTTTAAATTCCTCTTTTTTAAATTTTTACCTTTCACTTTTTTTATCTACTAAATAATCATTGAAAACTTTTATTGAATTCCATTTTTTTGATGACGAACCGATTCTTTCAATTATAATTGACTCAATTTTATCATTATTTTGGATTTCATTAATTATTTCCTGTCCACTAATAACATATCCAAAAACACTATGTTTTCCATCCAACCAATTGGTTGGTGTATGAGTAATAAAAAATTGACTGCCATTAGAATTAGAACCTGAATTAGCCATAGATAAAGTCCCAGCTTTATTATGTTTTAAATCTTTATGAAATTCATCCTCAAATTCATATCCTGGTCCCCCTGTACCTTTTCCCTCTGGGCACCCACCTTGAATCATGAAATTATTTATAACCCTATGAAAAATTAAACCATCATAAAATGGTATTCCCTTAGATTTAGAAATATTTTTAATTTTTCCCTCGGCAAGATTAATAAAATTAGCAACTGTTATAGGAGCTTTCTCATACTCCAGTTTAACTATTATATTTCCCTTTTGAGTAGAAATATTTGCATAAACACCATCTATCATAAAATATAATTAAAATTTTAGTTAGCTATATCAGTTAAAAATTTGATTTTAAATAATCGTAAATCTTCTTCTTCATATTCTCCATCAAATTCATCTATTGCCTCATTAATTATACCACTTTCTGAATTTAAAAAAAATATATTTAATTCATTTATTTGATCATCATCAAAAATTTGATCTATCCAATAATCAATATTTAGTTTTGTTCCAGAAAAAACTATTATCTCCATTTCAGATATCAATTTATCCATTGATATACCTTTTGAAGAAGCTATATCATTCAAAGGTAATTTTCTATCAATATTCTGAATTAAAAATAATTTCATAGAAGAATTTTGACCTGTCGATTTAACAATCAAATCTTCAACTCTAATAATCTCATATTCCTCAATATATTCTTTAATTAATTCAATAAACTTTTTAGAATATCTTTTAGCCTTACCCTCTCCTACACCGACTATATTAACCATTTCATCTTCAGTGATCGGATACTTTAAACACATATCTTCTAATGAAAACTCTTGAAAAACAGCATATGGAGGTACATTATTAATCTTTGCTACCTCTTTTCTAAGTTTGACTAACATATTCATCAAATTTGAATCTATATTACTTTTTTGAATGCTTTTAGACTCATCGATAATTTTGTCATAATTATGATCTTTAGTAATAAAAAAATCATAAGGTTTATTAATAAAATTTTTTCCATTAGATGTTATCTTAATTATACCATAATTTTCTATATCTTTTTTTAAAAAATCAAAAACAATTGATTGTCTGATAAGTGATGTCCAATAATATTTATCTTTTTCATCATCTAATTTACCTTTTCCAAAAATCTCTTTTTCATTAGTCTTATGAGATAAAATCAATGCGTTAGTTTCTCCCAATAAAATTTTTAATATTTCTTTAAATTTATACTTCTCATAAGTTTCAGAAACAGTCTTTAATAAAATAATTAAGCTCTCTTTTGCCTCAATCTTTTCTTTTGGAAACCTGACATTATCGTCCATATCACCTCCTTCACCAGATTGATTGTCAAACTTCTCCCCAAAATAATGTAAAATAAATTTTCTTCTTGAAATTGACGTTTCACAATATCCTACCATATCCTCTAATAAAGCCAATCCAATTTCTTTTTCTGCAATAGGTTTACCTGAAAGAAACTTTTCTAATTTTTCTATGTGTTTATAGGAATAAAAAGCTAAACAAAACCCCTCTCCTCCATCTCTCCCAGCTCTTCCTGTTTCTTGATAATAACTTTCTATACTTTTTGGAATGTCATAATGAATAACAAAACGAACATCAGGTTTATCTATTCCCATTCCAAAAGCAATAGTAGCAACAATGACATCAGAATCATCTTGAAGAAAACTATCCTGATTATTTGTACGAGTCTTTGGATCTAATCCTGCATGATAAGGTAAAGCATTAATCCCATTAACTTGAAGAGTCTCTGAGAAATCTTCAACTTTTTTTCTTGATAAACAATAAACTATTCCAGACTTTTTTTTATTCTTATTTATAAATTTTATAATTTCTGAATCAATCATTGAATTTTTATGCCTTACCTCATAATACAAATTTGGTCTATTAAATGATCCTTTAAATATGGTAGCATCAACAATTCCAAGATTTTTAATTATATCGTCTTGAACTTTTGGAGTAGCAGTAGCAGTTAGAGCAATAATAGGAACATTTTGATTAAACTGGATTGTAATTTTTTTAATATTTCTGTATTCAGGTCTAAAATCATGACCCCATTCTGAAATACAGTGAGCCTCATCAACTGCTAAAAATGAAATGT
>CAUZKB010000018.1:0-28287 GCA_963580575.1 Bacteroidia bacterium | reverse complement strand
TATTACTGCTAATATGGCTGATGCTTTTTATACTTCAACTGGATATGCATACTTTGCATATGATTGGAAGACTCCTAATGGATTAAATATAAAAAACACAGATACTTTTATTGCTGAAATAGGAGTTTATGAGTTAACTATAACAAATAAAAATGGATGTACAAATGATCCTGCTATTCCAATTTTAATAGAATTTAAACAAGAAACTGAAGATATCGTAGTAACAGAAGGTTTAACAGATGACAATGGAGATCCATGCTTTTCTAATCCTGTTAGTTGCTTTTTAGAGGCTAAAGATGGTAAAATTTCTATAATCATTCAGGGTGGTCCAGCTAACGCTAAAATTAAATGGTATTATTTGGCTCCATCAACAACTTCAAATAATAACTGGTCTGAATTAGCACAGTATGCTGGTTATACATCAATGAATGATTTAGAAAAAGGATCATATAAATATGAAATTATTGATCCAGATGTAAGTCTTTTTGATTGTACTAGAGATTATACTTATAAGACTGGTATAATAAAAGTTGAAGATGATAAATCTTTGGTAATATCAGACGGTCCATTTGTAGATAATAATTTATGTAATAATACCGCTGGTATTTTAAGAATTGATGTTATTGATTCTCAACAATCTCCTATTGAATTTAGATATGGAACAGAAGAAGCTACAGCCATAATTGTTGAACATGTAAAAGATGATATAGATTCATATATAGTTACTATTGAAGAACCAAAGGATTTAGCTAATTTATATGTTTTTAATGATAGAGGTTGTGCAAAATCTGTTGAACTTGATTTCGAACTTGGAACACCTGGATTTGAATTTACAACACCTACTTATAATAATTCTATAAGTGAAGATGATAGAGTAATAAATGCTAGGCAAGAAATAACTTTTACTAATGAATCCACGTCTCCTTATTCCAAGGTAAGATGGGATTGGGGGGATAATGATTTTGAAGAAACGGTAATTGCAGATTCATCGATACAGTCTGATCCTTCTTTACAAGGGGATACCGATGGTGATGGTTGGCTTGATTGGGTAGAAGTCTTGGCTGGAACTACAGTTACATCGGATACTTCAACTCCTCAGGATGATGATGGTGATGGTGAATGGGATGGTCAAAAAGGTATTCTCAAAGGAGATAAAACTCATTCTTTTGGACTTCAGGGAACATATTTAGTTACACTCCAAATTGAAAATAGTCTAGGATGTTACGACCAAATTTCTAAGCCAGTTAAAGTAGGAAGAGGATATTTTATTTTACCACCAAATGTCTTTACTCCAAATGGTGATAAGAAAAATGATTATTATGGAGTCTTATTTAGTGGTTTTTGTTATGTAGAATTTACAATTTATGATAATATTGGTACTGTAGTTTATTCTACGGTAACTAGTGGAGATGATCCTAGAGGAACATCAACAAGTACTAGTAACACACTTGGATATGCCCCTAATTTTGTCAGGGATGAGAATGGTAACTTTACAGGTGATGCACCTCCTGATTATAGTGCTTTTATACCATGGAATGGAAAGGTTGATGGTAAAATAGGAATGGCACCTTATTATATATGGACTTTACAAGCTTGGTTAAAAGAAGAATGTGATCCAAATGTTGTCCCTATTTTAAGAGAAGGTGCATTTATAATATTAAGATAGAAATGAAAAGAATATATTTATTTTATTTTATAATCTTACTGTTATTTTTACAGTCTAGATTTTTATATTCTCAAGAGGAATATTTGGTAAACAATTCTCGGTTTCTTCAAAAATCCAATCCTAGCTATTTTGGATATAACAGCTTGTTAAAAGTTGGTGTTTTGTATAATTCATTGACTTTAAGTGCTTTTGAAAGGATGAACAATAAATATATATTTGGAACAATTAGTTTTGACAATCAAAATTTTTCATTAGGTGTTGATGTAAATTCTTTTAAAATGGAAAAAAGTGGATATGGTCAGAGTTTAGCAAACTTAACATATGTTTATAAACTTCAATTAGATAATTATTTATTTTTTCTTCCTGCTATAACTGGAGGGATAGCAAGCAGACAATTCAACCCTGGTAATTTAATTTTTGGTGATCAATTAAATATTGGTACAGGACAGCTTTTAGAGTCAGATGATCCTCTTGCATTAATAATATCAACTGTTAATTATTTTGATTTGGGAGCATCTTTTCTATTACATAGTGAAGATTTTATGGCTGGATTAACAATTAAACATCTAAATAAACCAAATGATTCATTTAATAAAGAGACTGATACAACTGAAAAACCAATTCAGATAGGGATACAGGGAGCTTATGAATTTGATATAAATCCTTATGAAAGAAGGTATCTTCCAAGATATTCTTTTTTAATGGTCTATTTAAATGCTATTAAGGTTCAAAATACAATTCACATGTATCTTTCTCAAGAGCTTCAACTAGGAGAATTTTCAGTAGGATTAAGTCAACAATCTGGAAATTTTGGCCTGAATAACGTAGGAATATCTTTTGGTCTTTCTGCTGAAAATTTTGATTTTGGAGTATCTTATAATTTTCCATTTAGAAACCCTGGATCGGTTTATTCTCCAAGTTTGTTCGAATTATATGTAACATTTGATTTCAGTATTTATAGAAGGAATCAAAGAGGTTTATTTAAAAGAATCCAAATAGATAATTATTATTAAAAAACACAAGGGTTTAGAAACAATATTTATTTTCATTAATAATTCTGTCAGCAATTTTTGTTTTTAATTCAAAAATATTTGGACAAGATTTGTAATCACAGATATTTTTAATTAATTCTAAAAGTTCTTTTTTTTCTTTTCCTTCTGAAATACTAAGAATTATATCTTTCGCATTTTTTTGGATAATTTCATTTGCTTCATAGAGATATGATTGAGTCATAGCAATTTGAAATGACTGAGATTTTTCATCAGATCTGATAATATTCTTTATAGTTCTTTTTAAACCAGAGTCAATCATATATATTTCAATTAATATATCTGATAGAGATAATAGAATTTGTTGTTTTTTGTCAAGCCCTTGACCATATTTTTTTACAGATTTTCCAATTAATATTAAAAATATTTTTTTAAGATTTTTTAATAGTTCTTCTTCATTAGATAAAGAGTTTATTGATTCATCATTTTTTTTTGAATTTTTTAATAATTCATTTTTAGCATTCATTACAGCTTCCATTAAATTTATTTCTCCTTTCATCCCTTTTTTTAAAAGCATAGCAATAGAAAGCATTCTGTTTATTTCATTAGTGCCTTCATATATTCTGCCAATTCTAGCATCTCTCCAGGCACCTTCCATAGGAGTTTCTGCTGAGAATCCCATACCTCCAAAAATTTGAATACCTTCATCTGCACAATTTTGAATGTCTTCGGATGCTCCGATCTTGAGTATTGAGCATTCAATTGCAAAATCTTCAACTCCTTTTAGTTCGGAATCTTGTTGAGATAAATCTTTATCTAAAAATGATTGAATTCTATTTTCGACATCTTTAGCAGCTCTATAGCATGCAGATTCTCCAATATAACATGAGGTAGTCATTCGAGCGATCTTCTCTTTAATAGCACCAAAACTAGAAATAGGGGCGTTAAATTGAATCCGTTCATTAGAATATTTTACGGCTTCGGTAATTACTCTTCTTTGAGCATCAAGACATGCTACACCTAATTTAATTCTTCCAACATTTAATGCATTCATAGCTATTTTAAAACCTTGCTGTCTTTTACCCAACATGTCGCTAATAGGAACTATAGTTTCATTAAAAAATACTTGACGAGTTGATGAAGAATGAATACCTAATTTATTTTCTTCATCTCCTAGTGTTATTCCATTTGAAGGGTCATTTGGCACTAGAAAACTAGTTATATTTTTATCATCTTTAATTCTTGCAAAGACGATAAATAAACTAGCAAATCCGGCATTAGTAATCCACATTTTTTGTCCTGATATTTTATAATAATTGCCATCATTTGATAAAACAGCTTTTGTTTTACCAGAATTTGCATCAGATCCAGACCCAGGTTCAGTTAAACAATATGATCCAAACCATTTACCGGATGCAAGATTTGGAACGTATTTTTGTTTTTGTTCTTCAGTTCCGTAAAGAGTTATAGGTAGAGTTCCAATTCCTGTGTGTGCTCCAAAAGCTGTTGATATAGATCCTGAAGCTCCTGATATATAATCACAAACGAGCATTGATGAAACAAACCCCATTCCTAGACCTCCATATTGTTCAGGAACTGAAATCCCAAGAAAACCTAATTCTCCAGCTCTTTTCATTAATTCTTCTGTCAGTTTATAATCTTTTTTTTCAAAACAATATTTTTGAGGAATAACTTCTCTATCAACAAACTCTTGAACTGATTCCTTCATCATTTTATGTTCTTCAGTAAAATCTTCCGGAGTGAAAACATCATTAGGATCAGTTTCTTGAATTATAAAAGATCCACCTATATTTATTATTTTTTGATTTGTTTCCATTCTTATTTTATTTTTTTTGTTGTCATTATTATTTGACCTTTTTTAAAGAATTCATATTTTTTTGCAACTTCAGAAATTCTATAAATTACTTTGTGAAAATTTTTAATTTCATTTTTATTTAATTTTTCATCTACTTCTTTATTAAAACCTATTACTACTGATTTTGAATCTTCCCTTTTTAATTGACCAAATTTTGTTAGTTTTATTATAACGCCTCTTCCATCTTTAGGATTCTTAGTCCTTTTAATCAATTTTCTTTCTTCCATTGAGTTTATCAATCTTGATAAACTTGTAGATTCCATTCCCATTTTAGGACCTAGTTCTGTTACAGCTGTACCTCTAGGCTCAATACTTAGTAATGCAAACCCTGTAACCATAGTTGATTCAAATTTCAAAGCTTCTTTATTATACATATTTGAAACTAGTTGCCAAGTTGATTTTAAAGCATAATCATATGTCTCTTTTTTCATTAAAACAAATATAAAAAAAAACACTATGCATGCATAGTATTTTTAGATAATAATATATACTTATCTAGTTATACATTTCTTCAATTAAATCTTTGAATTTTTCTTTTATTATTTTTCTTTTAACTTTCATAGTTGGAGTTAAGTGACCCTCTTCAATGGACCAAATTTCAGGAGTTAATTTAAATTTTTTAATTTTTTCCCATTGGGCAAATGATTCATTATAAATATCAATTTCATCTTGAATCTTGGTTATTAATTTTCCTTGATTGCAAATTACTTCAAAATTATTTTCACATGAAATACCTATTTCTTTTAACCATTTTAATGAAAATTCAAAATTTGGTTGAATTATAGCTGAGGGCATTTTTTTATTTTCTCCTATTACTGCTATCTGTTCAATGAAAGACGATTGTTTCATTAAACTTTCGATAACTTGAGGAGCAATATATTTTCCGCCTGAGGTTTTGAACATTTCTTTTTTTCTGTCAGTTATTGTTAAAAATCCTTCACCATCAATTTCTCCAATATCACCTGTATGGAAATAAGAATTAGTCATAGATTTTTTTGTTAAATCTTTATTTTTGAAATATCCAAGCATTATATTAGGTCCTTTACATAAAATTTCTCCGTCATCAGCTATTTTAATTTTAACACTTTCGATGACTTTTCCAACACTACCAATTTTAAAACCTGTAGTTGATTTTTCATTAATAGTTATTGCTGGTGAAGTTTCGGTAAGACCATATCCTTCAATAATAATCATTTTTGCAGCACTAAAAATTTTAATTAATCTAGGCTGTAAAGCTGCACTTCCAGATTGAATGTGAATTAAATTATTACCTAAAGCTTCTTTCCATTTTGATAAAATTAATTTGTAGGCAACTTTTAATTTTAGTTGAGAAAGTAAACTTTGTCTTTTAAAGGGTTCATAACTTAATCCAATATTAATAGCCCAATAAAAAAGTCTTTTTTTTAATCCAGTTAATTCATCACCTTTTTCATAAAATTTATCAAAAACTTTTTCAAGTAATCGTGGAACAGCAGTTATTACATGTGGCTTGACTTCTTTTAAATTATCACCAATTGTTTCAAGAGACTCAGCAAAGTATACTTTGAAACTGTTAAAAATGTACCCATATAATTGAGTTCTTTCATAAATATGGCAAAGAGGTAAAAAGCTTAAGGCTTTATGGTTCTTATTTGGTTCAAGACCTAGTCTTTTAGATGCTGAAAGAACATTTGACACCAAATTACCATGACTTAACATAACTCCTTTAGGCACACCTGTTGTACCAGAGGTGTATATAATTGTTGCTAAATTTTCAGAATTAACCTTGTTTTTGTAATTATTGATTTGATTTAAATTATAATTACTGCCCAAATCAAGAAGTTCTAACCAGTTTTTACAGTTTTTAATTTGATCAAAACTAAAAATTTCTTTTAAAGATTTAATTTTATTTTGAATAGGTTTTATTTTATTATATACGCTTATATCAGAGACAAAACAATATTTACATTCAGAATGATTAAGAATATACTCGTAGTCTTTTGATGTTATAGTTGGATATAAAGGAACATTTACAGCCCCTATTTGAAGTATACCCATATCAATAATACTCCACTCAGATCTATTCGTTGAGGAAATCATAGCTATTTTATCATTTGATTTCACTCTAAGTTCAATTAAAGCTTGAGATATTTTATGAGATTGAGTATAAAATTCTTCACTAGAAATCGAAACCCACTTTGAATTATATTTTGAGTTAAGAGACTTATCTAGAGGGTTATTATTAAGTTGATATTCTAAAAATTCAAAAATTTTTCTGAATTTCATTTTTTTCTTTTACTGCAAAATATGAATTTTTGACTAATTTTTAATTTTGTTGTTTTGAAAGCCAATTGTAGGCATTTATAAAAGCATCATACCAAGGAGTAACTTGATGTTTAGTGTTATTAGGATAGTATCCCCAGTTCCAAGGAAAAATAGATCTTTCTAAGTGTGGCATCATAACCAAATGCCTTCCATCATTACTGCACAACATAGCAGTATTATAATCTGAACCGTTTGGATTAGCCGGGTATTCAGCATAATGATATTTAGCAGGAATTTGATAGTGATCTTCATTCATTGGTAACAAAAATTTACCTTCTCCATGAGCTGCCCATATACCTAGAATTGTACCTTCCAAGCTTTTCATCATTATTGAATTGGATGATTGAATCTTGACTGCAGTGAAATGACACTCAAATTTTCTAGAATCATTATAGGTCATTTTAGGCTTTTTAGTGTCTAGAGGATTAATTAGATTTAATTCAATAAATAGTTGACAGCCATTACATACTCCAAGTGACATTGTGTTTTTTCTATTAAAAAAATTAGTTAAACTTTTTCTGGCTTTTGAATTGTATAAAAAGGAACCTGCCCATCCTTTTGCTGATCCAAGTACATCTGAGTTTGAAAATCCACCAACACCAGCAATAAAATGAATTGACTCCAGATTTTCCCTTCCTTCAATTAGATCAGTCATATGAACATCAATTACTTCAAACCCTGAAAGATGAAGAGAATTGGCCATTTCTCTTTCAGAATTACTTCCTTGATCTCTAATAATTGCTGCTTTTATTCTTTTTTTATTACTAAAGTTATGAATTGAACCAGTAAAATTTTTTGGTAATAAATAATTTAAAGCTTGATTTTTATAATTTTTTTCTCTTTCTATAGACAAATTATTTTTTGTTTGATAGGTGTCAAAAACAGTGGAGGTTGAAAACCACTTGTCTCTTAAATCAATGACATCAAAATTATAATTATCGTTAAAATTTTTTATTATTAGTTTACTTTTTGTAATTACTTTACCAATATGAATACAGTTGATTAGTTTATTTTTAAAATGATTGGTTAAGTCAATATTTGATTGTAATAGAATTCCAGAGTTTTCAGAAAAAAAGAGTTTAACACTATCTTTTTCATTCATAGTAGTTAAATCTAAGTCTAATCCAATTTCGTTGTTTGAAAAACACATTTCTAATAGAGAAGTGATTAGACCTCCAGATGAAATATCATGACCAGAATTTATTACCTCTTTAATTATTAAATCTTGAACACAATTAAAAGCTTTTTTAAAATATTCAGGATTTTTTATACAAGAAGTATCATTACCAATTTTGTTTAATGTTTGTCCAAAAGAACTACCTCCGAGAGAATATTTTTCTTGTGAAAGATTTATGTAATATAGATCTCCTCCATCTTTTTTAAGATCTGGTGTAACAACTTTTTTTATATCTGTACATTCACCAGTAGCAGATATTATGACAGTTCCAGGAGCTCTTACAGTTGAATTTTTATATTCTTGTTGCATTGATAATGAATCTTTTCCGGTAGGAATATTTATTCCAATTGAAATTGCAAAATCTGAACAGGCTTTTACTGCATTATAGAGTCTTACATCTTCACCTGGGTTTTTACATGGCCACATCCAATTGGCAGATAGACTTATAGATTTAATTTTTTTAGTTAGAGGAGCCCAAATAATGTTAGTAAGGCTTTCAGCAATAGAATTAATACTTCCTTTTTTTGAATCGATAAGTGCGGTTATTGGAGAATGCCCAATTGAGGTAGCAATTCCTTTAGTTCCGGAATAATCTAGAGCCATTACACCACAATTACTAAGAGGTAGTTGTAATTTACCAATTGTTTGCTGTTGGGCTACTTTTCCAGTAACACATCTATCAACTTTATTTGTTAGCCAGTCTTTACAGGCTACTGATTCAAGTTTTAGAACATTATGAATATAATTTTTAATATTATTTTTAGAATATTTAATTTCATTAAATGATCTTTTTAATGTTTTATCTATCATTATAGTTTTTGGGGGGGTTCCAAATAATGAATCAAGATTTAAGTCAATTGGTTTTATTTGAGAAGAATCATCAATGAAAGTAAATTGTTTATTGTCTTTAATTTTACCGACCTCATAAAGAGGAGCTCTTTCTCTTTTTGCAATTGATTTTAAGAGATTTAAATCTGAAGGATTAATAATTAACCCCATTCTTTCCTGAGATTCATTACCTATAATTTCTTTAAATGAAAGAGTAGGATCTCCTAAAGGGAGTTTATTTATATGAATAATACCTCCATTATTTTCTACTAGTTCAGATAAACAGTTTAAATGACCTCCAGCTCCATGATCATGTATTGAAATAATTGGATTTTTTCCTGATTCAACAAGACTTCTAATTGTATTAGCAACTCTTTTTTGCATTTCTGGGTTAGATCTTTGTACGGCATTCAATTCTATTTCGTTTTCAAAGGCACCAGTATTTGATGAAGAAACAGCAGCACCTCCCATACCAATTCTATAATTATCTCCACCTAAGATAATTATTAGATCATTTTTTTTTGGTAATTTTTTTTGAGCTTGATTTAAGTTTCCAAATCCTATACCTCCTGCAAGCATAATTACTTTATCATAACCCCAATTCAGATTTTTTTCTTTATGCTCGAACGTGAAAATAGATCCTGAAATTAAAGGTTGTCCAAATTTATTTCCAAAGTCTGAAGCTCCATTAGAAGCCTTAATTAATATTTCTAATGGGGTTTGGTATAACCAAGGTCTTTCAGAAATTTTTTCTTCCCATGGTTTGTTTTTTCCTCCTCTTGAATATGGAGTCATATAAACTGCTGTTCCTGCTAATGGTATTGAACCTTGTCCACCAGCCATACGATCTCTAATTTCACCACCAGAACCAGTTGCTGCTCCATTAAATGGTTCAACTGTAGTAGGAAAATTATGAGTTTCGGCTTTTAAAGAGATAACACTATTTATTTTGTTTGTGACATATTTACTTGGAATTTCACCTTTTAAAGGAGCAAATTGATTAATTTCTGGTCCTTTAATAAAAGCGACATTGTCTTTATAGGCTGATATAATTTGATTTGGGTTTGTTTTAGATGTACTCTTAATTAAATTAAAAAGACTTTGCTTTTGTTTGGATCCATCAATAATAAAACTACCGTTAAAAATTTTATGTCTACAATGTTCAGAATTTACTTGAGAAAACCCAAAAACTTCGGAGTCGGTTAGTGGTCTTTTTAATTTATGAGATAGTTTGTCTAAATATTCTATTTCATCTTTATTAAGTGAAAGCCCTTCTTCTAAATTATAAGAAGTAATATCCTTAATTTCTTTTATATCTTCAGGACTTCTATCAATTTTAAAAATGTATTCATCTAACACTTTAAATTTTTTCAAAAGCATTGGATCATATTTTTCTTCTTTTATGAATTTGTGATATTTTTCAATTCTCTTTAGATTTTTAATCCCCATGTTTTGTGTAATTTCTACAGCGTTTGTACTCCAAGGAGATATCATGTTAGAATATGGTCCAATGAAGGGACCAATTATTATTTTTTTATTAATAATTTTTTGATTGAATAACCACTCAAATTTTTTTAAATCTTCGGAATTTATTTTTGTTTTGGAATCAATGACGTAAATAGAATCGTTAAGATTACCGAAGAAAAAAATCATTTCATTAATTTATGATGATGTAAAATTAAATTATTTGATAGATTAAATTCATAGTAAATTCTTTACATTTTAATTATTTTTCATCTAGTTATTCACATTATAAATTTTTAATTAAAATATTTATGTACAGTGTGTTTATTTAAATAAAATTAAGATCAATTTTAATTTTAAAAAGAAATGGAAGATTATTTTTCTTTATTTGAAGATTTTATTTTCGATTTTCTTTTTCTCATCATGTTCCTCCAAAATTTTTCTTCTAGGTTTAGAATATTTAATACAAAAGAGTGAGATAATTTTTTTAGAAGCTCATTATTTCTATCAAGCCAAACTTTATTCTCTTTTTCTTTCCAATCCCACCATAAATCAAGAAGTTTTTCTGCTTCTTTGTCATCATAAGAATTAAAATCATTTTTTTCTTTAGTCTTTATATATTCATTCCTCGCGTCCCATATGTCTTTATAAAGCATGGTTTCATATTTACCAAAAACTTCCCAGAAATATATTTCATCTTCATTAGAAAAAGGTATTTTTTCGGCTATGAATGTCATTTTCATAGCTTTCATTCTTTCAAAACTTGGATTTCTACTTTTTTGAGAGAAGACTTGATAGTAATTGAATAAAAGTAAATTAAATAGTATATAATTAATAATCAGCTTCTTCATAGTAAATGTTATAAGAATTATTGTAATAAATTTGATATGAGTCAAATTGATTTAATTCAAAATTGTTAAAATCGTTATTATATGGTTTATAATTAATGTTATCAATGAATCTAGAAATCTCAAAGGCCTTTGAAGGGTTTAATCTAAGTTCATTTTCTATATCACTATATAATTCATCAATTTTTATAATTTCTTTTTCATTAAATTCATTAAAAAGAATCGATATAAGGGTTATTAAAATTATAGAAACAGCTGAACAAAATAGTATAAATAATTTTTTAGATCTAAATTTTTTTGTTTTTTCTAAAATTTTTAATTCAAAATTTTCAAAATAGTTATAAGGGACAAAAAATTTATTTTGAATCTTAACACCTTCTTTAACTTCTTCAAGAATCTTTTTTTCTAATTGATAAAAATATTCTCCAGGAACTTTAAATCCGTTATTTCTTTTTGGATTATTCACAAAGATTTATTTGAATTTTTCTTACAGCATGATGGTATGAAGCTTTTAGAGATCCTATACTTGTATTTAATATTTCAGAAATTTTTTCATATTTCATTTTATCGAAGTATTTCATATTAAAAACTAATCTTTGTCTTTCTGGTAATTTGGATATTTCTTTTTGTAATTTAATTGATGCTTCATTTCCATCAAAATAGGAGTCCGCAAAAAGTCCTGAAGCTTTAGCTTCAATCCAATCAGTATTTTTCACACCCATCTTTCTTGATTTAATATTAATAAAATTAATTGCTTCATTAGTAGCAATTCGATACATCCAAGTAAAGATTTTACTGTTTTCATTAAAAGTGTCAATTTTAAGATAAACTTTCATGAATGTGTTTTGAATTACATCATTGGCATCATCATGATCTAATACAATTTTTCTTATATGCCAATATAATTTTTCTTTGTAATCTTTAATCAATTTTTTAAAAGCTATTTCTTTAGTACTTTTATTTTTTAATAAATCGATAATATTTAATTCATTTGTTTTCAAAAACAATTTTTTCTATTTGACAGTTGAATTTACTATAAGTTTAATTAATAATTACATAAAGCTTTGTAGGTTAACTAAGTTTTTATAAATTTTACTTGATGTCATTAAGGATTTATGTGATCCAGATTCAATAATTTTTCCATTGTCAATAACTATAATTTTGTCTGCTTTTTGAATAGTAGATAATCTATGAGCAATTACTAAAGATGTCCTACCACTCATTAATCTATTTAGTGCTTCTTGAACTAAATTCTCTGATAATGTGTCAAGTGATGATGTTGCTTCATCTAGAATAAGTATTTCAGGGTTTTTAAGAATAGCTCTAGCAATTGAGAGTCGCTGTTTCTGACCACCTGAAAGTTTATTTCCTGAATCTCCAATTATAGTTGAATACTTGTTTTCAAGTTTTTCAATAAATTCTTCAGCATTTGCTGATTTTGTCGCTTTATAAATTTCTTTCTTTTCAGCATTTGGATTACCTAGTAGTAGATTATTTAAGATAGTATCATTAAACAGAATCGATTCCTGGGTAACTATTCCAATAAGCTTATATAATGAGGCTTTCTTTATTTTTTTTATCGGAATGTCATCAATTTTTATTTTACCACCATCTATGTCGTAAAATCTATTTAATAAGTTAGCAATTGTTGTTTTTCCTCCTCCTGATGGACCTACTAATGCGACAGTTTCTCCTTTTTTAATATCAAATGTTATATTATTTAATGTGATTTTATTTTCATATGAAAAATTAACATTTTTAAATGAAATATTTTTATTAAAATTTTTTAATTCAATTGAATCGGTTGAATCTTTGATAGTGTTTTTTGCATTAAGAATTTCTAATATTCTTTCTGCTGCTGCATTACCTTTTTGGATACTATAGCTAGCTTTACTAATATCTTTAGCTGGAGTTAATATATTGTATGCAAGACCCATATAAACTATAAAAGCTGTGCCTGAAAGATCGCCATTAATAAGAACCATTTTGCCACCAAACCATAATAAAATTCCAATTGTACAAATTCCTAAAAATTCACTAATAGGCGATGATAAATTTACTTTATGTAATAGTTTGTTTGAAAATTTATAAAATCTGTATGTAGCATTTTCAAAAGAATATTTAAAGTGTTTTCCAGCATTAAAAGTTTTGATTATTTTTTGACCATTTAAAGTTTCATCCAATAATGACAAGAAAGATCCTTGTTCTTTTTGAACTAAACTTGATTGTTTTTTTAATTGTTTTCCTATAATGGAAATTATAATTCCAGATATAGGAATAAAAATTATAACTACAATTGTTAGTTCAAAACTAAAAATAAACATTGCAATTATCGAGAAAATTATTGTTAAAGGAGCTTTAATTATTAATTCTAAAATTGATAAAAATGAGATTTGAATTTCATTGACATCAGTAATCATCCTAGCCATAATATCTCCTTTTTTCTTTTCACTAAAATAGGCTATTGGAAGACTTATTATTTTGTTATATAAGTTATTTCTTAAATCTCTTAAAATTCCATTTCGAAGATAAGTAATGAAATATAATGCCAAATAATTTGATAAATTTTTAAGAAAGAAAAGTAACAACACAATACTAATTACAAATATAAGAGTCGTTTCAATATTTATTTCCAGTTGTTTAGTTACATAAAAGTTTAAATAGTCTTTTATATAGTTATCTAAGTAAAAAGTTCCTTTAAAAATTGGTTTTTCAAATTGTGTTTCAGTTGTTTTAAATAAAACGTTTAGCATTGGCATTAATGAAACGAAGGCCATGGCGCTAAAAAAAGCATATAGAATATTAAAAAAAATGTTTAGAAAAGCATATCTTTTATATGGTAACCCAAAATGTAAAATTTTTTTAAATGAAGACATCATAGTTTAATAAATTCATTTTTTATAAGTTGAATTTTTTCTGTAAGGATCTTTTTTTGTTTTGACCAAGATTTATTAAAATCAAACTTATTATTGACACTTATATAAAATTTAATTTTAGGTTCAGTTCCACTAGGTCTAACTGCTATGACTGATGAATCAATTAGTCTAAATATAATAACATTAGATTTAGGTAATTTAATTTTTTCATTATTATCTGAAATAAGATTGTATTTTTTTGATATTTTGTAATCTTCAAAAAATTCAACATCAATTCCAGCTATTTTTTTTGGCGGATTATATCTATAGTTTTTCATTGCATTTAAAATAATTTTTGATCCATTTTTATTTCTTTTTGTAAAAGAAATTAATTCTTCTAAAAAGAAACCATATTTTTTATAACAGTTGATCAAAAGGTCAAAAAACGATTTATTATTATTTTTTGCTATAAATCCAATTTCACACGCTAATAAAGCAGCTGAAACAGCATCTTTATCCCTTATTTTATCGCCAACTAAAAAACCAAAACTTTCTTCTCCTCCGGCTATAAATTTTTCGTTAGGATGATCCTTTATTAATTTACCAATCCATTTAAAACCAGTTAGTGTCTCTTTATATCTAACGTTAAAATGATTAGTAATTATTTTTATTATTGGAGAGGAAACAATAGTACTTGCAATAAATTCTTTCCCATCAAGCAATTTTTTTTTATTATAATGATTTAATAAAAAATCAGTCATTATCATCATTGTTTGATTTCCATTTAAAACCTCCCATTTTTTTTCGTTTGATAAAACAGCAATTCCGATTCGATCTGAATCTGGGTCAGTACCAATAACAATATCTGCTTCAATTTCTTTGGCTTTATTAATAGCTATTAATAAGGTCTTTTTATCTTCTGGATTTGGGGATTTTACAGTTGGAAAATTCCCATTAGGTTCTGATTGTTCTTTGATAATTTCAACATTATTATATCCTGCTAATTTTAATATTGGTGGTATAGCTTTTATTGATGAGCCATGTAAAGGAGTATATACTACTTTGTAGGTGTTTTTATTTTCTTTACTATACTTTGCTAATGATAAAACAGTTTTAAAATATTCATTATCAATTTCAGAATCTATAAAGGTTAAGTTTAGAGGATTTGACTCAAAAAGGATATCATTATAATTAATTTTATTTATTTCTTCAATAATTAATTTGTCTTCTGGAGGGACTATCTGACCTCCGTCAATTCCATAAACTTTATATCCATTATATTCCGGTGGATTATGAGAAGCAGTTATAACAATTCCACAATGAGCATTTAAATAACGAACTGCAAAAGATAATTCAGGGGTGGGTCTTAATTCACTAAATAGAAAACAATGTATACCATTTGCTGTAAAAATATCTGCTACAATTTTAGCAAGTTTTTCACTATTGTTTCTACTATCATAACCAACAACAGTTTTTATTTTTTTGTTATTGTATATTCTGTTTAAATAATTTGATATCCCTTGAGTGTTTTTACCTATAGTATATTTATTAATACGATTAGAACCAACACCCATAATTCCTCTCATACCTCCTGTGCCAAATTCTAAGTTTTTAATAAATGAATCTTTTAGATCAATGGGATTGTTTATTAGTTCTTTAACCTCATACTGAGTTTTTTCATCAAAAGGTTTTTTTAACCATGAATCAAAATTGGACATAAATTTTAAATTGTTTCAGCTATCGAATAGCTTTTGGTTTTTTTTTGAATTCTTAAAATTATTTCTCCTAAAAATCCTGCTACAAAAAACTGGCTGCCTATTAACATTAGAGTTAGTGCAATGAAAAATTGAGGACGATCAGTTATTAAACGTCCTGATGTGTCTAGATAAAGTTTATCAAATGCTGTATAAATTGTAAAACCAAATCCAAGAAATATCATTATTGTTCCCCAGACCCCAAAAAAATGCATTGGTCTTTTACCAAATTTTTGTATAAACCATATTGTTATTAAATCTAAAAAGCCTTTATAAAACCGGTCGTTTCCAAATTTGGTTTCACCATATTTTCTTGCCTGATGTTTTACCACTTGTTCACTAATTTTTGTAAATCCTTTTTGAGCTGCAAGAACAGGAATATATCTGTGCATCTCTCCATATACATAAATATTTTTAATTACTTCTTTTCTATATCCTTTTATTCCACAATTAAAATCATGAATTTTTATTCCTGAAACCTTCCTTGCTGCACAATTGAATAATTTTGAAGGTAGATTTTTAAAAAGAATAGAATCAAATCTTTTCTTTTTCCAACCAGAAATTAAATCAAGTTTTTCTTTTTTTAACTTTTCGTACATTATGGGAATTTCATATGGTGAGTCTTGGAGATCAGCATCAAGGGTGAAAACATAATTACCCATAGATTTTTTAAATCCAGCATGTAGAGCCTGTGATTTTCCAAAATTTCTCGTGAAAGAAATACCAGATATTTTTTTAGAATTTAATGCAATTTCTTTAATACATCTCCAAGACTTGTCTGTACTTCCATCATCAATAAAGATAATTTCATATTTTATTTTATGTTTATCTAAAACTGTTTTAATTGTATTATTTAGTTCTATCAATGATTCATGCTCATTAAATAAAGGAATAACAACAGAAATTTCAGGATTATTTTGCATCCGATGCAAAATTACAAATTTTGACTTATTCTGGTTTAGATTTTTTTACAATAAGTCCGCCAATTAGAGAAATAATAAAGCCAAAAAAAAGTTGAACAATTAAAACAATAACAAAAACCATTCCCGGAGTTGAAAATTCTCTCTGCTTATCAAAAATTGTATCAATCGTTTCTTGCGATAATTCTGGATTTTTCATTTTCATTATTTCACTTTGGTATTTAATTCCTTTTTCTAAAACTTCAGAATCAAGAAAATTTATTACAATCAGGAAATATAGAAAACCAATTATACCACCTATAAGAGAAATTCCAAGTCCTATTTTTAAACATTCTGTTAAACTAATAAAACCTTCATTATCTTTTTTGAAAGCAATTAAAGCAATTATTATTGAAGCATTTAAAATGATAAAAGAAATAACTTGTTGAAATGTGTCATTTTGATAGTGCATATCTAAAAAAAACAACATTAAACTAAAAACTATAGAGACTGCTCCTAAGAGTAAACCATAATTAAGGGCATATTGGCTAATACTAATTTTTTTTTCTTCCATAAAAAGGTTTTTTATTTTTACCCAAATTTATAGTAATTTTAAAAAAAAAACTAAATTTGCATCCCAAAATATAATTAATTTAATGAAAACAGATATACATCCAGATAACTATCGTTTAGTAGCTTTTAAAGATATGTCAAACGAAGATGTTTTTATTACTAAATCAACTGCTTCTTCAAAAGAAACTATTAAGGTTGATGGTGTAGATTATCCATTGATAAAATTAGAGGTCTCAAGAACGTCTCACCCTTATTATACAGGTAAAGCAAACCTTGTTGATACTGCTGGTAGAATTGATAAGTTTAAAACAAAGTACTCGAAATTTAAAAAATAAAAAGTTTTATTTTTTTTAATCAATCTTCTTTACTTTTTTAAGATTAATTAGGTTTATTGGATTAATATTTAGTCCAGAGATGTTTTTTTGAGTAAACCTTATTACTTTATCAAAATAAAGAGGTACAATTGGAAATTCATTCATCATTATACTATCCATTAATTTATAATATTTAATTCTTTTATTAACAGACTTAATAAAGAAGGCCTTTTTATACAAGGAATCAAAAGTTGAATTGTTAAAGTGTGTATAGTTTGGCCCTAAAGGAGAATGATTATTACTGTAAAAAAGAGATAAATAATTTTCTGCATCAGGATAATCAGCTATCCAACTAGCTCTAAACATCTCAAGATTTCCAGACGATTTTGCTTTTCTAAGAATTGATGAAGGCATTACTTCGATATAAATTTCTATTCCAATTTTTTCAAGCTCTTTTTGAAGAAATTCACATAAATCTAGATAATTCGAGTCAGTACTGATTGTAATTTTTGGACTTCTAATTCCTGTTTCTTTAATAAATTCATTTACAAGTTTCTTTGCCTGAATTGGATTATATTCAAATTCATGTTTAGATACACCTTTTAGTCCTTTTGGAATTATTCCTTTTTTTGCTGGATATCCAATATTATTTCTAAGGTATTCTATCATTAATTTCCTGTCAAATCCAAGATTTATAGCTTTTCTAATTTTTTTTTGATTTTACAACTAAAGATTTAGAATCTAAATAAAAACCTATATATTCTGTGTTAAGATATGGTCCTTTTTGAATATTTATTTTATCAACATATTTAGATTGAAGATTTCCTTTAGGAGTTAATAATTCGTCTTTGTAGGATGAATCTAACGAATTAATAAAATCTAATTTTCCTTGAATAAATAACATAAATTCACTTTGTATATCTGAAATGAATTGA
Organism: Bacteroidia bacterium; assembly: GCA_963580575.1. Classification (GTDB taxonomy): domain Bacteria; phylum Bacteroidota; class Bacteroidia; order Flavobacteriales; family Flavobacteriaceae. The sequence continues at coordinate 9,805 of CAUZKB010000018.1, read as the reverse complement.
ATTGAGATAGATTCTAAATAGGGTAATTTATTTCCTTCTGAATCAAATTCAAAATACTTTTTGTTCTTTCTTAGAATTAATTTTACGTTTTCATTCCATTTTTTAAAATAAAAGGGACCAGTTCCTATTGGGTTTCTAGAAAAATTTTCATCTATAGCTTCTACAACTTCAAAAGGAACAACAGAACAATATCTCATTGATAATAGACCTAAAAATGCTGGAAAAGGATTTTTAAGTTTAATAATGAAAATACTGTTATTTAATGATTTATAATCATAAACGTTTTGAAGGACCCAACTCCTAGGAGATCCTAGACTTTTATTATTTAATCTATTTAAACTATAGGTAAAATCTGAGCAATTACTTTCCTTGTTTTATTTTTTTCAAAATGAATTGATTCATGAAAAAAAACATCATTTCTTAATACAAATTTGTGTTTTAATCCATCTTTACTTATACTCCATGATTTAGCGATTTTCGGAATAATGTTTAAGCTATCATCCAATTGAACTAGACCATTAAATAACTGGTTAATTGGCCAAATATTTTGTGGGTTGCGAGCAAAGGCAGGATCTAAAGAGGTAATATTTCTATATTCATTATATCTAAAAACATCCTTTTTATTTTTATCATTATTATTTAAACAAGATGAAAAAAATAAAATCACAAAAATAATAATCTTAGATAAAACAATTTTTTTGGTTATTTTTGACATCTTTTAAAAATAATATATTTTTCAAAAACAAAATAATAAAATCTTTTTAGTGACGACATTAACTAGTTTATCAAATTTAAAAAAAAATAAAATTAAAGTTGCATTTTACACATTAGGATGTAAATTAAATTTTTCTGAAACTTCTTCTATTTCAAGAACTTTTCAAACAGAAGTTTATGATCATGTTTCATTTGATTCAAAAGCAGATATATATGTAATAAATACATGTTCAGTAACAGAAAATTCTGATAAGAAAACTAAAAGTTTAGTTAATAAAGCCATAAGAAATAATATAAATGGATTTGTTATAATTATAGGATGTTATGCTCAACTTAAACCTAATAAAATTGCTAAAATAAAAGGTGTTGATCTTGTTCTTGGAGCAAATGAAAAATTTAAATTAATTGAATATGTTAAAAGCTTGACTAAAAGTGAATTTGGAAAGGTATATTCTTGTGATATTTCAGAAGTTAATTTTTTTGAAGAAAGTTATTCTCTTGGAGATGATAGAACAAGAGCTTTTTTAAAAGTTCAGGATGGGTGTGATTATAAATGTACATATTGCACTATCCCTTTAGCCAGGGGGGGCTCGAGAAGTGATAGTTTAAATAATATTGTTTCTAATGTAAAGAAAATTATTCAAAATGGTGTTAAGGAGGTTGTATTAACTGGAGTAAATATTGGAGATTATGGTAAAGGTGAATTAGGAAATAAAAAACATCAAAATACTTTTTTAGAATTAATTAATAAATTGGAAATGATATCTTCAATAAAAAGATATAGAATTTCATCTATTGAACCCAATTTATTGAAAAGTGAAATAATTGAATTTGTTTCTAAAAGTAAGAAGTTTGTTCCTCATTTTCATATTCCATTGCAAAGTGGAAGTGATAAGATTTTAATGAGTATGAAAAGAAGATATTTGACAGATTTATTTTCTAATAGAGTTAAAGTTATAAAAGAATATATGCCTGATGCTTGTATAGGCGTTGATGTGATAGTAGGTTATCCTGGTGAAACTGACCAGGAATTTATAAAATCGTATAATTATATATCTAATATGGATATTTCATATTTACATGTTTTTAAATATTCAGAAAGAGCTAATACTGAAGCTGAAAAAATTTCTAATGTTGTTCCTGAATTTATTAGAAGAAAAAGAAGTAATATGTTAAGGTCATTATCTTTAAAGAAAAAAAGAATTTTTTATGAATCTCAAATTGGAAATAATTTGAGTATTCTTTATGAAAGTCAAAATAAAAAGGGATATATAGAGGGCTTTACTGAAAATTATATTAAAGTTAGGGAGCCATGGGATCCCGATAAAATAAACACTATTCAACGACGAGTTTTAAAATCTATAGATAAAATGGGCTATTGTAGGTGTTAATTATAGTTTGATGCCTACAGGGAGAAGATATTTGTATGCCTTGTTTTTTCTTACAAAACCAGCAATTTTAGGAGATGTTGGAACAACTCGAAGTTTTTTTTCAGCTATAAATTCAAGTGTTTTCTTTATAAAATTTTCTTCAAATTCTTTCGTATAAATTTTAGTTGGTATAAATATTTTTGTTAAAAAAATTTTTCTTTCTTGTTCAGCGTATTCAATTCTTGCAAGAGAATTTTTAATCTTTACTTCGAACTGTCTAAGAAATTCATTGTTTTCAATTTTTATTTTAATCATAATAATACTTTAATTATTTTTAGAACTAAACTGAAATTTTAACGGATAGCAAAAGTACAATTAATTTACTAGATGACAATTTAAATTGATTAGTTAGATGGAAAGAATTCATGTTTTTTGTATGCCTGGGATGGCTATAAGTCCTCAGATTTTTGAGTATTTAAGCTTACCAAAATTATATGTAATTCATAAGTTGGAATGGATAATACCCTATGAAAATGAAAAGTTAAATTCTTATGCAAAAAGAATTTGCAAGAAAATTAGCTATCCAAATCCTATATTAATTGGTGTTTCTTTTGGGGGAATATTAGTTCAAGAAATTTCAAAACTTATAAGTTATAGAAAAATTATTATTATATCTAGTGTAAAAAACAAGAATGAACTCCCCGTAAGTATGAAAATGTCTAAAAAAACAAATATTCATAAACTATTACCTTTTCAATGGATTAAAAGTATTGATAGTCTTGCACTTTTTGCATTTGGTGACGGAATAAAAAAAAGAATTAAACTTTATCAAAAATATTTATCATTTAGAGACCCAAATTATTTAAAATGGGCCATGAATTCGATGGTTAATTGGAATCAAACAAAATCTATTGAGGGATTAATTCATATACATGGAAAAAATGATAATGTTTTTCCGATTAAAAACATTACTGGTGAAATTTATATTATAGATGGAAATCATGTTATAGTTTTAACTAAGGCTATTAGGATAAATAAATTATTGTCCAAACTTCTTAATAATTAGATATTTATATACTAAAATTGTAAATTTGATAAAATTCATTTATGTCAAATAAACTTCTGTTGATAATTCAATTTCTAATATTTTCATTTTTTATTGGTGCAACATATTTAAAGGATAATTTTGACTCAGCATTTCAGACTTATGGTGAAGAGAATCTATATAAAGTGTATGCTCTTAAAATTCCACAAAATATAAATTTTAGTGGTGAAGAAGTTCCAATAGATTTATTTGATATTAGAGAAAGATTGGATAAAGAATTACTTGTTAATACTTATTGGCAATCAAATATGCTCTTATTAATAAAAAGAGCAAATCGATTTTTTTCTGTAATTGAGAAAATACTTAAGGAGGAGGAAGTTCCTGATGATTTTAAATATTTAGCGGTTATTGAAAGTGGTCTTGAGAATGTCAGATCTCCTAAAGGGGCTAAAGGTATTTGGCAATTAATGCCTTATACTGCAAAAGAATATGGTTTAGAAGTAAATAAAAATATTGATGAGAGATATAATTTAGAATTATCGACTAGAGTAGCATGTAAATTTTTAAAAAAAGCAAAAAATAAATTTGGTTCATGGACTTTAGCAGCAGCAGCATATAATAGAGGGATTTCTGGAATTTCTAGAAATCTTGAAAAACAGAAGGTAAGTAATTATTATGATTTGTTATTAGGAAAAGAAACTAGTAGATATATTTTTAGAATTTTGGCGGTAAAAGAAATAATGAAAAATGCTGAAAAGTATGGTTTTATTTTTCAAGAAAATGATCTTTATAAATCTATTGAATCAAGAGAGATTAAGTTAGATACTGCAATCTCAAACATTGTGGATTTTTCAAAAAAATTAGGATTAAACTATAAAACAATAAAAATTTTTAATCCTTGGTTATTGGAGAATCATCTAAATAATAAATCAAAAAAAAAATATTTAATAAAAATTCCTAAATAATGAATTTAAATTTTTTTCATTTGTTGTTGAATCATTTTCATTTGCTCTTTTAACATGTTGTGTTTATCCAATTTTTTAGCTTCTGTTAAAAGTTGTTGAGCTTCTCTTTTTCTCCTTTTTTGCATTAAGATACCAGCTAGGCTCATTTTTGCCATTGCAAGATCGTGATTCATTGACATTCCTAGTTGGATAGATTTTTTAAAATATTTTTCAGCTATAGTTAGATTTCTTTGTGATTGAATAATTCCATTTAGATAATTGAAGTAACCTTGTTGTTTCTTTACAAGAGTTTTTTCAGGATTATATATTTTAGATAATAGTCTTTCAGTTCCATCAAAATCTTGTTTTCTTAATTTTAGAAATGCAAGAAAAATAATTTCGTTTTTAAAATAAATTAAAATAAAAAATAATGAAATGAAAATTAGAAATATACCATTACCAATATAATTTTCTATAAACTGATATATTGAATAAATAAATAGTATGAAAGCGATTATAAGTTTTATGTATTTGTGAAACATTTTTTATTTTTATTCAAAAATAGTCAAATTTTAAATGTTTTTGATTCAATTTGTTAGAGAGAAAACTTGTTGTATATTTGCCCGAATTTCAAAAAAGGTCATTTTAAAATTTAAATGAAAAGAACATTTCAACCTTCAAAAAGAAAAAGAAGAAACAAGCATGGTTTTAGAGAAAGAATGTCCACTGCTGCAGGTAGAAAAGTTTTATCGTCTAGAAGGGCTAAAGGAAGAAAAAAAATTTCTGTTTCATCAGAGCCAAGACATAAAAAATGATAAAAAAAATATCAAAAAGGTGTTATCTGTTTTCAGTTAACACCTTTTTTTTTGTATTAAAACTATATTTTAATTATGCCTAAATCAAATTCAATTAATACTATACTTGTTATTGGATCAGGTCCAATAATTATTGGTCAAGGTTGTGAATTTGATTATTCAGGGTCGCAGGCATTAAGATCATTAAGAGAGGATGGTATAAAAACAATTTTAATAAATTCTAACCCAGCAACTATTATGACTGATCCAGCAATGGCAGATCATGTTTATTTAAAACCTTTAAATACAAAATCAATAATTGAAATTTTAGATCAACATTCTATTGATGCAGTCTTACCTACAATGGGTGGTCAAACAGCTTTAAATCTTTGCATAGAAGCTGATGAAAAAGGTGTCTGGAAAGATTTTGGTGTTAAAATAATTGGTGTTGATATTAATGCAATAAATATAACTGAAGATAGAGAAAAGTTTAAACAATTATTAAAAAAAATAAATATTCCTGTTGCACCATCTTTAATTGCTAATTCATTTTTGAAAGGTAAAGAAATAGCACAAGAATTAGGTTTTCCTCTTGTTATAAGACCCTCATTTACTCTTGGTGGGTCAGGAGCATCTTTTGTTCATAAAGAAGAGGAATTTGACGAATTATTAACACGTGGACTCGAAGCATCTCCAATTCATGAAGTTTTAATTGATAAAGCTTTGATTGGTTGGAAAGAATATGAATTAGAGTTATTAAGAGATAAAAATGATAATGTAGTTATTATTTGTTCAATAGAAAATATGGATCCTATGGGAATTCATACTGGAGATTCAATAACTGTGGCTCCAGCAATGACTCTTTCAGATAAAACTTTTCAGAGAATGAGAGATATGGCCATTAAAATGATGAGAAGTATTGGAAATTTTGCCGGTGGATGTAATGTTCAATTTGCTGTTAGTCCCGATGAAAAAGAAGATATTATAGGAATTGAAATAAATCCTAGAGTTTCTAGGTCATCTGCTTTAGCATCTAAAGCATCAGGGTATCCTATAGCAAAAATAGCTACTAAACTTGCAATAGGTTATAATTTGGATGAATTGAGTAATCAGATTACTCAAACTACCTCTGCTTTATTTGAACCAACTTTAGATTATGTAATAGTAAAAATTCCAAGGTGGAATTTTGACAAATTTGAGGGTTCAGATAGAACATTAGGTCTTCAAATGAAATCGGTAGGTGAAGTTATGGGTATAGGAAGGTCTTTTCAAGAGGCTCTTCATAAAGCTACTCAATCTTTGGAAATTAAAAGAAATGGATTAGGTGCTGACGGGAAAGGACTTAAGGATTATGATTTAATTATAAATAAATTAATTTATCCTAGTTGGGATAGAGTATTTATAATTTATGATGCAATTCAAATGGGTATTTCTTTAGAAAGAATAAATGAGATTACAAAAATTGACATGTGGTTTTTATCACAATTTCAGGAGCTTGCTGAATTAGAAAAAGAAATCTCACGTTTTTCAATTGATAATATTTCAACTGAATTGATGCTTGAAGCTAAGCAAAAAGGTTTTGCAGATAGACAAGTTGCACATATGCTTAATTGTTTAGAGAGTCAAGTATATAATAAAAGAAATGAATTAGGTGTTCAAAGGGTTTATAAGTTGGTAGATACTTGTGCTGCAGAATTTTCAGCTAAAACTCCTTATTACTATTCTACTTTTGAAGAAAAGTTTCGAGTTAAAAATGAAATTCCTAAGAGTGAAAATGAGAGTATAGTAACTAAAAAGAAAAAAGTAGTTGTTTTAGGTTCTGGTCCAAATAGAATAGGACAGGGTATTGAGTTTGACTATTGTTGTGTTCATGGAGTTTTGGCTGCTATTGAATGTGGATATGAGACTATAATGATAAATTGTAATCCTGAGACAGTTTCAACAGATTTTGATATTGCGGATAAATTATATTTTGAACCTGTTTTTTGGGAGCATATTTATGATATAATATCTTTAGAGAAACCTTATGGGGTAATTGTTCAATTAGGTGGTCAAACAGCTTTAAAATTAGCTGAGAAACTTGACAGGTATGGGATTAATATAATTGGCACGAATTATAAGTCATTAGATCTTGCTGAAGATCGTGGAAGTTTTTCTTTATTATTAAAACAGAATAAAATACCTTATCCTGAATTTGTAGTCGCTAGAAAAGCTGATGAAGCAATTAAATTATCTGATAAATTAGATTTTCCAATTTTAGTTAGACCTTCTTATGTTTTAGGAGGTCAAGGGATGAAAATAGTTATAAATAGAGAAGAATTAGAATCTCATGTTATTGATTTATTACAAAAAATTCCTAACAATAAATTGTTACTTGATCATTATTTAGATGGAGCGATTGAGGCTGAAGCGGATGCCATTTGTGATGGGGAAAATGTATATATAATAGGTATAATGGAACATATTGAACCATGTGGCATTCATTCTGGAGATTCAAATGCAACTCTTCCTGTATTTAATCTGGGAGAGTATATTTTGCAACAAATAAAGGATCATACTCACAAAATTGCTTTGGCTCTTAATACAGTTGGACTTATTAATATCCAATATGCAATTAAAGATGATAAAGTATTTGTTATAGAAGCTAATCCAAGAGCATCTAGAACTGTTCCTTTTATTTCAAAAGCATATAATGAGTCTTATGTAAATTATGCTATAAAAGTTATGTTAAAGGAAAAAAAAGTTACTGATTTTAAATTTAAGCCAAAGTTAGAAGGGTATGCAATTAAGCAACCTGTATTTTCATTTAATAAATTTCCTAATGTAAATAAACAATTAGGACCTGAAATGAAGAGCACTGGCGAAAGTATTCTTTTTATTAAAAGTTTGAAAGATGATGATTTTTACAACCTTTATTCTAGAAGAAAAATGTATTTAACTAAATAAATTTTAAGGTTTATTTAAGTGAAAAATCAAAATCAACATACATGGTTTGTTGCTTTTTCATTTTAGGATCTATGATTAAATTTCTTCTATTCATTTTGACTTTTTTATAACTAGATTTGGCACTTCCAGTTATTAAATTTATTGCGATTGAAAGTAAAGATTCTTTAGTATCTCCTAAAGTTCCTAGATTAAAAAGATCTTCTTCTTGTTCTATATCTGGAATTAAACCATTTGCATAATCCGCAAAACCATCATTATTTGCCATTTTTAAAACTATAGGTTGCATTGCATATTTGTGATAAGGATTTTTTGTTCCTTCATTATCTATATAATCATATACAGTTATTGAACCAACGTTTTTTCCTCTAGTTGTTTCACCAATATGAACAACTTCTATGTAAGATTTTAATCCATTTATTATAAGTTCACTTGCTGAGGCTGACTCTTCAGTAGTTAATATATATATATTTTCAAGATTCAAAGAGTTTATTTGTTTGTCATTATCAAATTTATTACTGAAACGATTAATTATACTTTCAGGATTTTTATCATTCCAATATTCTGTGAGTTTAGAATTCCAATTTTGTTTAGAAAAAACTTTTCCATCAAATTGACCAGTGATCATGCTAGCAAGAGCAGCGCAGGATGCAACTGAACCTCCTGAATTATATCTTAAGTCAAGAATAAGGTCAGTTATTCCTTCATTTTTAAATTTCCCAAAAGCATCGTTAACTAATGATGTTTTATTACCAATAAATTGATTATACATTAAATAACCAATTTTATTTGAATTTAAAGAAATGATTTTTTCAACTTGAATTGGATTTGATTCAAAATTTTCCTCTTTAATTAGTTCTACGTTAATATCATTAGGTTTAAGTGTACCATCATCTTCAATAGTTGCCATATTAAGTGTATAAGATAGATTATCTCCAAAAAGAAGATCGATGTAATTTTTCGATGTAAGATTAATACCATCAACTCCATAAAAATAATCTCCACGCTTAATGTTTTTTTCAGAAGCATCTGAGTCCACAAGAATATATTTAACAATCCCAATAACTTCGTCACAACTAGTGTAACAAGTTAAACTAAACTCAACTCCATTTGATGAGAAAACACCTTTAAGATTATTTTCTAATTCTTCATAATCCTCTTGAATCCAACTAAAAGGATCATCAGGATGCATAAGAGATTTAAAGAACTCTTTTGGATCAGGATTTTCACTTATGAATTCAATATATTTATCACTATCATTTAGTAATGAATCTGACAATTCGATCACGCTTTCTTGCCAATAGTAAAAGTAATTTAATCCTTGCCATACAAAATCACTAATTTGAAGTTCTCCATCAAGGTTAATTGCATTGTCATCAGAATCAATTCTTAAAACAGAATCTTTATCTTTTTTACATCCGATTAATAAAAGTGATGTTATGAAGAATAATATAATTTTATTTGTTTTAATTAATCCCATTAGTCTTATTCTAAGATTCCTTTATAATTTTTTGGAGAAATTCTTTTTAGTTCAATTTTAAGATTTTTAGATATTTTCAGTTTGTCTATAAATAAATGTAAATTTTTTTTATTAATTTTTGTTTGAGTTCGAGTAAAGTTTTTTAAGGTTTCATAAGGATTTGGATATCCTTCTCTTCTAAGAATTGTTTGAATTGCTTCAGAAACTATACACCAATTTTGATTTAAATCAAACTTAATTTTTTTTTCATTTATTACGAGTTTATTTAAACCTTTTAATATCGAATTAAAAGCAACAATAGTATGCCCTATAGGGACTCCAATATTTCTTAAAATAGTACTATCAGTTAAATCTCTTTGAAGTCTTGAAACTGGTAATTTTCTTGAAAAAAATTCAAAAAAATTATTTGCTAATAATAAATTTCCTTCAGCATTTTCAAATTTTATTGGATTAATTTTATGTGGCATTGTTGATGATCCAACATTATTATTATCAAATAGTTGACAAAAATAGTT